>UREH01000025.1 GCA_900546835.1 uncultured Porphyromonadaceae bacterium
AGGTAGTGATGGCCACGCCCACCGCTTCCGGGCCGCTCGACGAGACCGACCGCTTCGTAACCTTCGAGCGCTCCGTGCCGATCACCAAGGGGCTCGACAACCGTGTGATCGCCGTATGGCAGAGCCACGGAAAATACTACGACCAGAAAAGCCAGCGCTGGCGCTGGCAGCGGCCACGACTTTTCGGCACGGTGGAAGACCTTTTCTCGCAAGGTTTCGTGATGCCATACCTCATGCCGATGCTCGAAAACGCCGGCGCCTACGTGATGTCGCCGCGCGAACGCGACCTCAACACCCACGAAATAATCGTAGACACCGACGGCTGGCGCGAAGGCGACTTCTACCTGAAAAACGGCCGCGAGCACTGGAAGGAATCCGCTCAGGGCGAAGGGTTCGCCAACAAAGGAGGCATGCTTCTCGACGGAGAGAACCCCTTCACGGCCGGAACCAGCGAGACCGTGGCGACTATCGCCCCCGACGACGCGCGCCACGAGAGCACCGCCAACTGGACGGCTGATATCCCCGAACGCGGCCGCTACGCCGTATATGTTTCCTACCGGTCGTATCCCAACAGCGCCTCCGACGCCCGCTACACCATCAATCACCTCGGAGGCGAGACCCACGTTACAGTCAACCAGCAGATGTGTGGCGGCACGTGGCTATACCTCGGCCACTACGATCTGGCAAAGGGGAAGCCCAAGAAACCGATTGTGGTGCTCTCCAACCTCAGCGACGAGGACGAGACGGTCGTCTCGGCCGACGCCGTGAAGATCGGCGGCGGCTGGGGCAACGTGGCCCGCGCTCCGCAGCCCGATAAAAACGGCGACACACTTCCCGCTGAGCGCTCCGGCGCCCCGCGCTATACCGAGGGCGCACGCTACTGGCTCCAATGGGCAGGGATGCCTTATAGCGTATATTCCGAAAGTTCAGGCACCAACGACTATACCGACGACTACAAGAGCCGTGCCCTCTGGGTAAACCATCTGGCCGGAGGGTCGCCGATGCTCCCCGACAGCGCCGGACTGAAAGTGCCTATCGACATGGCTCTGGCCTTCCATACCGACGCCGGCAAGAAGGACGACGGCACAAACGTCGGCACCCTCGGCATCTATTCGACCGACGACGGACGCCTCCTCGGCGACGGGCGCACGCGCCTGGACGCACGCGACCTCACCGAGAGTGTAATCGGTCAGGTAGTGAGCGACATCCGCGCCCTCCACGACTCGGCGTGGACCAACCGCGGCGTGCGCGACCGCAAATACTACGAAATCCGCGAGACCAAAGTCCCGGCCATGATTATCGAATTGCTGAGCCACCAGAACTTCACCGACATGAAGTACGGGCTCGACCCGGCATTCCGCTTCAACGTAGCCCGAGCCGCCTACAAGGGCGTGCTCCGCTTTCTGGCCAGGCGCTATAATACGCAGTACGCCGTTCAGCCGCTCCCGGTGAGACGATTCGGCATCCACGCTCTGGGCAAGAGCCGCTACAGCCTCTCGTGGGCACCTACACCCGACCCGCTCGAGCCCTCGGCCTTCTCGAAATATTATATCGTGCAGGAGCGTATAGAAGGCGGTGCCTTCCGCGATATTGCCGTCGTCAACGAACCCGCCTACGAACTGGCCGTCGCCGACGAGCGCATCCACTCCTATCGCATCATAGCCGGCAACGACGGCGGTCTGAGCTTCCCCTCGGAGGTGCTCGCCCTGCGCGACAACGGCAGCGGCATCCCGCAGGTGAATATCGTTAACGGCTTCACGCGCATCTCTGCTCCAGACACATTCGAGGAAGGGGATTTCAGCGGATTCGACTATAGTTCGGACGCAGGCGTGCCCGATGTAGCCGATATCATCTCTACCGGCGTGCAGACCGACTACCGCCGTCAGAGCGACTATATCAACGACGACGCCCCGGGCTACGGAGCCTCGCGCGGCAACGTCGAGAAAACCATCACGGCAGGCAACACCCACGACTTCGTCTACCTTCACGGCGACGCCCTGCGCGCCGCCGGCTACGGCTTCGTATCGGAAAGCGCCGAGGCCTTCGCCTCCGACGTAACCCTCAAGCCGATAGGGAGCGCGGCAAATCCTCCCGTGGTCGACCTAATCCTGGGCAAGCAGAAGGAGATTCTGCCCGGCACGGGCACGAAAGGCACACGCTACAAAGCCTTCCCCGAAGCGCTCCGCCAGCGCATCGAGGCATACTGCAATCAGGGAGGCTCGATGCTCGTGAGCGGCGCATACATTGCCACCGACCTGCTCGACAACCCACATTCCGACGAGCTGACGCGCTCGGCCGACCGCTCGTTCGCCACCGACGTGCTCGGCTTCGACTGGCAGCTTGGCAAGGGCACGGTCGACGGCAAGGTGTCGATGGTTCCATCCCCCTTCAAACCATTCGGATGGCAGGAGCGCTTCAGCTTCACCGTCAGCCCGACGCCCGACAGTTACGCCGTGGAGTCGCCCGACGCCATCCGACCGTCGTCGCCTACCGGCGCCACGATAATGCGCTACGATGAAAACGGCCTCTCGGCCGGAGTGGCCTACTCCCGCCCAATCGCCACCTCGACAAGCCGCTACGCCGACAGCCGGGTGGTCAGCATGGGCTTCCCCTTCGAGACCATCCGCGGAGCCAAGGCGCGCAACCGACTGATGGCCGACGTAATGCACTTCCTCCTCCCGCATAGATAACCAATCCAACCGAAAACCAGACAAACAATATGCAGATAATCCGTTTGCCCCGGCTCTGCTCCACATCGATGCTCCGCAAAGCCGCGAGCAAAATCGACTGCAACGAGACCTACGTGGCCATCGACCTCTCGCTTCCCGGCGAAGGGAAGGTACTACCCGACCCCGATGCGGGCAACCGCGTAGAAGACATCATGAACTCGCGCCATTGTGCGATGGCCTATAGCCATTACCGCGAACGCAGTGCCGACGGCACGCTCCATACCCACCCCACCATCGCCCACCAGCCCGGCTCTGTGCGCGACGATTTCGACTTCGGGCCGCTGGTGTTTCTCCGGACCGCTTCCCTGAAGGAAGAATCGGCAAAGATTCCCGACGGTCTGGAATACGGCGCATGGTATGCGCTATGGCTCCGTTTCGCTCTTTTCCCATCCATTCCACCCAAGATTGCCCATATTCCCGATCCGCTTTATACGGTGGATCAAACCGACACGCGGCTGAGCGGCGAAAAGCAGTTCGACTACGTGAATCCGCGCAACCGCGAAGTGCAGATTGAGATGGAACGGGCGTTTACAGCCGTCATGCGCGAAAGTAGTTCCCTAATTTCCTGGTCGTTGACCGACATCAATCCACTCGACGGGAATTTCTTCATCGAGGCCTCGGTTATCATTCCGATCAAGAACCGCGTGCGTACCATCGCCGATGCCGTGCGCTCGGCGCTGAGTCAGGAAGCGGATTTCCCATTCAACGTAATCGTAGTCGACAACCATAGCACCGACGGAACTACCGAAACACTTCAAAAGCTCGCCGCCGAGGATTCCCGTCTTATCCATCTCATCCCCGACACCGACACCCTCGGCATCGGGGGCTGCTGGAACCTCGCCGCAGCCGACGGGCGCTGCGGACGCTTCGCCGTGCAGCTCGACAGCGACGACCTCTACAAGCACCCGCATGTGCTCGCCGATATTGTCGCCACCTTCCGCCGAGAGCACTGCGCCATGGTAATCGGCAGCTACGAACTCGTGGATTTCGAGGGAAGGCCGATTCCTCCCGGCCTGATCGACCACCGAGAGTGGACCGACACAAACGGCGCCAACAACGCCCTTCGCATCAACGGACTCGGCGCACCGCGCGCCTTCTTCACCCCGGTGCTACGGCGCCTGAAGATGCCCAACGTGAGCTACGGCGAGGACTACGCCATCGGCCTGCGCATCTCGCGCCAGTACCGCATCGGCCGCATCTACGATTCGCTCTATCTTTGCCGGCGCTGGGAGGGAAACAGCGACGCCAACCTCTCGATAGAGCGCGTCAACGCCAACAATTACTACAAGGATTCGCTGCGCACCACCGAGTTGCTGGCACGCATCGGAATGAACCGGCTCAAACACTGATGGAAACGCTTTCAACTGCCGCAGCGCTCGGATTCCTGAGACGCCAGATTGCCGAATGGCCTATGGCCGCGGCCAACTTCGAGGCTCTCAGACGCGTGGAAACGCGCACAATGGAATGCCGCGGGCGCCGCTTCGCCGTGCAGCACAATCCGGCTCGCATTGCCTCGACGGGCGCGAAAGTGGCCGACGGCAAAGCCGGTACGCGACCGTGCTTCCTATGCAATGCCAACCGCCCCGCCGAGCAGCTGTCGTTCGGGCTCGGCCACGGCTACGAGCTGCTGGTCAACCCCTTCCCCATCTTTCCGGTGCATTTCACCATCCCGGCGCTCGACCATACCCCGCAGCAACTGATTTCCTGCGGGCGCGCCGAGCGGATGGTCCATATGGCGGAGTTCGCCATGAATCTGCCGGGGCTGGCACTTTTCTACAATGGCGCGCGCTGCGGCGCCTCCGCGCCCGACCACTTCCACTTCCAGGCCGTCGAAGCCACGAGGATGCCGCTGCTCGACTGGGCAATCGACGGCGGGGAATTGCCGTTCAACGTCATAAATTTCTCCGCGACGGCCGCCGAAGCGGAGGCAAAGCTGCTTGAGGCCATAGCCTGGCTGCCGCGCCGCGCCGGCGGGGAGGAGCCCGACATCAACGTAATCTGCCGCGCCGACCGGATCTCCGGCGGCGTGCAGATATGCGTGATTCCACGCAAGGCCCACCGTCCGGATTTCTTCGGCTCAGCCGAAGGGCAGATTCTCGTGTCGCCCGCATCGGTAGACCTCGCAGGCACCATCATTCTGCCTCGTCCGGAGGATTTCCACACCGCCTTCACGCCTGAACGCCTTGAAGCACTCCTCGCCCAGACCGTATTTCCTCCCTGTGCCGACATCTGACCACGATTCGGGCCTGGAAAGGCGTTGCGCATTGGTCCACAGGGTGCTATTGTTGTGCCGTTTGGCTTAACTTTAAGCAATTTTTGTGAAGAAATGAAAAAGGGATAATTTTTTCCCTTCAAAAATCCTAAATTTGTAGAATCAGCAGTGTGCCCAGGGCCCGCTGCCGATTGTTATATCCGTGTATCTATTCCAATAATACGAGCACGACGTAATATGAGCACGTTTCTACTTATAGCCAGTGTATTGCTCTTGAGTGCAGGCGTAGTTTTCGCCTTCCGCTCGGCTACCTCAGGCGCGGCTTTCAGCTATCTGGGCATCATGGCCCTCTACGACAGCCGCTACGTGGCTATCGACAGCAACCTGGTGCTCTTCTGGGCGCTTGGAGTGCTGATTGTGCTTTTCGCCAACTTCTGGCGGCGAATGCGCCGTCCTGCCACCAACGTCTGCCGCAACTACATTGTGGGTGGCACACTTGTAGGAATGCTCGTGGGGATGCTTCTGGGCTATGCCGGCATGATCGGCGGTGCCGTAGTGGGTGCCGCTCTCGGCGCTGTGGCATGGAGCCGTACTCCGTCGGGCCACGCATCGGCCGAACCGCTTCTCGCCGTATTCGCCCGGATCGGACTTCCGGCAGTAGTGACAATGTCGATTGCCGGACTTGCCCTCGATGCCGTGGCAAACGCCTGACGGCGCACCCCGCTCTCACATCCGGCCCCGGGCCGAATCTTAACGCGATATTGAACAGTACGATGAAGAAATTATTTACCGGCATACTGATTCTCGGAGCAGTGGCGATGGCCGCGACGGCCGCCGCGCCCCAACCGGCAAAAAAAGCCGAACCCCAGGCGCCCGACTTCGAGCAGATAAAAGCCGACGTCACCAACCCGGCCTCTCCATATTACTATCCCAAGCTAATGGAGCGCTATGAGCGCAACGAGACGATAATGAACCTGAACGACTACCGGCATCTTTATTACGGCTACCTCTTTCAGGAAGATTTCAACCCATACCGGAACAACGACATTCTCGCCCGCAACGAAGCGCTATACTACAAGGACAAGCATACCCGCGCCGAGCTCGACTCAATCATCTCCTACGCAAAAGAGGCGATAGCCGATAATCCTTTCGACCTCAACCAGATGAATTTCCTTATCTACGCCCTCCGCGAGCGAGGAAAGGTAAATCTGGCCAGCATATGGCAGTATCGTCTCAACCATCTGCTCCAGACCATCGCCTCGAGCGGCACGGGCCTCGACCCCGACAACGCCTGGCATGTGATCAACCCGCGCCACGAATATAATCTGGTGAATTTCCAGAACGCCGTGGTCAAGGACCATCAGTATCAGGAGCCTTACTTCGACCGCATCGACGTGGAGAAGAAAAACGGCAAGGAGACCGCCACCTACTACTTCAACATCCGCAACCTTCTGGAAGAATATTACCGTAAATTCCCCGAATGAAAATAGCTGATATCGACCTGGGCGAGCGCCCCGTGATGCTCGCGCCGATGGAGGATGTGACCGACCAGTCGTTCCGGCTCATATGCAAGGAGCTCGGGGCCGACATGACCTACAGCGAGTTTGTCAGCGCCGACGCCCTGATCCGCAACATCGCCGCCACCACGCGCAAGCTCCACATAGAACCGGCGGAACGCCCTACGGCCATCCAGATTTATGGTCGCGAGACGGCTCCGATGGTCGAGGCCGCCCGGATGGTGGAGCAGGCCGGACCCGACGTGCTCGACATCAATTTCGGCTGCCCCGTGAAGAAAGTGGCCGGCAAGGGAGCCGGCGCAGGAATGCTCCGCGACATCCCGAAAATGCTTGAGATTACCCGCGAAGTGGTAAAGGCAGTCAGCATCCCCGTCACGGTAAAGACGCGACTGGGCTGGGACCATGAGCACAAGATAATCGTCGACCTTGCCGAGCAGCTCCAGGACTGCGGCATCGCCGCTCTGACCGTCCACGGCCGCACACGCTCGCAGATGTATACCGGCACCGCCGACTGGGAGATGATAGCGCGCGTGAAAGAAAATCCGCGCCTGCGCATCCCTCTTATAGGCAACGGCGACATCTGTACCGGCGAGCAGGCAGCCGAAGCCTTCAGCCGCTACGGCGTAGACGGCGTGATGGTAGGCCGGGCGGCCATCGGGAATCCCTGGGTGTTCCACGACATAAAGCAGACGCTGCTCCACGGCCGCGTCGACGCCCCGATTTCGCTCGCCCGTAAGTTTGAGATTCTGCGACGCCAGATCGACGAGAGCATCGGCCGCATCGACGAGTACCGCGGCATCCTACACATACGCCGCCATCTGGCCGTAAGCCGCCTATTCAAGGGGCTCCCTAATTTCCGCGACACGCGCATAGCGATGCTCCGCGCCGAAACCAAGGCCGAGCTGTTCGACATAATCGCCGACGTGGAGCGCCGGCTCGCCTCCGGCGAGCTCGTTCCTGTGGCCGATGCCCCCGCTTCATAAAGAAACAATTGATTCACAATAAGCCACATTCATTCCACACACTCTTACAATATGATTCTGAAAAAAACGCTTTTCGCCTGCATCGCCGCCATCTGCCCGGCCATAGCCCTGGCCCAGACGGAGCAGAAATTCGAGCTCGACGTGAAGGATTTCACACAGCTCTCCGTAGAAGACGGCATCAACGTAGTATATACCAGCGACGACGAGGCCGCCGGAAAGGTCTCATTCACCACAACCAAGGAGATTGCCGACAAGATTATCTTTGAAAACAACGGCAAAGGGAAACTCACCATCCAGAAAGCCTTTCACGATGAGGGCGACATGACTACCGGCCTCCCGACCATCAACGTCAGCTCGCGCTTCCTCAAGCATGTGAGCAACAGCGGCGACTCCACGGTGCGAGTGCTCGGCATCCGTCCCACCATGGAAATCAAGGCCGTAGTTATCGGCAACGGGCGCCTTGTGGTGCGCGACATCGACTGCTCGAAATTCTACGGCAGTATCCAGACCGGCAACGGCACTCTCGTGGCCATCGGCAAATGCGACGAGGCCACACTCAGCAACACCGGCACCGGCTCGATCCAGGCCGACAATCTGGAGGCCAAAAACGTTTCGGCACGCTTCTTCGGCACCGGCACCACAGGCTGCTACGCCACCGGCGTGCTCTCGGTAAAAGGCGTGATGAAAGGCAAGCTCTACTATCGCGGCAAGCCCGAGCGCATCCGCAATTTCTCAGTCGGCGTGAAGATCTACAACCTCGAAGGCACCGAATGGACCGGCGAAGCCGAGAAAGAGACCGAGGCCGAAGCCGCAAAAGAATAAGCCACTCCCAAAGTCCTAAGCGCCATAGCAACCGAACTTAAAACCCTCACTTCGCGGTCGATAAAGTGGAATCTCATCGACCGCGTATCGTCGCAGCTTCTCTACGGCGTAACCGGCGTCATCCTTGCCCGGCTGCTCTCGCAGGAGGATTTCGGCCTTGTAGGCGCCATCCTGGTGTTTCAGGCATTCGCGTCGCTGATGGTCGACAGCGGATTCTCCTACGCGCTGATCCAGCGCAAACGTCCCACTCGGCTCGATTACTCCACGGTGCTGTGGTTCAACATGGCCGTGGCCACGGCGCTCTACGCGATTCTCTTCCTCGCGGCGCCCCTGATAGCCGACTGCTTCAAGGGCGACCAGCGGCTCGTGCCGCTGAGTCGCGTTATGTTTCTGTGCTTCATTCTCAATGCCTCGGCTATCGTGCAGACCAACAGGCTGATGAAGTGCATGGACGTGCGCATGGTAGCCGCCTCCAACTCCATAGGTCTGCTGGCCGGAGCCGTGGTAGGCATATGGCTCGCCTTCGCGGGATACGGCGCATGGGCAATAGTATGGCAGACACTCACACTCAACGGCGTGAAAAGCCTCGTGCTCTGGCTAACCTCGCGCTGGCGTCCGCTCTGGCGCTTCTCGTGGGCATCGCTCCGCAGCTTTTTCAAGGTAGGCTCGGGCATGATGGCATCGAGCTTCCTCAACGTGCTTTTTCAGAACATATATTCCTTCTTTATCGGCAACCGCGCCGGCCTGGCGCCACTCGGCTACTACACACAAGCCGACAAATGGAGTAAAATGGGCATCACATCCATCTCTCAGGTGCTCACTTCGTCGTTTCTCCCCGCTCTGGCCGAGGTGCAGGACGACCCCGGGCGCTTCACCCGCGTGTCGCGCAAGATGAACCGATTCACGGCCTACATTCTCATGCCATCCATGGGCTTTCTCGCCGCCATGGCGCCCGCGATTTTCCATTGCCTCTTCAGCACGAAATGGGACGCCTCCATCCTGCTCTTT
The DNA here is from genome assembly GCA_900546835.1 of uncultured Porphyromonadaceae bacterium. Taxonomy (GTDB): domain Bacteria; phylum Bacteroidota; class Bacteroidia; order Bacteroidales; family Muribaculaceae; genus UBA7173. Next base: position 9,272 of record UREH01000025.1, read on the forward strand.
CAGCTACTGCTGCTCCGCGGCGTATTCACCGTGCTGACATCGCTCTACAACAACTATCTTGTGGCGCAGGCGCTCACCCGCGCCGTAGTGGCCATGGAGACACTGCGCGACGGCGTGGCCCTGCTCTTCCTGCTGGCTACCCTCCCCTTTATCGCTCTTTCGACCCCGGCCGACCCCGTCTACGGCATCCGCCTGCTGCTCTACGGGCAGGTGGCAGCCTCGGCCATCACCTGGGCCGTAATGACCGTAAAAGTCGCACGCGTCACCGGCCGACCACTCGGCGAATTCCTCGCCGACAACCTCCCCTACCTCGCCGAGACCCTCCTTATCGGCGCCGTAATGCTCCTCGAAGCCACCCTCCCCCTCGGATGCTGGGCCCTGCTCGGCCTCCAGGCCCTCACCGCAGCCGGCCTCTACCTCGCCGCCAACCACCTCCTCCACAGCAACATCCAGCGCGAAATCCTCACCCACCTCCGCCCGATTCACATCTCAGGCGAGGAGGCACTCCGCCGAATGGATGAAAAGAACGCCTGATTTATAGCCTTATAATACGTTGATCACCCCAATCATAACGAACCGGAAATGAGACATCTGACATTATTGATCGCCGCTTGGGCCGTGGCCTTTGCGGCATATGCCACAAAAAGTTTTTCAGATTTTAAAGGCGTATGGAGCAGCGACACGGCCGAGGCCGTGCTGACCGATTCCATATGCATTTTCTATTATCAGGCCGACAGCACGATGCAGGCAAAACTTGAAATCCCCAACGCCGGCATCGCCCGAAAAACCGTGTTCAAAAAGGGCGGCAAGACCACAACATCCGATACAGACGCGCTTGAAATATCGCTCGAGGGTGGCGTGCTGACCATCGACGGTTACCCCCTCAAAAAGGTTGAGAATATCCGGATTGTTGCACCCCACGAGATGCCGAAGTGCAATTCCAGACTGGATGTGGGCACTTCGCTCCAGCAGTGGCGTCTGGGCGCGGGCTACGGCGTTAACGACGAGATGGTTTACTGCGAAATCAACACCAACCGCCACATGTTTGTCTACATGGTCAGCCCGAATATGGTTTACATCCGCGCCGCCGCGACAAGAAACTGCAACGACGGTACGCTGTTTTTCCAGAACATCCGTATGATGAAGAACTCCAACACCGGAGAATTCACCATGGAAATCATACCCGACAATTACCGGGTGACGCGCAATGACCTTGAAATAGACCACACGAAATTCCAGCCCGACAAATGCACATTCTCTCCCGACGGAGGTATATACTGGTCGTTCATCTCCTCCGAGCCTGACCTTATCCTTCTAAACGGCTGCGGAGAGACCTACGAAGTCAAGCGTCCCGCGCCCGACTCCGAGATGGAGTATATCGAATATATACCCTATTCCACCGACAGCAGTCTCTTCCTTTCCCCGACCAAATAAAACCAAAGCCTACCACCGCAAGCCCAAATTCCAAGGATGAAACACGTTGACAGCAACGGTCAGCATGCCACATCGGTCAACGGTACCGGTACGCCCACAAAGGCAGATTTTATGGATACTGGCAGAAAAATACGGATTCCACGGGTCGGTTGCCGCCAGCTTTTCGAGCAGGTGGACGACAATTGCAGCGATATAACAAAATACAACCCGAAATGAAAATGTCAGACTCTAAGCGGCCTCTCGCGGCCGAGCCGGCCATACGGGTGGGGATTGTCGGAGGACCGACAATCCGCTTTTCCACGCCAGGAGGGGAGGTGCGCGAGGTCAGACGGGAGGAGGTGGATGCCGCAGGCGGCGAGCTACGACCTGCGCTCGGAGCAACGAAGCCGGGCGAGGCAGCTTTCGAGCTGACCGACGTGGCCATCGGCATCGGCTTCCACTGGGAGCGCCGCGAACCACAGCGTTTCGAAGGCTCGCTGCTGCTTCGCAGTTCGGCCGACAACGACACCGACATCATCGCAATCAACGAAATCGGCGTCGAGGCCTACCTGCGCAGCGTGGTCTGCTCGGAGATGAAGGCCGACGCGCCCGAGGAGTTTCTCAAGGCACACGCCATCACGTCGCGCAGCTGGCTTCTGCGTCAGCTCGCCGATGTCGGGAAGCTTCCGCAGGGGCGCTGTTCATTAACCGGATTCACCGTCGTCGACGGCCGGATAGTCGACGAACTCGTATGCTGGCACGACCGCGAGGACCACACGCAGTTCGACGTCTGCGCCGACGACCACTGCCAGCGTTATCAAGGCGTAAGCCGGCGCACGTCGGCGGCCGTGGCCCGCGCCGTCGACGCCACCCGCGGCATCGTGCTGACCTACGGCGACGAGATCTGCGACGCACGTTTCTCAAAATGCTGCGGCGGACACACCGAGCACTTCGACGCCTGCTGGGAAGACGCCTCCCATCCCTATCTCGAAGCTATCGACGACCCTTACTGCCTCCGCGCCACGCCCGAAGTTCTCGCCACGGTGCTCAACAGCTACGACCGCGAGCAGCCCGGTTTCGACCTGTGGACCGAGCGCATAGCGGCCGACGAACTCGCCGCCCTCATAGCCCGAAAAAGCGCCATCGAATTCGGTCAAATCCTCGAATTGCGTCCGCTCGGCCGCGGCGCCTCAGGCCGTATAACCCGACTGCTCATACGGGGCACGCTCCGCAGTATGGTTGTCGGCAAGGAACTCGAAATCCGCCGCTGGCTCAGTCCGACGCATCTGCGCAGTTCGTGGATGGACATCGAAGGACCCTCGGCCGACGGCCATTTCACATTCCGCGGCCACGGCTGGGGCCACGGCGTAGGGCTCTGCCAGATAGGAGCCGCCGTAATGGGTGCGGAGGGTCATTCCTCCGACGAAATCCTCAGCCATTATTTCCCGAAAGCACAACTCACACAATTGTACAAATGAGCACTCAAGCCACCCAGCGCCACCCATGGTGGTGGATTCCGACACTATATTTCGCCGAAGGTCTCCCATATATGGCCGTAATGACCATCAGTACAGTGATGTACAAATGTCTCGGCATCGGCAACACCGAAATCGCCTTCTATACCGCATGGCTCTATCTGCCGTGGGTAATCAAGCCATTCTGGAGTCCTTTTGTCGACATTATCCGCAGCAAGCGCTGGTGGGTTCTCGCCATGCAATGGGCAATCGCCATCGCCATGGCATCGATAGCGTTCGCGCTCCCTGCGTCAGGTTTCTTCCAGGCCACGCTGGCCCTTTTCTGGCTGATGGCGTTTGCCTCGGCCACACACGACATTGCCGCCGACGGCTTCTACATGCTCGCGCTGACCGAACATCAGCAGAGCCTCTTCGTGGGCATCCGTTCGCTATTTTACCGCATCTCGATGGTAGTGGGCCAGGGGGCGCTGGTTGTAGTCGCAGCCTTCGTTAGCGACGCATGGGCCCGGCCCAAGGCCGGATGGATAGTGGTATTCGGCATCCTCGCAGCCTTTTTCGCGCTGGTGGCTTCCTACCATTCGTTCGCTCTGCCCCGTCCTGCCGCCGACGCGATGAGGTCGCCGCGCTCGCGCGGCGAGGTGCTCCGCGAGTTCACCGAGACGTTCGTGGCCTTCTTCCGCAAGCCGCAGGTGGGCGTCGCCCTCACTTTCATGCTGCTCTACCGCCTCCCCGAAGCTCAGCTCGTGAAGATGATCACCCCCTTCATGCTCGACCCGACCGCGAGCGGCGGCCTGGGCCTCACGCCCGACCAGGTGGGACTTGTCTACGGCACCATCGGCGTAATCGGCCTGATGCTCGGTGGCATCGTGGGCGGTCTGGCGGCCGCACGCCGTGGACTGCGCTACTGGCTCCACCCCATGGCCTGGAGCATGTCGCTCACTTGCCTGACCTTCGTATACCTCGCCGTCGCACAGCCGTCGGCCATATGGGAAATCTACCTCTGCGTGTTCGTCGAGCAGCTCGGCTATGGCTTCGGCTTCACAGCCTATATGCTCTACCTCATCTATTTCTCGGCCGGACGATTCAAGACCGCCCACTATTCCATATGTACCGGCTTTATGGCCCTCGGGATGATGCTCCCGGGAATGGCCGCCGGATGGATTACCGACCACTTCAGCTATGTGGCGTTCTTCATATGGACGATGATATGCTGCGTGGCCACCATAGGCGTCTGCTACCTGATCCACGTCGATAAAAACTTCGGAAAGAAATCATGAAACGACTCATTTACAGCCTTGCAGCCATCCTGCTCGCCGCTGCGGCATCGGCTGCGACACCGGCGGTCAAGACCGGCATCGACGTGCTCGCCGAGTCGGGCTTCGAGGCCCTGCGCGGCAAGCGTGTGGGCCTCATCACCAACCCCACGGGCGTAGACCGGCAGTTACGATCGACCGTCGACCTGCTCCATGAGGCACCCGACGTAGAACTCGTGGCACTTTTTGCTCCCGAACACGGCGTGCGCGGCGACGTTCCCGCCGGAGCGAAAGTGGCCACGACCATCGACGCCCGCACAGGCGTTAAGGTCCACTCGCTCTACGGCGCCACGCGAAAGCCGCGCGCCGAATGGCTCGACGGCATCGACGTGCTTGTCTACGACATTCAGGACAATGGCTGCCGCTCCTATACCTTCATCTCGACCATGGGACTGGCTATGCAGCAGTGCGCCGCCACAGGCACGGAATTCATGGTGCTCGACCGCCCCAACCCACTGGGCGGCAACAAGGTGGAGGGCTCGCCCGCGTCCGAAACGCGGTCGTTCGTCAACCAGTTCGCCATCCCCTACCTCTATGGTCTCACGCCCGGAGAACTCGCGGAAATGCTCGTGGGCGAAGGGCTGATAAAGCTTCAGAAGCCGCTGAGACTCACCATAATACCCATGCAGGGATGGCGTCGCGATATGCTATACGCCGACACCGGGCTACCGTGGGTACTCCCTTCTCCTCACATCCCCTCGGCCGAAACGGCAATCCACTACCCCTCTACAGGCATACTCGGCGAACTCGACTGGGCCTCGATCGGCGTGGGCTACACCCTGCCGTTCCGCACCATCGCAGCGCCATGGGTAAACTCCGTGGAACTGGCCGTCCGCCTCAACGGTCTGAAGCTCCCCGGCATGCGTTTCCGCCCCATCAACTACCGGCCCAATTACGCCTTCGGCAAAGGCACTGACATGGGCGGTGTGGAAATCTTCGTCACCGACTTCAACAAGGCGCCGCTGACGCTCATACAGTTCTATGCCATGCAGGAGCTGGCCGCAATGTATCCGGCTCACAAACCGACTGCCACCCCTGCGCGGTTCCAGATGTTCGACAAAGTGACCTCACGCCGCCTGCGCGAGGCCTTCTTCCGCCGCTTCCATGTGGCCGACATGGAGAGTATCTGGAACGAGGGTGTCGACGACTTCCGCGACCGAAGCCGTCAATATCACCTTTATGAATAAGTAGAAATCCCTGAATATGAAACTGATAGCCGACGGAGGAAGCACCTCTGCAAAATGGGCATTAATTTCCGGCCATGGAATCACGCTGCGCTTCTCCTCGCCGGGTGTGAATCCGGCCGTGATGAGCGCTGATGAGATAACGCAGCGACTGCTACCTGCGCTTGCCGAAGCGATTGAAAACGCCACCGAACCGATTGAAAGCGTGGTGTATTATGGTGCCGGATGCCTCCCCGGCACACCGACCCAGGCAATGACGCAGGCCCTATGCGAAATAACACGCGCAGCGAGGATAGAAGTGGCCTCCGACATGCTCGGCGCCTGCCGCGCCCTGCTCGGCGAGAGGGGCGGCGTAGCCGCGATTCTCGGCACTGGCTCAAACTCAGCGCTCTACAATGGCAATACAATCGTAGCCAACACATCGGCCGGAGGCTACATCCTCGGCGATGAGATGTCGGGCGCATGGCTCGGCCGCCGACTTGCCTCCGACTACCTGAAAGGACTGCTTCCTGAAAGCCTGCGGGTCGCCGTGGAAGCCAAAGGTCTGAACAATAACGAGATAATCCGACGTGTATATCGCCCCGACATTTCCTCAGGCGAGATGGCGCCGAACCGCTTTCTGGCATCGCTCGCGCCGATATATTCCGACTTCCGCAACGATGAATGGATTGAACGCACACTCCGCGAGGGCTCGCGTCTATTCATCGAGCGTAACCTCCTTGCATACAAAACCCACCTCAACGGCAGTGTCGCTGAGGTGGGATTTGTAGGATCAGTGGCAGTGGCGTTTGAAGATGTACTCGCCGAATGCCTTAAGCTATATGGATTTACGCTCGGAGCGGTGAGTCCCGACGCACTTACGCCTCTTCTCCGCAGGCTTGGTTAGCCTTGTCGATTTGCGAAAGCGCATAGGTGTACGCGCCGATTGAAATAGCTTTCGAGGCTCCGAGTTTCGAGATGATTACACCGGTGCGCTTCATCGGGTCGTAGGTCACGGTCCTGTCCGATCCGTAAACTTTCAGCTGGCGGGCGTCGCCCTTTACGAAGCGCGCGAATTCAGCCTCGTCGTCGAGGTCGAACACGCTCATCTGCACACGCTGCAGCTGTTCGCCGTTGATTGTGTGGATGGTGGAGCGCAGCTGAGCCAGCAGACCGGGCATAATGTAGCGCGCGGCGCCGGTAAGGCCTCCCCCGACCACAATCAGCGAATCGGTGAGCGTGACGGCAGTTGCCATAGCGTCGCCGGCAGCCTCGCCGAAGAGGCGGAAGCTCTCGCGGGCAGCTGCGGCGTTGCCCGGACGCTTGCCGTCGGCAATATCGCATATATCTTTGGGGGTGAGCGTTGTATCGGATGTCCCGGCCAGACGGTTATATTCGCGGACCACGGCGCGGATTGATGCATAGTCCTCGGCCATTACTCCGGGATTGGTCTTGGAGGGGAGGCAGAACGTCTCGATGCACGAATTGTTGCCGAGATTGAGTCGTCCGTCGATTACAGAACCGACCCCCAGGCCTGTGCCGAACGTGTAGCCCAAAATGTTGCGGTATTCCTTGTGGCCGCCGGCTTCGGCCACGCGGCGGTTGATTTCGGGGAGCGCTCCGGTAGTAGCCTCGCCGAAAGCGAAGAGGTCGCCGTCGTTGTTGATGAACACCGGCAGCCCGAATTTTTCCTCAAGGAAGGCACCGAGGGCCACACCGTCGCGGAAGCTGGGGAAGTTGGGAAGATAACCACCCACGATGCCGTTGGCGTAGTCGGCCGGCCCGGGAAAGGCGAACGAAATCGCCACGGGCTTCTCGTCGAGCAGGTCGATGATTGTCTTGAATCCGTTGACCATGGCCTGGAGGCAGAGCTCGAGGCTGTCGGCGCGCGATGGGATGGTCACAGGGTCGACGATGAATTCACAGCCACGCATTGCGCTGAACACCAGGTTGGTGCCTCCGGCATCAAGCGTAACCACTATGCGGTTGTCGAAATGATACATTTTCAGTTGCGTTTCTAGGTATTAAATGGTTAAAGTTTCGGATTATAAAGCAGGGGAACGTCAACGGATGAACACCGTCACTACCTCGCCGTCACCCTTGAGGTCAACATAGGGAACCTCAGCGGGAACGAGGAGCGTCTGCCCCTGCGGGAGCGCACTAACCGTGCCGTCGGGAGCAGTCACCTCGAGAGCGCCTTTGGTGGCGATAAGGATGGTGAACGATGGGCGGTCTTCGAGCGCGAGTTGGAAGCTGCCATCAACGTTTACAAGCGTGGTAGTGAAATAGTTGCAGTCCTCCACCATAGCCTGCTGGCCGGGGGCGGCGGTGACGTTCCTCACGTCCTGGGCCTTATCGGCGTAGTTTATGGCATCGACACTCTCGTCGACGTGGAGCTGCCGCAGATTTCCCTGTGCGTCGCGGCGGTTGTAGTCATAGATACGGTAGGTGATGTCGCTCGCCTCCTGGATTTCAAGCACGAAGTTGCCGCGGCCTATGGCGTGGACGCGTCCGGCAGGGAGGAAAAATACGTCGCCGGGCTTGGTGTAGTACTTCGAGAGGGCGTCGACGATAGTGCTGTCGGCAACCATGGCGCGGAACTTCTCAGGAGTCATCTCCTGCGAGAAGCCGGCATAGAGATAGGCGTCGGGCGTGGGGAGGACGGAATACCACATCTCGGTCTTTCCCAGCGAATTGTGACGCTTGGCAGCCAGTGCGTCGTCGGGATGCACCTGAATCGATAGGTCGCTTGTGGAATCGATGAACTTTATCAGCAGAGGAAAGTTGGCGCCGAAGCGCTTCATCACGTCAGCGCCGAGGATAGCTTCGGGATTCTCCTCCACGAGGCTGTTGAGCGTACGGCCGGCGAAGGGTCCTTCGGCCACAACGGATTCATGTCCGGGCATAGGCGAAAGCTCCCACGACTCGCCGATTGTATCTCCCTCGGAGGCGACTCCCTTGAAGCGGCAGATGCGCGTGCCTCCCCAGAGCACTGATTTGTATATCGGAGTGAATTTTAAGACAGGTAGCATAAAGCGGATGTTTAGGATTTTAAGCAGATGCGCTTATTAATGGTATACGCACCGGGAGCCTGAGGCCCCCAGTGCGCGATTAAGTTTGTAGCGGTTGAGACGGTCGCAGCTTATTTCTTCTCCGCTTTCAGCGAGGAGAAATAGAGATAACCGATAAGAAGTATGTATGCTATTATTCCATAGACCTGGAGAGTGTCTTCGGAAATGCCGCAGACATATTCGAAGCCGAAGAAACGCGTCAGGGCGGCGAACACGCCGAAGAGGGCGCCGCCGGCTATGAGGCCCGACGAAATGAGCGTGCCGCGGTCGCGGCGTGCGTCGTTGATTTTCTGGTCCTTCGAGCTATGGCTTACGAAGTAGGCGATGGTTCCGCCCACGAGCAGCGGAGTATTGAGCGAGAGCGGGATGAACATGCCCAGACAGAAGGCCAGAGCCGGAACACCGAGCCAGTTGAGCAGCAGAGCGAGCACGATACCTGTCATGTAAAGAATCCAGGGAGTGTCGCCGCCCATCATAAGGGGTTCGATCACTTTGGCCATCGCGTTGGCCTGAGGAGCTACGAGGGCATTGTCGCCAGTAAAGCCGTACACCTTGTTGAGCACGAGAATCACTCCGCCGACCGTAGCTGCCGACACGAGCGTTCCGAGGAATTTCCACTGCTCCTGCTTGCGCGGCGTCGAGCCGAGCCAGTAGCCAACCTTGAGGTCGGTTACGAAACCACCGGCCATAGAGAGCGCGGTGCAGACCACACCGCCGATAACCATAGATGCGACGATACCCGATGTGCCGTTCAGGCCGATGGCCACGAAGATAGCCGAAGCTATGATGAGCGTCATCAGCGTCATGCCCGACACGGGATTGCTGCCCACGATGGCGATGGCGTTGGCGGCCACGGTGGTGAAGAGGAAAGCGATGAGCGTTACGACCATCCATGCCACGATTGCCTGCCACCAGTTGTGGATCACACCGAACCAGAAGAAGGCGAGCACAGCGATGAGAGCCAGGGCGATGAAGGCCACGACATGCTTCATGGAAATGTCCCACTGCCAGCGCACGGGGCGCTCGTCGGCCTTTGCGCCACCCTGGAGTTCGCGCGAGGCCAGGCCCACGGCCTGGCGGATAATGGGCCAGGACTTCACGATGCCGATCACACCGGCCATTGCGATACCGCCAATACCGATCATTCGGGCGTAGTTGCTGAAGATTTCCTGCTCGCTCATGGCGGCGATTTCAGCGTTGCCGTAGGTACCCATAAGCGGAATGATGATCCACCATACGAAGAGCGAACCGGCGGTGATTATGAAGGCATAGCGCAGTCCCACAATATAGCCCCTGTCTCTTATACACATCTGACGCTGCCGACGATATGC
>UREH01000026.1 GCA_900546835.1 uncultured Porphyromonadaceae bacterium
CACGTACACAGCCACCTCCTTCGAGGAGCGGCGCGTGCCCGTTGCCACCACCTTCAATATCAAGGCCACCAAGAAACTCTGGAATGACCGCATAGGTATCGCCCTCTACGTGAACCGCTTGCTGAGCATCACCCCCGACTACTATCAGTTCGGCATGCTTCAGCGCCGCTATACATCCCCCTACTTCGGTATGGAACTCAATCTTAAATTATGAACAATAAACGCTTATGAATATAAAACTACACCTGCTTGGCCGCGCTCTGGCGGTTTCGCTGCTTTCGGCAGCCTTTGGCGCTGCCACAACCTCATGTGTCGACAATTCCGACACTCAGGAAGAGGACACCATCGCCGTGGCCTTCGACAATATCTGGCCGGAGGGGATGGACCCCTCGGGCATCCTTTCAGCTACCTTGAATCTGCGCGAACTCAATACCGGGACCACCTATACAGTGAATCCCATGAGCACTACGCTGGCCACGCTCCCGCTTGGAGTCTACGATTACACCGGCAGCGTGACCGTGGCAGAAAGTCAGGTGGAGGGCGGTACGGTGGAGAAAACGCTGCGCACCGTAGGGTCCGCCATTACAATCAACGTTGCTTCGCGAGTGGGCCTTACGTGGTTCTATTCGAATCCGGGCGGTTCGCTCGTGTTTTCCGAAATCTACGCCGCAGGGTCGCCCAACGCCACGGCTACGGGCGGCTTGCGCGACAGCTACATCCGTATCTATAACAACAGCGACCGCACGGTCTATGCCGACGGCATAGGGATAGCGGAGTCGGCGTTTGTAAACTCGCGCACCAACGCTTTCGAGATTCTTACGCCGGCCAACAACCGCCAGGTGAACTTTACGGCGGGTACGATATGGGTGATTCCCGGAAGCGGCACCGACTATCCCATCGCTCCAGGCGAATCCATCAAGATTGTCGACCAGGCAATCGACTGGAGCGCACAGGTGGCCGGAGCTCTCGACCATACCGACGCCGATTTCGAATGGCACGACGACAACCGCCAGGACACCGACAATCCGCAAGTGGCCGACCTCGACAAGTGGTTCTGCTATTCCAACACAATATGGATTATTTCGAACCAGTGCAATCGCTCGTATGCTTTGGTAAAATTTCCTGAAGGGATGAATGCCGAGACGTATCTAGCGCAGTATCATGGTGCCTATGAGTATATACACACCATAGGAACGCATATGACCAACGACCGCGCGTATCTTATTCCAAACGAGTGGATCCTCGACGGGGTGAACCTCAGTAACGATGTCGTATGGGTGTACGGCGCGCTCGGTAATTCCATCGATATAAGCTATGCGAGCATATCGACCGTCGACAAGGACCCCAACCGCTTCGGACACGTGTTCCGCCGTAAGGAGGCTGCCGAAGTGGCGGGCGTCAAGGTGCTTCAGGATACCAACGATTCGCGGGCGGATTTTACTCTTGTCCGTCTATGACCGGTCTATAAATCTCCTTCAGACATGAGATTACACAATATTATTTTTGCTTCTCTGCTTATTTCGGGCGTCTCTGAAGCCTCGGCGACTGCCCCGTCGGCTTCCGTCGGTGCGCTTGCGCGTGTCGCACGCATGGAGGCGCCGGTGCAGATGCGCCCTGTAGGAGTTTTTCTGTCAAATCCCGCCGCGATGGGATTCTGGAACGATTGTTCCTACTCACGTATTGAGGCGGTAGGCTCGCTCGAACGTGCGGACCGGGCCCGCGTGGTGGAGCAGGGAAGAGGCCATACACTTGGCAATATCATTGCGTCATCCTACATGAGGCTGACGGAGTCGACGACCGTATGGGGCCGCGCCGGTTTTACCACCGGACAGATCCGCGATGTGGTCTGGAACAACGCCGCCGACTACGAGCTTGTATCGCCCTACGTGTTCGGCGACTCCGTCGGTGGAAATCTCCAGACGCGGCGCTATGCTTTTTCCGGAGGTTATGCCGGTAGGATGGGCCAGTGGAGCTGGGGCGCACAGGCTTCCTACCGGGCTGCAATCGATTACCGCAATCGCGACCCGCGCGACAAAATCGTTGTGTCGGATCTCAAAGTAGCCTTAGGAGGCGCCCGTGCAATCGGGGAGTATGCGGTCGGACTCGGCGCCGACCTGAGGGTATACAACCAGGAAAGCAGCGTGGAATTTTTCAATCCCAACAACGACATCCGTGCGTATGCCATGCTCGGGCTCGGCAACGTCTATACCCGTTTCAGCGGGAGCAGCAACCTCGATTCCTCCTACAAGGGGCTTGGCTTCGGCGGCAGTCTTCAGCTGTTTCCGCGCCGGGGCGCCGGACTGATGGCCAACGTGGAGTTCGGTTATCTGCGCATGAAGCAGGTGCTCCGCAATTACAACAATCTCGACCTGACGCGGGCCGACACCTACCGGCTTACGGCTATGGTGGCCTATACGCGCGCTGTAGGCAACTGGAGTATAGCGCCCGAACTGCATTTCGGCGGCTCTCGCAGGCTCGGCTACGAGAATGTGTTCGGATCTACAGTCGGCAACACCTATCTGGAAATAGGCTCGCGCCGCAATTACTGGGCCGACCGGGCCGGCGCCGCAGTGGCACTGCCGGCGATGGTCGGTCTGTCGGACTGCCTGAAACTCGATTTCCGCCCGTCGGTGGAGTACGCATATACACATATCGACTACCGGCGCCCGAACCGGGCCACGGAGACGGCTGCCTGGCGGCCGTCTCTCCGGGCCGGAGTGTTATGGACATTCGGCCGGAATATGCTTCGCTTCGCAATGGAGGGAGCTCATACGGCCGCCTCCTCCCTGCGCTGCAAACTCGACGGACTCGACGCGGATTCGGCAATCGGCCGGACAGTATTGCAGAATCACGCCATGGCCTCGGCCGACGTCAATTCAGCCGGAGCCTCGCTGGCCTACGACCGGGAGTTTCCCGGCGGGATTGTCGGAGGTGTGGAGCTGCGCGGGCATCATAGCCATTACAATGCTCTCGGCAACGTAAACATGGCCGAGGCAGTGGTGAGCGTGCGGTTCTGACTGCTGTTTGCCGGCCTATATTGGCTGTAATCATCGTGGCAGCCATGTTTTTTCCTGCGAAATGCGCTATCTTTGTAGCGAATTATTGAATCCACGCCGGATTCCGGTGTGCGGATTAGTGAAATCCAGCATTGATTGCTTAAAATTATGTCATCTGTTATCTCTGTTAAAAACCTGTCGCAACGCTATGGCAAGGGGCGTGTGATTTACGAGAATCTCAGTTTCGAGGTCCCGAAAGGTCGCATTCTCGGACTGCTTGGCAAGAACGGTACGGGTAAAACCACCACCATCAACATTCTGATGGGATTCCTGAAGCCTCAGAGCGGCGAGTGCCGCATTTTCGGCGAAGACATCACCCGCATGTCGCCTCAGACGCGCAGCCGGATCGCCCTGCTGCTCGAAGGCCACGTTCAGTACGCGTTTATGACCATCAGCCAGATCGAGCGCTTCTTTTCCCGCTTCTATCCCAACTGGAACAGCAAGGCTTACTACGGACTTATGGAAAAGCTCAAGGTGACGCCCGACCAGAAAATTTCGTCGATGAGCAACGGCCAGCGTTCGCAGGTTGCCCTCGGACTGATTCTCGCCCAGAACGCCGACCTGCTTGTGCTCGACGATTTTTCTCTGGGTCTCGATCCGGGCTACCGCCGTCTGTTCATAGAGTATCTGCGCGATTTCGTGAAGAGCGAAGGGAAGACAGTGTTCATGACCTCCCACATCATTCAGGATCTTGAACGCCTCGTCGACGACTGCATCATCATGGACTACGGACGAATCCTCACTCAAATGCCCGTCGATCAGCTGATGTCGACTCTCCGGCGCTACAGCTACAGCGAGGGGAAACTGGCCGAAGGCGAGGGGATATTCTCGCCCTGGCATACGGGCAACGAGAATGAGTTCTATTCGTTTCTTACGCCTGAAGAGTTGCGTCCTATGCTCGCTGCGCAGGGGATTGCGGCAGCCGACCTCAAGGCCGAAGCGCCTGCATCGCTCGAAGATGCCTTTATCGGTCTGACCGGGCGCTATTGATATATGAACGCAAATTTTCGAAAATTATATCGAAACCAGGATATATATATGACTAAAGCTATATTTTTAAAGGAATGGCTCAAGACCCGGAGGGTGTTCTGGGTTTCGCTGCTCGTGGCGGTGCTGTTCGCTGTTTATGCGATAATGTGCATCCGGAGGGTTAGCACATCGCATGGCGTGGAGCACGTGTGGCTGATTATGCTGATGAAGGACCAGACTTTCATCGACGCGATAAAATACGTACCCGCACTGATAGGTATCGCCCTTGGTGTGGCCCAGATGGCTCCCGAAATGCAGCAGAAACGCCTGAAGCTCACGCTTCATCTTCCCTATCCCCAGAATCGGCTTATCGCCACGATGATCGGCACCGGTCTCGGTCAGCTGCTTGTAATTTTCCTCCTCCAGGCTCTGATTATCGGCATCTACTATCGCGGTGTGGTCACTTCTGAAATGACGTGGCATGTGATGCTGACCACTATCCCCTGGTATCTGGCCGGCTTCGACGCCTATCTCTTCACGGCAGCCACCTGTCTGGAGGGCCGGTGGGGGCGGAGAATTGTTCTCGGTCTGCTCGGTCTGGGTGTTCTCGCCGTCTACTTCATGCAGCCGGCTCCGCAGGCCTACAACGGGATGCTCGTCGGCACTCTGATTTTCACATTATTGCTCATTCTGCTTTCCTCGCTTTCTGTAAATCGCTTTAAGGAGGGGCTTATAGATTGATTATGAAGATATTTTCACGAATAGTCCTGATTCTGGTGTCAGTGGCTGTGCTCAGCTGGTTCCTGCCATGGCTCTATGCTCTGGCCACCCCTTCGCCAGCGGGAAGTCCATTCTGCGCTTTTTCGCCAGTCAATGGCAAATGGATCGTCTCGCGGTCTGCTCCCGGCGAGAAGCCGGTGATACGGATTCTCGACAGCGTGGCCGCCGACGGTTCTCTTATCGGTGCGGAGATAACGCGCGAGGAGCGCGACTCGCTTGTACCGCAGATGTTCTACAAGGAACTTCTCGCCCACGACGCTCTTCCCGAATCGATTGCCGGGAAGGCTGTATCGGCCCACGAACTGCGCACTCACGAACTGATGCTCAATGCTTCCTCGCGCGACGTGGTCAAGGCTCAGCCTGGCGTATGGATGATGATGGAGTCGATGCCCGTGCGCGTCGACCTCTCGGATGCCGACCAGGTGTTCCGTTTCCCCTCTGAGGGTGGCATCGAGTTTGTCGATATGGCCACCAACGAGATTAACGCCACGCGCTCGGCGCGTTTCAGCAAGGCGATGGAGCGCCGGGGATTCAAGTTCCCCGGTCGCGATTTCTCGGCCAACGTTACCTCTCGCAAGGCCTACGACGAGGGTTACCTGATGATTGACGATGCAGCCAGGGTATTCCATGTAAAACAGCGTGCCGGCCGTCCGTACGTGGCTCCGGTGGCGATGCCCGAAGGCGTGAAGGCCTCGAAGGTATTCATCCTCGAGGAGATGAACCGCGACATTCTCGGTTTCATCACCGATACCGAAAACAATGCCTATTTCCTTGAGCGTGAGGGCTACAGCGTGATGCCTCTCCCCGTCGGCAAAATCGACCCGCGCAAGGAAAATATCCTGGTGATGGGCAACTTGTTCAACTTTACATTCCGCATTACCAGAGGCGACACCACGCGCTGGATTGCCGTGGAGCGTACGCCCGAGGGCTACAGCCTGCTCGGCGAGTACACCTATGTGGCCCCGCGCACCACGGCATCGGTGGTGGCCGACTACATTTTCCCTTACGTGCTGTCGTTTACCTCTACGAGCGATTCGCTGGCCTATCCGCGGCTTGGCCGCTGGAGTGGCAAGGCTCTATGGCTTAACATCGTGCTGGCTCTGGTTCTCGCTTTTGCCGTTCGTCGCCGCCGTGGTGCACTATCATGGTCTGGTGTTGCGCTTACGCTCGTATGCGGTGTCTACGCCTTCATCCCGTTTATCATTTTGCGCGATTGAACGGATGTGATATATGTTTCAGATGTAATAAATTGAAAAATAATTATTTATAAATGATGAAAAAAGCTATTCTTTTCTCTGCCGTGGCTTGTCTCGGCATGATGCTCGCCGCCTCCTGCGGCAGCAAGAACACCAATGAAGTTGAGGTTGCCGAAGCTCTGAGCGTCGACACCGTCGTTGCCAATCCCGAGGCCTTCCTCGGCGACACCGTTACAATCGAAGGCGTCGTATCTCACCTCTGCAAACATGGCGGCAAGAAGGCTTTCGTGCTCGGCGCCGACGAAAACACCATGATCCGCTGCGAGGCCACGCCCGAAATGGGTGGCGCTTTCCCCCAGGAGAGCATCCACAAACCTATCCGCGTTACCGGCGTCGTTGTTGAATCGCGTATCGACGAGGAGACCGTAAAGCAGATGGAAGCTCAGCATGCCGAGCAGGTCAAGATGGTAGCCGAACAGGCCGGTCAGGAGCAGGCCGATGCAGTTGCTCAGGCTGCCACCGGTTGCGAGACCGAGCGCAAGGCTCAGGGTCAGGGCGAAATCGAGACCTTCGAAGCTCAGATGGCCGACTACCGCACCCGCATCGCCGCCCGCGCCGAAAAGGAGGGCAAACCCTATCTCTCGAGCTACTACATCGTAGCCTCCGCCTACGAAATCCTTCCCGAATAATCCCCCTTCCGGGATTAATCCGGCCTAACTACCAGCAGAGGCTGTGCCGAACGGATCGGCACAGCCTCTGCTGGTAGTTATCGTGGGGATTAGCGGGCGGCTTTGAAATAGAGGACTACGGCTATGATGGCGTAGAGCACGTTGGGAATCCACATGGCCACAAAGGGGGAGGTGATGCCCGACACGGCGAATGATGAGGTTACGGTCATGAACAGGATGTAGCTGAAGCTCAATACGAGGCCGAGTCCGATGTTCATGCCCATGCCTCCCTTCACTTTCTTCGACGAAAGGGCCATGCCGATTACAGTGAGGATGAAGGCGGCGGCGCACATGGCGTAGCGTTTCTCGTACTCAATCTCGAAGGCCTGGATATTTGCCACACCGCGCTGGCGCTGGCGCTCTACATACTGGCGTAGCTGCGGAGAGGTAAGCGTCTCCCAGTCGTTGCGCGATATGAGGAAGTCGCGCGGCTCGAAGGGGATTACTGTGTCGAGCTGCATGCCGCGGCGGATAATCTCGCGGTCGGCACCGAAATCGCGTATCATATAGTCGCTGACGCTCCACTGGTAGAGGGTATCCCAGCGGATGGATGTGGCCGTAAGACGCGACACGAGTTTCTTATCCTTGAATTCCTCGAGCGAGAAGCGGTAGCCCGTTTTGGAGGTGTTGTCATAGCGGCTCATATACGCGATGCGGCCGGGAGCCACCTGCATCATGATGTTGTCGCCATAGTCCACGCGGCGGTTGCGCACATAGGTGTTGGTGTAGTCTATCCGCTTGGCATTGGCCGGAGGGATGATATAGGCGCCGAGCACAAAAGTGAACGCCGCGATTACGGCAGCCGAAATCATGTAGGGCCGCAGCAGGCGGTGGAAACTCATGCCCGACGAGAGCATAGCAATGATTTCCGATTTGTCGGCGAGTTTCGAGGTGAAGAAAATCACCGTGATGAACACGAACAGCGGACTGAACTGGTTGGCAAAGTAGGGTAGGAAGTTGAGAAAGTAGTCAAATACCGTGGCCTTTAGGGGCGCCTGAATGAAGGCGTCGAGCTTTTCGTTGATATCGAACATCACCACGATGGCAAGAATCAGGGCAATCGAAAATACATACGTGCCGAGAAACTTGCGGATGATATATCCGTCGAGCAGACTGATGGGCGATTTGTCGCGCATCCATGCCGGCATTCTTATCGGAATTCTTATTTTGGATTTTTTCATCGTGGTGTTGATTGGGTCGGTGTGCAATGGCTATGAGCGGAGCTGTTAGATACGGCGCGTCACCCGCTCGATCATCGCCGGTTTCCATGTGGCGAAGTCTCCGGCCACGATATGGCGGCGCGACTCGCCCACGAGCCAGAGGTAGAAGGCGAGATTGTGAATCGAGGCGATCTGCATCGCAAGCAACTCGCCGGCGATAAACAGGTGCCTGAGATATGCCTTGGTGTAGACACGGTCCACGAAGCATTCGCTGTCGGGCTGAATGGGCGAGAAGTCCTCGGCCCATTTGCGGTTGCGCATGTTCATTATTCCGTCGGGTGTGAAAAGCATTCCGTTGCGGCCGTTGCGCGTGGGCATCACACAGTCCATCATGTCGACGCCTCGATCGATGGCCTCGAGGATATTTGCGGGGGTACCGACGCCCATCAGGTAGCGCGGACGATCGGCGGGAAGCACGTCGTTGACCACCTCTATCATGTCGTACATCACTTCGGCCGGTTCGCCTACGGCCAGGCCGCCGATGGCGTTGCCGTCGGCACCGAGTTCGGCCACGCGCATGGCCGACTCTCGCCGGAGGTCGGGATATGTGCACCCCTGCACGATGGGGAAGAAACTCTGGCTATGGCCGTAGAGAGGTTCGGTCTCGTTGAAATGCTTCCAGCCGCGGTCGAGCCAGCGCAGTGTGAGATCGAGCGACTTACGCGCATAGGCCTTGTCAGACATACCCGGGGGGCATTCGTCGAGAGCCATCATTATGTCAGACCCGATGGCACGCTGGATGTCGACCGTCTTCTCGGGGGTGAACAGATGCTTCGATCCGTCGATATGGCTGCGGAACCAGGCTCCCTCCTCGGTGAGTTTGCGGTTGTCTGAAAGCGAGAACACCTGGAAGCCTCCGCTGTCGGTGAGTATCGGGCCCTCCCAGCCGCCGAAGCGGTGGAGGCCGCCGGCCTTTCGGAGAATGTCGGTGCCGGGACGAAGGTAGAGATGGTAGGTATTGCCCAGGATGATGCGCGCCTTTATATCGTCGCGCAGTTCGCGCATGTGGACGCCTTTCATGGCGCCGCAGGTGCCTACGGGCATGAAAATAGGGGTGGGAATCGTGCCGTGGTCGGTGGTGATTACTCCGGCGCGCGCATTGGTGGATGGCGCAGTGGCTTCAATGACGAATTTCATATGGGCAAAGTTACGAATTTCGTTGCAAATCACCTCGCCCGTCGGAGTCTATTCGGGATTGGGCCATACGCGTTCCGGCAATGAAATGCCGTATCGGACTCATATACGGCGCTATCAGTTTGACTGCCGGTCCCGTGAGGGTTGCGGCAATGAGTGTGCCCTCGCGCAGGCCGTCGATGCGTCCGGCCATCAGCCACGATGCGGCCGCCGCAAGACTCACCAATGTGAGGTCGAAGAAAATCTTGATACTTCCGAAATTATGGTCAAGTCGGTTGGCGAGCACTTTTACAAAATATTCGCCGCTGTTCATCGTCACGTCGGCTTCCACCTGCAGGCAGATACCGGCTCCCATCACAAGGCAGCCGGTTGTAAGCGTGGCCATGCACAGCCTGTATGCGGCAGGCGACATTCCGGAGGTAAGAAGCATGAAAAAATCTATGAAAACACCGAAAAGCACCGAAACGGGCAACTGCATCAGAAGGTTCATCCGGTTGTCGTGCCATCGCTCACGCCCGAGCAATCCGAGAATTCCGATTATCAGAGCCACGTTGAGGAGGGCAGTAAAAGTACCCATGGAGAGAGGTGTGTGCAGACTCATTACGAATGGCAGGCTGGAGATTGGGGAGGTGCCGAGCGCGGAGCGCGTGAGGAGCACTACGCCCAAAGCACTCAGCATCAGTCCGAAGGTAAACACAATGTAGCGGCGCAGCGTCTCGTTGGCGCTGCGGTTGGAAATATGGGCGTTATTCATATAGTTTGATTGGTTGTTGGATTGAGAGGGGCGACTGTGGCGAGGAAACGCGCGGCGTCGTCGGGCGTCGGGAATGCATCGAGCGGAATATAAAGCATCGATGGCGATGCGTCGCTGCCGCAATCGCGATATCTGACACAAAGATATTTGCCGATTTCGTCGATACCGATTACTCCTCCGATGGGGATGTTTCTCAGCAACTTGCCATCTGCCGGGATGATGCGTATTTCAGTGTCGTCGGTCTCGACCCGGTGGGGGCTCATGGCCTTGATGGCGGCCGGACTCATGGCGGTATGGAACCATGCGCAAGCGTATACGGCCGAGCCGCCCACCAGAATTAGAAGAAAGAGCACCACGAGGAAACGCCAGTCGGAAAAAGCTATCACGGCGGTTACGGCTGCCGGAATGGATAGTATGGCGAGCGGCCATCGCAACGAGCGCATCAAGCTGCCGCGTACGGCGATAGAAGCCGGAACGGTGAAGATGCGTGTCGAAACAACTGTACTTCTGGAGGCCATGTCGGTATATAAAATTTAAGCGGTGTTTCAGCCAATAAGCCGATACACCGCCGGAAGCAAGTGATTCGCACAGGATTCAAACCTGTAACCTTCTGATCCGTAGTCAGATGCTCTATTCAGTTGAGCTAGCGAACCATCGTTCCTACAAGGCTCCTTTGAGCCTCGTTTGCGACTGCAAAGTTATCACATTATTTTGGAACTGCCAAATTTTTCTGCCCTATTTTTCCAAAATTATTTTTCACATCCGGATAAAAATCTTTTCACATCCGGACTGAATTCTGACCATCAATGGCAGGAACAGTACGAATCTTCCCTCAGGCGAGCGCCTTGTATGGTATCAGAGGGAGAAGAAGGTGCGGAAGGCGCAGATGGTGGAGAGGTGGTCGGCGACGGCGGCGGTTTCGCGGCAGGAGTGCATGGCGAGCTGAGGGGCTCCCATGTCGACGCCGCGCAGTTCGAGCTGAGAGGTGAGAATGTTGCCAAGTGTCGAACCTCCGGCCACGTCGCTGTGGTTTACGAACATCTGCACCGGCACTCCCGCCTTGCGGCAGATAGCCTGGAAGACGGCAGAGGAGTCGGCGTCGGTCATATACTTGCAGTTGGCGTTGATTTTGATTACCGGCCCTCCGCCGAGCACGGGGTGGTTGGTCGGATCCTGCTTGCTTTCGTAGTTGGGGTGAGTCGCGTGTCCGTTGTCGGCCGACACCATAAACGACGCAGCCACGGCGCGGCAGAACGTATCCTCGTCGCCGCCCATTGAGCGGTTGATGCGCTCGAGGATGGTGCGCAGAACGGGGGAGGCAGCTCCCTGCTTGGTGCCCGAGCCAGTTTCCTCGTTGTCGAAAATCGCCATAACGCGTGTCGTGCCGGTTTCCGGGTCGGCTTGCACGCTTTCAAGCAGACCCGTCAGGGCTGCGTGAGCCATCTCGAGGTCGTCGATACGACCGGCGGAAATCAGTTCGTCGTGAATGCCGAAAAGGGTGGCCGGCGTTGTGTCGAAAAGTGTCAGGTCGTAGTCGAGAATTTTTTTCGGCGCTACATTGAGTTCTTCGGCCACGAGCCGGCGTATGCATCCCTCGCGCGGCTCGCCGTCGTGGAGAATTCCGGCCAGCGGGAGCATGTCGCGCTGGCGCGACAGTGGGTTGCCGTCGTTTACCGAGCGGTTGTAGTGGATGGCCAAATGGGGGATGGTCAGCAGCGGACGGTTGAACTTCACCAGCCGCATCTCCGGCTGCATCGGGTCGTCGCTCTCGAGCATCACGCGTCCGGCAATCGAGAGCGGACGGTCGAACCAGGTATAGAGAATCGGACCGCCGTAGACCTCAGTGTTGAGGCGCAGCATATTGCCGGCTGACGGCATTTCAGCGTTGGGTTTGATACGGAAGCCTGGCGAATCGCTGTGGGCGCACACTATATGATACCCCGCCAGCGGGTCGGACCCGACTGCAAAGGCGAACACCGCCGAATCGTTTTTCGTTACGAAATATCGTCCGCCGGCACGCAGATTCCATTTGTCGCGCATGTCGAGCGGCTGAAAACCTGCAGCCGAAAGGCGGTCGGAAAGATTTTTCGCGGCCCAGAAATTGCAGGGCGAAGCGTCGAGAAAACGCAGAAGATCGGATGTATGGGTATGCATGGTTGAGGGGGTGGTTTATTCGGTCTTGTCGGTCGTTGCTGTCTCTTGTTCGGCTACTGCTGTGGGTTCTTCCGAGGTTTCTTTTTCATCCCGTACCGTTCCCTCCGGCTGTGGAGCGGCGGAAAGCTTGGCCGCCGGGTTGGCGGGCGCGGTCTGCTTGCGCGCGGAGTTCTTGCCGCCGAACGGCGGTTCCTGCATCAGCTGAAGCATCTCGTAGGAGATGTTGAACACATCGTCGGGACCCGTGGGGCGGAGCGGTTCGAACCAGCGGAACTGAGGGAGATAAAAACTGCTGCGCTTGGCCAGATACAGAGGCGTCATTGTGCCCGGCGTCTCGGGCCAGGTCTTGAGCCAGTCGATGGTCTGGTTTTTAAATTCGGCCGAGAGGAATGAACTCTCGAAATTGGCAATCTTGTTGTAGGTGGAATCGTTTTCCATAGGGAGCATGATACCCTGTACGCTTCCGCTCACGTCGAGATGCTTAATGGTGCGCCGCTCGAATGTGGCATACATCGTTTTGCCTGTAAGCTGATTGTAGAATTCCTCGTCGATCCATTCGGCCATGAACCCGAAATCGGGAAGTTTCGCCCAGTCGGCGGTGGAATCGCGCATATGTACCTGAATCACGTTGCCGAAAATCTGTTTGGTCTCGTTCCAGACCACAGGATGGTAGTTCATCCACAGCATCGAGTCGCGCTGAACGAACGTCAGCGAATCGCACAACCCCTGGAGGTCGGAGCGGTAGAAGCGCACGTGGGGCGATGCGATGAGGTGGTGGGTAGTGTCGGCAGGCACGGTCACGGAGTCGTTGAGCGCGTGTTCGGGCACTATGAACATGAATGTACGTATAGTGTCGCCATGGAGGAAAAGGGTGTCGGACGGCGTCGAGTACTCTTTGGCGAGGGCGCGGCCGGTGACCATCGCGCTGTCGGCCACTTCGAAATAGTAACCGTAGTCGCCGTTGAGAATCATTTTGTTGGTGGTGTCGGTCAGTTCGATGTTGCCGAAGGCCTCGCCGAAACCGAGATTGCGGTCGTAGAAAAGTGTATCGCCCGTAAGCGTGTTGCCGTTTTTGGCAACCACGAGCGAACGGCTGTAGAGGTCGGCCTGCGAGGTCTCGGTGTTGTAGACGCCCGAGCGGGTGTAGATTGTGCCGTCGCCGGAGATGATGGTCGATGTGGTGTCGAGAATGGCGATGTGGGTCAGTGTGTTGTAGAGCATCTCCTCGGTGTAGATGTCGAGCGTGTCGGATTCGCCGAGCGATTTCAGATGTACGTTTTCGCGGAAGAGCGCATCCTTCGACGCCGGGGAGTATTCGCCATACCACGAGTCGAGGCGGTTTTCTTTATCGGTGAGGATACCGCCGACTTCATAGTAGCCCAGCTCGATGCCGAGGTCGTAGTTGAATATGTCGGTGGTGAGTTTTACGTCCTTGTTGATGAGACGCACTTTCTTGCCCGTATCGGCATAGAGTATTGCCAGCTGGGTAGTATCGTTGTAGTTGAGTTCGTCGCCGTAGACAAAAAGCGTATCGCCTTGCTCCATCCTCACGTTGCCGAAGGCTCGGACTTCGGCGCCCCCGTCGAAAAAGAGCGCCGAATCGCAGTACATATACATATCGCCCTTGCGGAAAAGCACGTCGCCAACCACGGTCTGGTAATCCGTACCGGGTTCGGCGCGCAGTTCGGCGGCGCGCTCCAGAAACACTTTGTCGCGCTGATAGCGGTTGGCCGAAGGGATTGCCGGCCTGATGGGGGCTGTGTCGGGAGTGAGAATCGTCTGGTGCCGGGTTGGAGCGGCCTGTTTTTTCGGTGCATTGTTCTGCGCGCCGGCAATGAGCGAAGCCGCTGCAACGGCTACGGCAAGCAGAAAGCCCAGGCCGAGACTGCTGCGGCTGCGGCGCCGGGGCGCTTTCCGGAAGTCGGAGTAGGAGGGATGGCTCATTTCTTGTTTTTCACCCAGCCGTCGTGCTCGAATTCGCAGTCCGACCAGTTGTCCTCGATTTTCACGTAGGTGTCCTTGATTTTCCTTGCAATCCACTGGTCGACCATCTTCTGTTTGGCGGCATTTTCATACAGGCCTTTGATAGTCTGATAGTCGTCGGAGAGGTTGGCCTTGTGGGCCGGGATGCGGGCGGTAAGTTTTACAAGAGCCACAATCTCGCGGTTGCGTTTCGGATCCATCATGATGAATGCGTCGGAGATGTCGCCGACTTCCATCGTGCTCACTTTCTTGGCTACCTCCTGCGGGAGCTGCGACATCTCGAAGCGCGTGGTATTGTTCTCCGAGTTGACCATCTGGCCGTGGTTGTTGCGGGTATCCTTGTCCTGGGAGACCACCGTGGCTTCCTCGAAGGTGAATTTTCCGTCGGCAATCTCCTTTTTGAGCGAGTCGAGGCGCTCTATGGCATCGGTGAGGTCTTTCTGGTTCACTTTCGGGCGAAGGAGGATGTGGCGCGTATTGACGCGGTCGCCGCGTTTCTCGATGAGCTGGATGATATGGTAGCCGTATTGGGTCTCGACGATTTTCGATACTTTTTTGGGGTCGTTGAGGTTGAAGGCAACGGCGGCATATTCCGGCTCGAGATGGCCTTTGCCCATGAAGCCGATTTCACCGCCGCGCACGCCGCTGCCGTCTTCCGAATAGAGGATGGCGAGCGTGGAGAAATCCGATTCCCCTTTGTTTACGCGGTCGGCATAGTCGCGCAGGCGGGCTTTCACGTCGTCGATTTCTTCCTGGGGGATACGCGGGTTGACCGTGATGATTTCAGCCTCTACCTGGAGCGGAACAAATGGAATGGAGTCTTCCGAGAGGGTATTGAAGTATTTTCTTACATCCGACGGCGTAACCTTAAGGTTTTTCGAGATGTTGCTCTGCACCTGCTGTATGCGGTACTGGTTGCGCATCGATTCGGCCATCTGCTGGCGGAATTCGACCATTGGCTTGCGGAAGTATTCTTCTACTTTCTCCTTCGAGCCGAGGTTTGTGACCAGGTAGTTGATACGCTGGTCGACGGCCTGATTGACCATGGATTCCTGCACTTCGACCGTGTCGATGTCGGCCTGATGGAGGAAGAGCTTTTCAAGAGCGAGACGTTCGGGAATCACGCAGTAGGGGTCGCCCTTTACCGGAGTCTTCTCGTATAGCATCTGCTGGTAAGCTTCTTCTATTTCGCTTTTATAGATAGGCTGATCGCCTACGGTCCATGCCACTTCCTCCACGATATTGTTTGGACCGGCAGCCATAGCGGCTATTGTGGCGGCCAATGCGAGAGCCGGCAGAACTGATTTGCGTAGTTTCACTTTTTCGTATGCTGGTTATAAATATTTCGTATGCTGACTCCAATATGAGTTAAGCCGCAATCATACGGCCACAGCTATTAATTTGCAAATTTAACGCATTTTTTGATAACGTGAAATATCGGCCATGTTAATGACATTAAAAATCCCGATGCTGTTTCCTGAGCCGTTTACATGGGAGATTCACCGCTCTGCCACAATGGAGAAATGGAGGTTTGGGGGCACCAACGGCAATTGATCCCTTTCCGGCGCACCGGTGGGGAAGGGGGCGACGGTCATGCGGCGGAATGCGGTTGGGAGGCGCTTCCTCAGCGCGTGGGCCACGAATCCCATGGTGCATCGCAGATTCAGTTCCACGCATGGCACGAGGTAACGGCTTCCGTCAGGACCGGCCGCTATGAGCATATCGACGCCGAGCGGTCCGCGGTAGCGGCCGACCGTCATCTCGGCCAGAATCGCGCGTAAGGATTCTTCCACCGCCTCGAGCAGGCTACCTGGAATCATGGAAGAGAGATCTGAGCGGATTTCCGCATCGGTTGCGAGGTCGTTGCCTGCATAAGCGGCTCCACGACAATTGTGGAAACGCGAAAGGCCTATGGACGTTACGCCTGTAGCCGTTGCCTCGAAAAGCATGGCGAAGTCGGCGACAATTTGGTGGAGGTGTTCAATCATCACGCTTCCCTGCCGGCGTATCGTATCGTCGCACCGACGCAAAAACGTGGGCGCCGACATATCCCGGCTGCTGAACACGCCGCGGCCGCTCGACGACCAGGGGGATTTTGCAATCAACGGCGTCTCCCCGGAAAGAATAGACGTTATTTCCGTGGTGTCGTGTATCTCCAGCGGTCGGACCGAGGGGGGAATGCCGAAGCTCGCAAGATCAAGAGATTCGTCAAGGCGACGTGTAATCTCAACGGAGCTTTTGCGGTGGCTAAGTTGCCTGAGGCGGTCTAAGCCGGGTCGGATTTCGTCGAGGAGATGAGAAGGCGCGCCGGCACGCCGGAGACATCGGGCTGTGTAGCCGCTCCATCCCCACGGGCGAAGGGAGTCGATGTTTTCTCCTTGCAGGCAGGACAGCAGACGGGGCCCGGCGCCGAAACGTGCTTTCATATGCATTTCCCATTGGCCGAGAGAGTCGGCTTCTTCGGGAGTGAGATCCGAAGGGATGAGTACAATATCGTTGGGTGTCCCCATCCACCAGAGCAGCGGAGCTCCGTAGCGGCCTAACAGCGCCGCCTGGCGCGGGGGTGTGAAAATCTCCCGCCCCGAAGCGAGAGCGATATCGTTCTCAGGGCAGAACCAGTAGGCTGTGGCAGGCATTTCGCGGATGGGTAAGGCTCAGGAGGCGGCGATGTTGAGGATGTCGGTCTCGAAAGTCTGGCGGTTGAGGGCGCGGTTACGCAGTTTGTTGCGGTAAGCATAAATGGTGTTGACGCTGAAATTCAGCATCTGGGCCAGACGGGGTGCATCGTCGATGCCGAGTCGCATCAGCGCGAGAATGCGCAGTCCCGGCGTGAGCAGTTCGCCTTCGGCCGGAGTTATACGGCTGTCGGGTTTCAGAAGGTCGTTCACCTGCTCTATGAAACGCGGGTATATATGTAGAAACGCGTCGTCGAACACGCTGTAGAATTCGCGGCTCTGCTCTTCCATGAATTTGTTGGATTTTACCAGACGTGCCAGTTCTTCGGTCTGGCCGGCGGATATTTTGCGGTCCACGATTTTCCCGAGTTGCTTGAGCTTGTCCATATAGATGGAGCAGAGCGTGAGGAATCGGCTCATGTAGACTTCCTTAGCCCGGTTCGATTCTTCGAGATGGCGTTTGAGGCCGTCGAGGCGGCGGAGCTGGCGGCGCAGGATCCATATAGCGGCCACAAGAGCCAACATACAGGCAACGAGGATGATGAAAATGAATAGCACCAGTCGCCTGTAGCGTGCTATCTGCAGCATATGGTCGTTCTCGATTACCGTGAGCAGTTGGGTAGTCTGGGAGAGACGCACCGACGCGCGGCTTTCGACTACGTTGTTCATGGCGGCGAGCAGATAGTTGTGTGCGCGTTCCGAATCGCCGTTCTGGAAGAGGAGGCCGCCGAGTTCCTGGATGGAGGTTACCTCCATGTTGCCCTGGCGCGTATCGGCAATTGCCGAAAGCGCAAGGTAATAAATACGCTCGTTCTGGTCGCCGGCTGTGTTGGCCAGCGAGGCGAGTTTATGGCAGGCGATGGCATATCCCGGAGTGTCGAGCGTGAGTTTGTTGATCAGAGTCGTCATTACCTCGCGGCTTCGGGCATACTGGCGGGTGCCGTAGAGATATTCGCCGAGGTTGAGCATATATTCCACCGACCCTTTCGGCAGAAGTGGAATCAGTTTGCCCTGGGCCTCGA
Source organism: uncultured Porphyromonadaceae bacterium (assembly GCA_900546835.1). Taxonomy (GTDB): domain Bacteria; phylum Bacteroidota; class Bacteroidia; order Bacteroidales; family Muribaculaceae; genus UBA7173. The sequence goes on from UREH01000026.1 coordinate 17,672, forward strand.
TGGCGCGGTTGTTCCAGTAGTCGGCTGTAGAGAGGAATCCTTCGTAGTAGTTGGATATGAAGCTGTACATACGGCGTGTGGCGTCGAAATACGTGCGCTTCTGCCCGGAAGTCATAGCGGTTGTGTCGACGAGTTCAAGTTCGTTGAGAGCGTCGTGCACATATCCGGCAATCGAGAGGTAGGTGGCTCGCCGCAGCCGGAACTCCGTCGCGAGCGAATCATTGCCGATAGCCGACGCATGGTCGAGCCCCTGGGTATAGTAGACGAGTGCCGAGTCGTTGTCGAACGAACTGTAGCCCCCTGCGATGTCCATCGTAAGGTCGAACCAACGGCGCGAGTCGGTCCTGACATTGTTGCGTTGGATACGGATGGAATCGAGCCGCATCTGCCGCATGTTTTTATATGTGTCGCGCAGCTTGATTTCGCGGTCGAGTTGCTGAAGACCCTTTTTCACTTCATTGCGTCCTACCGAGGTATGGGCCGGATTGTTGTCGGAGTGTGCGGCATGACATACCGTCGGCGTGACAAGTGCGGAGACTATGAAAATATATAGGAGTGGTAATTTCATGTGATGATGTTATGCTGGATGGTGTGGCATGCGTCCGGGCTACAGGCGCTTGGCTATTTCAGCCATGTCGAGAGTGAAAAATACGGGTTGCCCGGTCGGTGTATATCCGGGATCAGGCAGCGAGAAAAGACGGCTCAGCAGAGTCTCCGCCTCCGCCTGACTGAGCGGCTGCCCGGGTTGAACGGCCGCGGCGCGCGCCATAGCAAGCGCCACTTTGGCGGGGAGGGTATTTTCGCGGGTCTCTGTTTCCTCTGCAACGTCGGCAATCATTTTCTGCAACAGATCGATGGCGTTGAATTTAGCCGTTGAGGCAGGCACGGCGTTTATGCTCCAGGCGCTGTCGCCGAGATATTCCAGTTGGAAACCGAGTTCACGGAGTTGCTCGCCCATGGTGCTTAAAGTGCTGTTTTGCGTCGGGGTGAGATGCATGACCTCCGGGAACAGAACAGCCTGCGATACGCCTGCCACAATCCTGCCTTCGCGGAAAAACTCCTCGTAGAGCACCTTTACATGCGCCCGGTGGGAGTCGACCACCATAAGGCCGGCATGGGAAGGCACTACAAGATATTTCTGTTTAAGCTGGAGGAGCGATACCGGCTGCGTCGTGGTACCTGTCTCTTATAC
>UREH01000027.1 GCA_900546835.1 uncultured Porphyromonadaceae bacterium
GTCCTCGACTACACCGGCGTCGACTACCCGGAAATCCTCTTCGAGCCACCCCCTGAACACCCCGATTCCTACCGCGGCTGCAACTTCGACCACATCGTCTTCACCCGCTGCCGCTTCACCCTCCACCGCGACCGCTACGACCGCTGCACACGCGTCTTCATCCCCCAGCTCTCGCCCGGCCGCCTGTTCATCCTCCACTTCCTCTGCACCCGCCCTCCGTGGGTCTGCAACGAGACCAACACCTCGCGCCGCGAGCGTACCGTCCCCTGCGAGGAAGATACCAGACTGACCTTGCGCGAGCAGCGCCACGCCGTAGTCGGAAAGAATTCCCCGGCACCGCACTGCCCGGTTTCCCTCACCCTCCCCGTAATCGATCCTGAGATGAACCTGTTCATCCTTCTGACCATCACGCACAGCGGTGCGGAGGTCTTTCGATTGCGATAGCGGCAAGTCATGCCCCGCAGCCCAAAGCTAAACCGCATGGCAAGCGTACATTCACATTCTTCCATCCCCCCGCTTGACCGACCGCGGGCTGTTGCCAGGTCCCTATCGGTCAATAACACCCCCCATCCGTGACCTCCCTCGACCTTCCTCGACCTCCTCCGGCCTCCCTCGCTATGCCTCAGCGGTAGGTAAAATTTTTGTTCCAGCCCCGAGCTTTAGCGATGTTTCATCGCCCTATGGCTTCCCGAAAGAGGCCCGAAGGAGGTTCTGTGAGCGAGCCTCATCTCGCTGTTTCCGTCCGGATGGCAGGCGCCCTGAGAAAAGCCGGCGAGGCGGCTGCAAAGCTGCGGCGTCTCGGAGCGGCAGTGTCTGAGCGCAGCGAGTTCTGCCGCTCCAGCCGCAGCGCGGCCGTCCTCGCCGTAAAGCTTTTCTCCGTGCCTCTTGGCCTTTTGGTTCTTTTCGGCCTGCGAAAAGAACACCCGCCCTGCAGTGGTTGCAATTATCGCACATTTTCCGTAATTTTGTAATAAAATAGACTTTACTATCTTATCTACAATGACAAGAAGATTCGTTTTATCCATGGCAGCCGCCGCTATGCTGCCGGTTACATTGTGTGCGCAGGATTTCCTGGTCAAAGTTTCCGAGGCTCAGGAACCTATGCAGACCGGAAAGTTTGCCCCTACATGGGAGTCGCTCAGCCGCTATGAAGTGCCCGACTGGTTCCGCGATGCTAAATTCGGCATGTGGGCTCACTGGGGCCCGCAATGTGTGGAAGGCTCGGGCGACTGGATGGCCCGCGGCATGTATCAGGAAGGCTCCAAACAATATAAATATCACGTCGAGAACTTCGGGCATCCGTCGGAGTTCGGTTTCAAGGACATCCTTCCGCTATTCAAGGCCGAGCGTTGGAACCCCGATAGCATTGTCGGTCTCTATAAGGAGCTTGGAGCTAAGTACTTTTTCGCTCTCGGCAACCATCACGACAATTTCGACCTGTGGGACAGCAAGTATCAGCCCTGGAACTCGGCTGCAATCGGTCCGAAAAAAGATCTTCTCGCAGGGTGGGCCGACGCTTGCCACAAGCATGGTCTTAAATTTGGTGTAAGCCTGCATGCCGACCACGCCTGGATATTCTATGAACCCGCACGCCGTTACGACCGCCACGGCGACAAGGTCGGAATCCCCTACGACGGGCGTCTTACTGCCGCCGACGGAAAGGGCAAGTGGTGGGATGGCCTCGACCCCCAGATGCTTTATGCCCAGAATCACCCCGACAGTTTCGGTTCCTGGAGCGACGATATGCTCGGCAAGCAATGGGATTGGGGCAACGGCGCCGCCACCCCATCGGAATTCTTCTGCACGAATTTCTATAACCGCACTCTCGACGTTATCAACCGCTACGATCCCGACCTGCTCTATTTCGACACTACGGCTGTACCGTTCTATCCCGTGAGCGATGCAGGCATGAAAATCGCAGCCCATTTCTACAATCACAATCCGTCTACTCGCGGCGGCAAGTCGTCTGCCGTGATGCTCGGCAAAATTCTCACCGACGAGCAGAAGGAGGCCATCGTGTGGGACGTAGAGCGCGGAGCGCCCAACTATATATCGGAAAAGCCATGGCAGACGTGTACCTGTATCGGCAACTGGCATTACAACACCTCCTACTACGACCGCGACCGTTATAAATCGGCCGCTCAGGTCGTGAAGCTGCTTGCCGACGTGGTCAGCAAGAACGGCAATCTGCTTTTGAGCGTGCCTCTGCGTGCCGACGGCACCTACGACGAGAAAGAAGAGAAGATAATCCGTGAAATCGGAGCATGGCTGAAGGTCAACGGCGAGGGTATTTTCTCAACGCGCCCCTGGACCATTTTCGGCGAGGGTCCGATTGCCGATACTCCCATCGAACTCAAGGACCAGGGTTTCAACGAAGGTTCCTATCTCAATGCCGGAGCTGATGAAATCCGCTTCACTTAGACGCCCGGACACTTGTATGCCATCGCCCTTGGTTGGCCCGAAAACGGCAACATTCTTGTGAAGAGTCTCGCCAAAGATTCTCCCGACTATAAAGGCCGTATCAAGCGGGTGGAGCTTGTCGGCTATGGTAAGGTTCCCTTCACGCGTACTGCCGACGGTCTCAGTGTGGATCTTCCCGCCGATGCCCCGCGCTCCATAGCCCCTGTGCTGAAGATCGCAAAGTAATACACCCTCTTAGAGGGTGTTCTTCCTCCGGGCGCACCTCCATTACTTTTCCCGGCAAAATTTCCACTCTGATGCTTTTTGCTGTATGCAGGAAGTTTTGTAACTTTGCCGCGCAGAAGCCCGACAGCTTCGTATTCGAACATTTCTAAGAGAGTATGATAAATCGTATATTGATAAGAATCAAAGTGGTGCAGATGCTTTACTCCTATCTGCTCACTCGTAGCGAATTTCATCTGCTTGAGCCCGACAACAGTTCCCGCGACAGCAAATACGCCTACAGCGTCTACATCAACCTGCTTCTTATTGTCCTTCAGCTCTCGGGTTTCCGCGTGAGTCGCGCCAAATCGAGTCCGATGGAGGCTCTCGGCGATGCCAACATGCTCGCCGGTAGCAAACTCGCGAAAGCTCTGGCCGCCGACTCCGCCGTTCGCGAGATAATCGCTCGCGGCGACTCCGGTGTGGAGATTTTCAATCCCGCGCTGATGCGTCTCTACAGCATCATCACATCATCTGCAATCTATATCGATTACCGCAAAAAAAAGCGGCCTTCGCTCGACGATGAAGTCCGGTTCTGGACGGTAGTGCTCAATACCGTCATTGCTCCCAGCCAGCTTATGGCCGAATGCGCGCGCACCGACTGCAATTTCTCCCTCGCCGGCTTCCAGAAAGGTGTGGCCATGGCCGTCGAGACGCTCCGGCAGTATGCCGACTCCGAGCGTTCGTATGCCGACGCGAAATCCTCCCTTGCAGCTTCGCTCGATAAGGCCTACGAACTTTACCATGCGCTGCTGATGCTTCCGGTATATCTCACGCAGATGGAGGCTGAACGCATAGAAGCGGCAAAAGAAAAATATATCCCCACCGACGAGGAGCTTAACCCCAACATGCGCTTTGTCGACAATGCTTTCATCCGTGCTGTGCGTGAAAACCCCGACATGGAGGAATATCTCAAGAAGCATCCCTTTTCCTGGGAGTCGGACTTCCTTCTGCTCAAGGATTTGCTCGTACAGATTAAGGAGTCGAAGGCATATGCCGACTATATGGAAGCTGAAGAGACGACCTTGGCCGGCGATTGCGAGCTTTGGCGTGTGCTGATGAAGAATATCGTTCTCCCGTCCGACGTTCTTGCCGAGGCACTCGAAGGGCGGTCGATTTACTGGAACGACGACCTTTCGACCATGGGCACTTTCGTGCTCAAGACAATCCGCCATATTGCACAGAGCGGCCCTGAAAAGCCGGCCCGTCTGCTCCCCATCTACAAGGATCAGGAAGATGCCGATTTCGGTCCCGAACTCTTCTACAATGCAATCAAGAACCGCGACACCTACCGTGGCTACGTTGAGATGTTTATCGACGGTTCCAACTGGGATCCCGAACGTCTGGCGTTTATGGATATCGTGATACTGATTACGGCCATCACCGAACTTATCCGCTTCCCGCAGATTCCGCTGGCCGTGACGATGAACGAATACGTGGAGATTGCCAACTACTACTCAACTCGCCGTAGCGGCCAGTTTGTCAACGGCGTCCTTTTCTCCGTGGCTAACATGCTGCGCGAGGAGGGCAAAATCTCCAAGTTCTGAGACTAACCCCTTCAATTCAATAACCTTAAAATTTAGAAAATCCAGAAAGTTATGTTACAGCTTATCCCCCTCCAGGCTGCCGGTCAGACTGGCAGCGGATGGTCGAGCATCATTATGATTGTGTTGCTTATCGCCATCTTCTATTTCATGATGATTCGTCCCCAGCAGAAAAAGCAGAAGGAAATCAAGAAATTCCGCGAGGGTCTCGCCAAAGGCGACAATGTTATCACTGCCGGCGGTATCTACGGCAAGATCAAGGAGATTTCCGATACCTATATCATTCTGAGCATCGCCGACGGCGTGACCATCAAGATCGACAAGGGTTCGGTTTATCCTTCGGCTGCCGACGCCCAGCAGGAGTCCGAGGCCAAGAAAAACGCCTGATAGGGCCTGTTCCCCCGTTTCAGGCCTTGTAAAGGCGGTTATGCCGCCGACTGAACATCGTGGAATTCAAGAAAATTGCAAACGAAGCACGTGAGGGTTTGCGCTCCGCCAGGGGGCGCAATCTCCTCACTTTTGTCGTTTTTCTGGCTATCTCGACCGTATTCTGGTTTTTGCTCGCACTTAACGACGACGTGCAGCGCGACTATACTGTGCCGGTTCGGCTCGAAGATTTCTCCTCCGACTGTACCATCCTTTCAGGATATAATCCCGTTCTCAGTGTTAGCGTGAAGGACAAAGGTTCTGCACTGCTTCGATACGCCTGGGGCAAGACGCCCACCGTAAAGCTGCATATGGAGGATTTTTCCCGGCAGAACGACAGCACTCTCATCCTTTCGGCAGCCCGGCTTAACGCCGCCGTACGCGGTATTTTTGGCACCGGCGCAAATATTGTGACCCTCCGGCCCGATTCTCTGCGTATCAGCTATACATCCAATCCCGGTATCAAGGTGGCTGTCAACGTGCGTTCCGACATCCATACCGAACCGCAATACGCATATGCCGGGCATCCTGTTCTGGCTACGGACTCGGTGATGCTTTATTCGAATTCTCCCGAGCGTTTTGCCATTCATTCGCTTTCCACACCGGTGATTACTCTGGCAAATCTCACCGACTCCGTGACGATGAACGTGAAGCTTGAGACCCGTAAGGGCATGCGCGCCATCCCGCCGTCGGTGCAGATCACGTTTCCTGTAGAGCCGCTTGTGGCGAAAACGCAAAGAATTCCCATTGAAGTCGTCAACATTCCTTTCGGTGTGCGTGTCGTGGCTTTCCCTTCGCTCGTGGAGGTGACGTACCTCATGCCAAAAAGCTACTACAAGCGCCCTGCGCCAAAACTTAAGGCTACGGTCGATTACAATGAGATTTCTCCTGCGGTAAAGGCACTCCCTGTGGTTGTTAATTCCCTTCCTGCACCGTATAGAGGCGTCACAGTGACCCCCGCGCAGGTAGAATATGTCTTGGAGCGTGCCGACTGAGGTGAAATATCGGTTTATGGACGAATCGCATTCCGGGCATCTGCGCCTTCCGGGTCTCATTGCGATAGGCGGTGGGATTGGAGCGGGTAAGTCGGTGGTTTGCCGCATCCTTCGTGCAATGGGTTACGAGGTGTATGACTGCGACAGCCGTGCGCGCATCCTGATGAATGGGAACCAACGCATACTCGCCGGAATCGAGAAGGAAATATGTCCCTCGGCCATAACGGTCGACAATGATGGAATCAAGTCGATATGCCGCCCGGTGCTCGCCGAGGCTGTGTTTGCCGACAGGAATCTTCTCGAAGCACTCAACAGGCTGGTCCACGGTGAGGTTCGCGATGACATAAGGCACTGGTATTCTGTTTCCATAAAGGCCGGGGTAAAGAAGCCTCTATTTGTAGAGTCTGCCATTGTGGTCGAGAGTGGTATTGATTTTATGGTCGACGCCATATGGGAGGTGGTGGCGCCTGAAAAGGTGCGTATTGCCCGTGTCGGCAGGCGCGATGGTCTCGACGAAGCGCGTATTCGGGCCCGAATTGAGGCTCAGAAAAAAAACATGGCCACGGCGCATTGCCCCGTGGCCACTATAGAGAATGATGGAGTGTCGGCTGTTATGCCTCATCTTCTTCATCTGCTCGGCGGCTTTTCATGCCGCTGAATCATAGATAGAAACCTTTTTTTATTTGTTGACAAACACGCGGTATTCGCCAGCCTTGAGTTGCGTGGGGAACTGAGCGGTTTTGCCGCTGAAATAGTCGACCATACCAGCGGTCGTAGGTTTGTTGTTTCCTGTAATGGCGAAGTCGAGCTCTTTGTTGCCGAGATTGGCAAGTACCATCACGCGTGAGTCGCCCGACTTGCGTTCGAAAGCAATTATATCCTCTTCGCTGACAGGTATGGATGTATATTCACCACCGGCCGTTCCTGCTGCAAGCGCTTGCTGCGAATGCTTGAGGGCGTTGAGTTTCTGATAGAAGGAGAAATACTCGTTGCGCGGTTCCCACTGCGGTGCCTTATCTTTTTCAAAGAATTCGAATGCACGGTTCATCCCGGTTTCCTGTCCGGTATAGATAAGGGGCATTCCCGGGAGTGTGTAGGAAAGGACTGCGAAAGCCTCGGTAAGAGTGCCGAGACGTTCGAATTCGGTGCCTTCCCACGAATTGAGGTCGTGGTTGGTGACCATATTCATAAGATATGTGTCGCGGGGATATTCCTTTTCCTGAGCCATTACGAGCGAGTCGATTGCCGCAGCGTGGGTGATGGGGAATTCACGAACCTTTCCGTCGGCGCCCTTGAACGAATACTGACCCGATGTGGCGGCGATGGCGCTGAAAAGGTCTTTCATCGGCCAGTTGTAGCCCATGTCGAATGCTTCTTTCTGAAGCTCGGGCTTGCTTGCCTCGGCGAGCATGAAAAGTTCAGGTTTCACGGCCTGAAGCTCCTTGCGGGCCTCGTTCCAGAAGTCTGTCGGCACTTCCATCGCTACGTCGCAGCGGAAGCCGTCGACATCAACGTCGGTTAGCCAGAATTTCATTGCGTCGATCATCCCTTTGCGCATTTCAGGGTTGGAGTAGTCGAAAACATAGACGTCGGTCCAGTCGTATACCCCTTTCATGTTGCCGAGCGAGTCGGTCTCATACCAGTCTGGATGTTCCTTCACCCAGCGGTTGTCGCGTCCGGAGTGATTCGGTACCCAGTCGAGAATCACTTTCATTCCCAGTTCGTGTGCCTTCTTTACAGTCTCCTTGAACTGCTCGATTGTTCCGAACTCTGGATTGAATGCCTTGTAGTCGGCCACGGCGTAATAACTGCCGAGTGTTCCCTTGCGGTCCTGCACGGAAATCGGGTTTATCGGCATGAACCATAGGATGTCTACGCCGAGGTCCTGAAGGCGTGGCAGCTGGTTGGCGAAGGCCGTCACCGTGCCGGAATCTGTGTACTGGCGCAGATTTACCTCATAGATTACCGCGTTGCGGCTCCAGTCGGGATGTGTGAGTGTTGTGTACGTCGAGTCGCGCTCCTCGCCGCTCCGGGCGTCCGCGCCTTTCTTCGACCCGCATGCTCCCAGAGCAATCGCTCCGGCAAGCATTGCGATACAAATAGTCTTTTTCATGGAAGGATGGTTAATAAATTTTTTGGAATAAATGTAAGTGCTTGTTAATATGTGGCTATTGGTTTGAAATCTGCTTTTTAATCGTGTGTCGCGGCAGCCGGGGAGTCCGGAGTGGGGGCCATGTGGTTGAAACCCTGGGCACGAAGGGGGATTTCAGTGCCGTCGCGGGTCTCGAGATATTCGCCGAGTTCCGGCTTGGTGATGTGGCCTATTACGTGGACTCCGGGAATTTTCTTGATTTCCTCATGTGCATGGAGCGGAACGGTGAAGAGCAGTTCATAGTCTTCGCCTCCGTTCATGGCGGCTGTGACGAGGTTCATGTTGAGTTCCTCGGCCATGAGGGCAGTCTGATAGTCGATCGGAATGCGGTCCTCATATACCCGGCAGCCTACGCCTGAGGCTTTGCAGATATGAATCAGTTCCGACGATAGTCCGTCGCTCACGTCGATCATAGAAGTGGGCACGATGTGAGCTTTTTCGAGATTTTCGATTATGTCGCGTCGTGCCTCGGGCTTGAGCTGACGTTCCACAAGATACTCCTTGCCCTGGAATTGCGGCTGGAAATCGGTCTGGCCTACCGAGGCGGTTTTCTCTCGCTCGAGAAGCTGCAGGCCCATGTAAGCGGCGCCAAGGTCGCCCGAAACGCAGATCAGGTCGGTGAGCTTCGCTCCCGAGCGAGTGGCTATACGATCGGTCGGAGCATCGCCAATGGCCGTTATCGAGACTACAAGCCCGGATCGCGATGCCGTGGTGTCGCCCCCCACGAGGTCTACACCATAGATTTCGCATGCCAGGCGGATGCCGCTGTAGAGTTCTTCGATATGCTCTACGGTGAAACGGCTCGAGATGGCGAGCGATACCGTAATCTGACGTGGATGGCCGTTCATGGCGTATATGTCGCTGAAATTCACGACGGCGGCCTTATAACCGAGATGCTTCAGCGGTACGTAGGTCAAATCGAAGTGAATCCCTTCGACAAGGAGGTCGGTTGATACAAGAACATCCGTGTCGGGGTAGCGGAGCACGGCGCAGTCATCGCCCACGCCGCGTAGCGACGATTTGTTGACAAGGCTGATGCCGTCGGTCAGGCGGTCGATGAGACCGAATTCCCCGATTTTTGATATTTCGGTTTGCTGCTGGTTCATTATAATATTGTAGGAATGCCCCCGGATTCTCGCCGGGCATAGTCAGCCGGACCGGAATGCCGGGGGCAAATTTGTTTATGCGGTAAAAGTGATTGACGCAGATATCAGAGACGCTCCACGAGGTTCTTCACGAGTTCTTTGGTGACGGGCTCGGCCGTAACGGCAGCCTGCTGAACCTCTTCGTGGGAGGGTACCTGAGTGATGTCCTTCCCGCCCAGGTCGGTGATTACGGAGAGACCGAACACCTCCATGCCGCCATGGTTGGCAACGATGACTTCAGGTACGGTCGACATGCCTACGGCGTCGCCGCCGATGATGCGGAAATACTCGTATTCGGCGGGAGTCTCGAATGTGGGGCCTGTCGTGCCGACATACACGCCGTGCATCAGGCGCATTCCTTTTTCGCGGCCGATTTCATCGGCGAGGGCAACGAGACGATGGCTGTAGGCCTCGGTCATGGCCGGGAAACGTACGCCGAGCTCCTCGTAGTTCTTGCCGCGGAGGGGATTCTCGGGGAAAAGATTGATGTGGTCGGTGATGATCATTACATCGCCTACGGAAAATTCCTTGTTCATGCCTCCGGCGGCGTTGCTGACGATGAGGGTCTTCACGCCGAGGGCGCGCATTACGCGCACGGGGAAGGTTACTGTCTTCATGTCGTAGCCTTCGTAGTAGTGGAAGCGACCCTGCATGGCCATTACGCGCTTGCCGCCGAGTTCGCCGAAGATGAAATTGCCGCTATGGCCCTGCACCGTAGAAACGGGGAAGTTGGGTATGTCCTTGTAGGGGATTACGGTTTTGTTCTCAATGATGTCGGCGATGGGGCCGAGACCTGTGCCGAGAATGATTGCCACATGGGGCATGTCGGCTACTTTCGAGCAGAGGTATTCCGCCGTCTGTTGGATTTTTTCGAGCATGATATTGTATGGGTTTTATTTAGTTAAAACGTGAGGCGGTGGCTTGAGGTTCAGCCGTCCGCTATTTTATATGTCTTGCAGACGCCTATTCTGGTGCTTTGGGAGAGTCCTATTTTGTGGCCTTGAGAAGTTGTTTCTGAAGTTCGAGATCGAACGAGTCTACGTTCATGGGGTCGAACTTCACCTCCACAGGCTGATAGAAGATGTGGCGTTTGAGAGCGTGGGGGAAGTAAGGGTTGTTGACGAGTCGTACCGCATCTTTTTCTGTGGTGACAATCAACCGGTGTTTTCCCTGGAGTTCGCCGAAGCGTTTTGTGATAGCATCGAGGTCTTTTCGGGTGAAGTTGTGATGGTCGGGAAATACCTTGACTTTCACTTTCGCCGGGAATCCTTTCAGATGGCGTATCAAGGGTTTGGGGTTCGCTATGCCGGAGACCACGAGAATCGAGTCGTCGGTGGTGAGCCAGCTCAGATGCGGCGCTTCGCTGACGATATCGGGGAATAGCGGCCGCAACGACGTGTAGTTGAAACGCGAGAAGAAGAGCTTCTGATAGGGGAACAGCTTGAGCGAATTCTTGAATATCCGGTATTCGATGGCCTTGAGTTGCTCAGGGCATTTCGTGACCACTACCATATCCGCCCGGTAGATGGCTTTGGCCGGCTCGCGCAGACGTCCCAGCGGCAGGAGCTTGTCGTAGAACACCGGATTGTTGAATTCGGTCAGCACGATTGACACAGAGGGTTTGACGTAGCGGTGCTGGAATGCATCATCCAGCACAATCAGATTGATACGCGGATCGAGTTTGAGCAACTGGTCTATGCCGGTGCAGCGGTCCTCGCATACGGCGACAGTCACGTCGCGCCCGAATTTCTGGTAAATCTGATATGGTTCGTCGCCGATGTCAAGCGGCGTAGAGCGGTTTGTGGCGAGCACAAAGCCTTTTGTATGGCGCTTGTAGCCGCGCGAAATCATTCCGATGCGGTATTTGTAGCGCAGCAGGTCGAGGACGTATTCGGTGTGTGGCGTCTTGCCCGTACCTCCGGCCGAAATATTGCCTACCACAACCACGGGCACAGGAAATTCACGCTGCTTAAGGATGTGCCACTTGAACATAAGATTGCGCACCGCCACCCCGAACCCATATAGCTTTGAGAGCGGGAGCAGGATGCACGATGATATGAACCTGTTGCGTGGCATCTGTTTTCAGTCTTGCAGTGAGAAATTCTTGTGGTTGATGGAAGGATTGTTCGTTTGTATGGCCTGGATATCAGAATATGATGACCGGGAAATCAGAATATAACCGTGAGATCAGAATATAACCGTACGTTCCATACGGGCCTGAATCGGGTCGAGCGTCTGTAGGCGCCGGATGTCCTGATAGAGCGGATAAGCTTGCCCGAGTTCCTCGCGGAGAGCGCGGACGCGTGCATAGTCGGAATATCCTGCAATCGAGCTTAGAATTTCCATGAAGTTGGCTTCGCTGCTCGGATAATCTACGACCTGATATTTGGAGTAGCCCATTTCCGCTGCCAGGTCGGCGATGGCGTCGTCGAGCGAGCCGAGTTTGTCGACAAGGCCGATACGGAGGGCTGATGTACCGTCCCAAACGCGGCCTTCAGCGATTGCTTTGATGGAGTCCTGAGTCATGTGGCGGCCTTCGGCGCAGCGCGATGTGAAGAGCTCGTAGCCCTGATTTACCGTTGACTGCATTTTCTGGCGTACGAACGGGCTCATAGGCTCGAACGAGTTGGGCTGTGCGCTGTTGGCATTGGTTGTCACGAAGTCGATGTTGACGCCCAGATGATTTGTCAGCAGACCGTTGAAGCAGGGAATCATGCCGAATATGCCGATCGAGCCTGTCAGCGTGGTGGGCTGTGCGTAAATTTTATCGGCGCCACACGAAATGTAGTAGCCGCCCGAAGCAGCATAGTCGCCCATGCTGACGTAGAGTTTTTTGCCTTTCGATTTGAACACCTCGAGAGCGTGCCAGATCTGTTCGGATGCGAATGCCGAGCCGCCCCCGCTGTTCACGCGGAGCACCATGGCTTTTATATCGTCGTCGTCGGCAAGGTCGAGAATATCGGGAACCACGCGGTCTGAGGCAATCCCCTTGCGGTCGGAGGTTGTAATGTCGCCGGCGGCATAGTATACGGCGATTTTCTTTTTAGCTTTTTCGCGGTGTGGAATTTCCACGTCGGTAGAGAGATATTGGCTTATACCGATAAGGCGCAGGTCATCCTTATGCTCTTGTCCGGTCTTGTCCTTGAGATAGTCGGTGATTTCATCGGTGTATTTCAGTCCGTCGACAAGCTTGAGGTCTACCATTTTGACGGCTTCAGCCACGGTGGCGAGCGAGTCAGCCATCTGGTTCAGCTGCTCTACGCTGATGCCGCGCGATTTGGCTACGGCTTCGGTGTACTGACTCCAGAGCCCGTCGAGATATACGGAGGTCTGCAGCCGGTTGGCTTCGCTCATGTGGTCGAGCAGGAAAGGTTCCACAGCGCTTTTGAATGTTCCGACTTTCACCACCTGCATTTCCACGCCGAGTTTGTCGAGCAATCCCTTGAGGAACGGAATCCCTGTTGCAAGGCCTTCGAGGCCGATTTCACCTACGGGATTGAGGAAAACTTCGTCGGCAGCTGTAGCTATGTAATAATCGCCCTGGCTGTAGGAGTCGCCGTAAGCCACAACCCATTTTCCTGATTCGCTGAAGTTTTCAACAGCCTGACGGATTGCCTGGCGTGTCGCCATGCCGGCAACGGCGCCGTTTGCCTTGATGTAGAGGCCCTCGATTTTCGAGTCGGTTTTTGCGGCCGCAATGGCGTCGACAATCGAGGAGAGCGTAGTGGCGGAGTTCATTTCTCCGTTTACAATCTGCATGAACGTCGGCATTTCGACAGTCTCGTCGATCGGACCGTTCAGGTCAAGGCAGAGGATGGAGTGATGATGGATTTTTGTGGTTTCGGTCTTAGAGAAGCTTACAATCGATGAGATGGCAAACATCATGCAGAGCACGATGATTAGCATCGCTGAAATCCATATGGCTGCCAGCGAGCCAAGCATGGAGATGAAAAAACGTTTGAGCAACATTTATGTGTTGGAATTAAATATTTGCAGGATAACGGTTTGACGTGCGGTCTCCGCTCCGCAATCGCCCTAAGCCGACGCGTGGCGGAAAGTGCAGCCCGCAGGTCAATCCATATTACCTACAAAAATAACACTTTTTAATTAAATACACAAATTTGCTTCATGCCTGGCAAACGCATCGGGAAATTATGGCATTATAACCGTTTGTCCTGATTAATTACGATTTATCCGGATTAGTCGGGATAAATCCCGATCAATCCGGATAAGTCGTGAGAATATTACCGGTGGTATGGGCGCTTGAAGGCTGCCGTACTAAAATTCGCTCGAAAAATGGAAATTGATGGCGGGGAAGTCCGTACGGGCCATCTGGAGAACGTAGTTGGAGTCGGCGAGGAATACGTCGCGGCCCATGGTGTCGGTGGCCATGAACTGGTATTTGCGCTTCTTGAAGGCTTCGAGTGCTTCGGCGTCGTCGCTTTCAATCCAGCAGGCTTTGTAGAGCGAGATCGGCTCCCAGCGGCACTGGGCCCCGTATTCATGGAGAAGTCGGTATTGGATAACCTCAAACTGAAGCTGGCCCACAGTGCCGACAATCTTGCGTCCGTTGAACTGGTTGACAAACAGCTGTGCGACACCCTCGTCCATTAGCTGACGTATGCCCTTGTCAAGTTGTTTGGCTTTCATCGGGTCGGTGTTCTCGATGTATTTGAACATCTCGGGCGAGAAGGAGGGGAGTCCCTTGAAATGAATGGTCTCGCCAGCTGTAAGTGTGTCGCCGATTTTGAAGTTGCCGGTATCGGGGATGCCGACTATGTCGCCGGGATAGGCTTCATCGACGACGCTCTTTTTCTGTGCCATGAAAGCCGTGGGGGCGGCGAAGCGCATCATTTTGTCGGAGCGGATATGGCGGTAATTTACGTTGCGCTCGAATCTGCCGGAGCAAACCTTGACGAAGGCGATGCAGGAGCGGTGGTTGGGATCCATGTTGGCGTGAATCTTGAACACGAAACCGGAGAAGGCATCTTCTTCAGGATTTATCACGCGCTCTTCGGCCTGCACGGGACGCGGCGACGGGGCTATCTGCACGAAGCAGTCGAGTAGCTCCTTCACGCCGAAGGTATTTAGCGCCGATCCGAAGAATACCGGGGCGAGTTTTCCGGCGAGATATTCCTCTTTGTCGAATTCGGGGTAGACGCCGGAAATCAGTTCGAGGTCGTCGCGCAGTTTGGTGGCATCGACTTCGCCTATGGTCTCATCAACCAGCGGGGAGGCGAGGTCGTCGACTTCCACGCGCTCGGTAACCTTCTGCTTGTCGGGTTTGAAGAGGTCGAGCGAGTGCTCGTAGATGTTGTATACGCCTTTGAATTTCGCGCCGATGTTTATGGGCCAGGAAAGCGGACGAACAGCTATTTTCAGCTCGCTTTCAAGCTCGTCGAGGATGTCGAAAGGGTCGCGGCCCTCGCGGTCAAGCTTGTTGACGAAAATTATGACCGGGGTGTTGCGCATGCGGCAGACTTCCATCAGTTTGCGAGTCTGCATTTCGACGCCCTTGGCCACGTCGACCACAATAATTACGGAATCGACGGCTGTGAGCGTGCGGTAGGTATCCTCGGCGAAGTCCTGGTGGCCCGGGGTATCGAGGATGTTGATTTTGTAGTCGCCGTAGTTGAAGCCCATCACGGATGTGGCGACCGAGATGCCGCGTTGCTTCTCGATTTCCATCCAGTCGGATGTGGCGGTTTTCTTGATTTTGTTGGATTTTACGGCACCGGCTATGTGGATTGCGCCGCCGAAGAGCAGGAGCTTTTCGGTGAGGGTGGTTTTGCCGGCGTCGGGGTGGGAGATAATGGCGAAAGTGCGCCGGCGGCTTATTTCTTCGGTTAGGGTCGACACGGTTTGATTTCTCGTGATGGAATGAAACTATGCTGATCAGTAGCCGAGCTGACGGAGGCAGTCGGCGAGGGCTTCTTCCCAGTGGGGAATCTCGATGCCGTAGGTTGCTTTGATGCGCGTGCGGTCGAGGATGCTGTAGGATGGACGTGAGGCGGGCGTGGGATAGTCTTCCGTGGGGATTGGTGTGACTTTCACATCCTTGCCGGCGATGCGGAAAATTGCTTTGGCAAAGTCGTACCAGGAGGCAGCTCCCTCGTCGGTAAAGTGATAGATGCCCGGTACCCACTGATGTGACTGTAGCACTTTTACTACGGCGCGGGCGAGGTCGCGGGCAAAGGTGGGAGTGCCAATCTGGTCGCAAACCACCTTGATTTCCGGCTGTGAGTCGGCCAGGCGGAGCATCGTCTTTACAAAGTTTTTGCCATGGGCTGAATAGAGCCATGCGGTACGGATTATGATGGCCTGGGGGGCCAGGGCGAGCAGCAGGGTCTCACCTTTACGCTTTGTGGTGCCGTACTGCGATATGGGGTTCACCTTATCGCTTTCGCGGTATGGGCGGTGGTTGGTGCCGTCGAATACGTAGTCGGTGGATATGTGTATGATTTTGGCTCCGTTGGCGTCGGCGGCCATGGCGAGATTCTTGACCGCGTCGGTGTTGACGGCGGCGCAGAGCATCTTCTCTTCCTCTGCGCGGTCTACGGCGGTGTAGGCGGCGCAGTTCACGATATGGGTTATCTCGTTGTTGGCCACGTAGGAGTCGACGGCCTTGGCGTTGGTGAGGTCGAGTTCCTGCACGTCGGTGTAGAGAGTCTGGCCGGGAAATTCGCGTTCGAGAATTTCGTGCAGCTCGGTTCCGAGCTGGCCATTGGCTCCGGTTATGAGTGTCTTCATATCAAAGAAAGGTGGGATTCGTTGGAACGACGTTGAAAAATCAGCCGGCCCGGGCACTCTTGCCGCAATTTGTGGGCGGATGTAGAGTGGATTCGTAGCCGGCGTGGGTAGGTGGCATCCGGACGCGCCGGCAGGCGGCGCGCTCCGTGCCAGTGGAATTGGCGTCAGTCGTCGAGGTTGATTTTTCCCTTGGCGGGGTTGCGGTAGTGGATTTTGCCGTCGATGTATTCCTGCGCGGCGATAAGAGTGGGCTTGGGGAGCTTTTCGTAGTAGCGCGAGATTTCAATCTGCTCGCGGTTTTCGGAGATTTCCTCGAGGTTGTCGTTGAGCGAGGCGAATTCCTGAAGCTTCTTATCAAGGTCGCTCTTCATTTCGCCGGCAATCTGATTGGCGCGTTTTGCGATGATGGCAACGGTTTCGTAGACGTTGCCGGTGTCCTTGCAAAGGTCCATCATGTCGCGGGTCACGGTGTTGAGCGGTGCATTGGTCTTCTTGTAGTCCATAGTGGTTATGCGGGTTGTTATGCTTTAGTCTTTAACGTATTTTCGGGCGATTTTCAGGATATTGTCGGCCTCCTGGCGGCGCGGTGAATCCGGATAGTTGTTGATGAAGCTGTAGTATTCATCGACAACGTCGCGGAAGCGGTCGGCTTTGCGTTCGTCGACGGAGAGGACGGCTTCCTGATAGCGGGCCTTGAGCACGAGCATCTCGAGCTCTTCCTTATATTTGGAATATGGATATTCCTTGATGGCGTTTTTGGCGGTGATTATGGCGCTTTCGTAGTTGTTGCCCATATAGTTGCCAAGGTTGTAGTACAGCTGGGCATTCTGAAGCTCCTTGAGAGTCAGCTTGTCCTGCATCTCGAAAATGGCGTTCTGGGCGAGAGTCACCTTGTCGGAGCGCGGGAAGTAATCGAGAAATCCCTGCAGCTCTTCGATGGCTTTGATGGTCTCGCTCTGGTCAAGTTGAGCTTCGGGGGAGTCGAGATAGTAGGCGTAGCCCGCGTAGTAGCGCGCGAGTTCGGTGAATTTCCCTTTGGGATAGCGCTGATAGTAGGTTTTGAAAAATTCGGCGGCTTCGGGATATTCTTTGTTTTCGAAGTAGCTGAGTCCGAGCAGGTAAAGCGATTCCTCGGCGCGGTCGCTCCCTTTCAGCTGGGTGACCACATCGCGCAGGAGCGTGTAGCTCTGCACGTATTTTTTCTGCTCGAAAGCTCGCTTTGCAAATTCGAACTTGTAGTTTGGATCGGGGTTTTTGAGCGCTTTCTGGTATTGGCTGCAGCCTGAAGCGGCCACGGCTACAATCAGGCAGCCCAAAAAGCGGTATATCATTAATCTACGCATATTCGGCGAAGTGAAATTGCATGACTTTTGTGCGCCCGATTGCTCCGGCGCTACTTTTCAAGCCACAAAGTTAATAAATTCCCTCGAAAAGCCCAAACGGATAAATGCCTCAGAAAGGGAATTCGCTTGCCAAATCGGGGAATAATGGTTAATTTTGCATTTCCGAACAGCTATCCTTCATCCGGCGTTGTCTGGAATATAGGAGGCTATGCAGTTCGCAATGATAAGCCGATAGAGATGAGCAACGATTTCAATGATGATTCGCGGCGTGCCGCCCGGGGTGGCCGTCAGATAAATTTCGACGACGACGATTTCGCCGGCGACGCACCGGCGACGCAACGCCGTGGGCCGTCGCGTCCTGCCGACGCTTATGCACCTGGCGACGAGCGTGATTACGGACGTCGCGACCGCGACTGGGCCGATGATCTGGCTACACGCGCCGACGGCCGCATATCGGCCGATTACGACGATTACCATCGCGGCAATCCGGTATCCACACGCCAGCGCCGGCAACGGTCCGAGCGTCGGGAGGCATCCAGGCGACGCATAGAGGAGCGTGCATACTCCGACGATGAATATTATTCCTCTCCCTCCGACCCTCAGGATATGGAAAGACCTGCAAGCTTCGTGCGCCGTCATCCGGTGCTTATGAATTTTATATATGCCATAGCGGCTGCAGCTGTGTTGCTGTGGGTGCTGATGTGGTTTCTCGATTTCTGGACATTCCACGGCCAGGAGCGTGTGGTGCCGGATGTGAAGGGGCAGACCTACGCCAGTGCAGCCGGCAATGTGGATCTCTCGGGGCTGCGTGCCGTTATAACCGACTCGGTGTTCGACAGCTATAGCCGTCCGGGCACTGTGGTTGAGCAGGTGCCTGTGGCCGGGGCGAAAATCAAGAAGGGAGGCACGGTGTATCTCACCATCGTGGCTTTCACTCCGAAACTGGTGACTGTGCCTGAGTTCTACAACGTATCCGTGCGTCAGGCCCGCTCGATGTTCGCGGGTCTGGGAATATCCGACATACGCGAGATTCCGGTGGTATCGGAGTATGAGGGGCTTGTGCTCGGAGCGAAATTCAACGGCGTTGCACTTCAGCCGGGCGCGCGCATTCCGGTTTCTGCCGTAGTTACCCTTGAGGTGGGATCCGGCTATTCGCTCGACGAGGAAATCGGCGCAGCCGTCGATACCGTGGCCATCGACACCGCCATTGACGAACTCAGCATCGAATAATCTTTACAAGCTATGGCAGAGGATTTATTCGACGGATCTCTTCCGGAGGCGGATTTCGATGAGACGGAGCTCGACGAGTCGGAACTCGAGGACCTCGGAGGCGACTCGGCCTCCGGAGGGCAGATGTACGAACATTTCCGCTTCGTGGCCGACAAGGGGCAGCAGCTTCTGCGCGTCGACAAGTTTCTGGTCGACCACATGCAGAGGGCATCCCGCAACCGCATCCAGCAGGCTGCCGAGGCGGGTTGTATCCTCGCCAACGGCAAGCCCGTAAAGTCGAACTATCGGGTAAAACCCGACGACGTGATTTCGGT
>UREH01000028.1 GCA_900546835.1 uncultured Porphyromonadaceae bacterium
CGGCAGCGTCAGATGTGTATAAGAGACAGCTACGGCGCCGACGGAATCACGGTGCATCCGCGCCCTGATGAGCGGCATATCCGCCGCGACGACGTGTTCACCCTCCGTCCGCTCGTGAAGACTGAATTCAATATCGAGGGATACCCCTCGCCTGAGTTCATGAAGCTCGTGCTCATGGTGAAACCCGAGCAGGTCACTCTGGTGCCCGACGCACCCGACGCCCTCACATCGTCGGCCGGATGGGATGTCGGTGCCAACATGGACTTCCTCTCCGGAATCATCGACTCGCTGCGCGAGGCCGGCATACGAAGCTCGATTTTCGTGGATACCGACGTGGAAAATATCCGGCTGGCCGCCAAAGCCGGAGCCGACCGCGTGGAACTGTATACCAAACCCTACGCCGACCTCTACGAGCGCGATCCCGAGCGCGCCGTATTGCCCTACGTGGAGGCCGCCCGCGCAGCCCGAAAGGCTGGCCTGGGCATCAATGCCGGCCACGACCTCAGTCTTAAAAATCTTCGATATTTTAAGGAGAACGTGCCCCATATCAACGAGGTATCCATAGGCCACGCTCTCATCTGCGACGCGCTCTACCTCGGCCTGGAGGAGACCATCCGCCAGTACAAGGCCTGCCTGAAATAACCGCTCTCCACTCCTCGTAGCCGTCCGCGGCGCTTTCTGTCACCCCGTAATCTATAAACCAACATAATGATTCTGCTCGACGCTGCCATCACCGGCACACCGGCCGCAACTGCCGCCGTAAACCAACAAGTTGAACTCTCGCTCTGGGACCTCTGCCTCCGCGGCGGCCCTCTCATGATCGTGCTCGCACTGCTCTCGCTGGTGTGCATCTACATCTTTGTGGAGCGCGCCATTGTGATAAACCGCGCCGCCCGCGAGGACGATACGTTCATGAAGCGCATCCGCGACTACATCCATGAAGGTGAAATCGAGAGCGCCTTCAATCTCTGCAAGAAGACCGGAACACCCTATGCGCGCCTTATCGCCAAGGGTATCAGCCGTATCGGCCGTCCGGTCAACGATATCCTCGCAGCTGTCGAGAACACCGGAAACATCGAAATTGCCTCGCTCTCCAAAGGCCTTCCGTGGCTCGCTACTACGGCCGCCGGCGCCCCGATGCTCGGCTTCCTTGGTACAGTCGTAGGCATGGTGCAGGCCTTCTACGCAATTGCCTCCGAGGGCAATTCGGCCAACATCGCCACCTTCTCGTCGGGTATCTATACCGCCCTCGTCACCACCGTGGCCGGTCTGGTGGTAGGCGTAATCGCCCTGTTCGCCTACAACTATCTGGTAGCGCGCATCAACTCGGTGATGAACATGCTCGAGTCGAAGTCAATGGAATTCATGGACCTTCTCAACGAGCCTGCCGTCTGACGCCGTGGCTCACGTCCATATCCATTAAGTGCACTCCCCAATCAGTCTGCCATGCTCAAACGTCAACACTCCATGATGTCGGCCTTCTCGATGGCCTCGATGACCGACGTGATATTCCTCCTGCTCATCTTCTTTATGGTGACCTCGACCTTCGTGTTTCCCACCGGCCTTGAGGTCAACCTCCCGCAGAGCACCGAGCAGAGCGCTCTCAAGCCCTCCACACGCATCTATATCGACGCCGACAAAAATATCTACGGTTCGGCCGGCGACGAGCAGCCGCAGCCGCTCCAGATTGATGCGCTCGTGCCTTTCCTCAAGATGGCCCACGAGCAGGATTCCACCGGATTCATAGCCCTCTATGCCGACGAAAACGTACCCTACGGCCGCATCGTCGAGGTGCTCAACGCCGGGGCCTCCAACAATATCAAGATGGTGCTCGCCACCAAGCCCGTGGCTAATCACGCGCAGGATATCCTGCCCGACGCAGTGCCCGCTACCGACCTCTCCGGCGATATGACCACCCCTAACCAATCCACTCAGCAAGATTGAAAAAGTCCGACCGCATAATAGCCATTGTCGTTGCCATAGCGTTCCATCTGCTGGTGCTTCTGGTGTTTCTCCACACCTTCCTGAAGTTTCCGCCCGATGAACTGACGCCCTGGCCTCCTGAGCCTGAGGAGAATATCGTTTTCGACCAGGTCGAGGATCTCTATGCCTCAGGCGAATTTGTGCGTACAGGCGACATTCTCAATCCGGTGGCACCCGTCGACGATCCCGCGCCCTCTGCCGTCGACAACCCCGAGCCTATACAGGATGCCTCCGGTGACGTAGATGCCGGAAAAGCGGCCGAACCAAAGCCTACGGTCACTTCCGAGCGCCCCTCGCCCGCCAAAGTGAAGAAGGAGCAGGAAGGACCTACCAAGGAAGAGCTTCAGCGCGAGAAAGAGCGTCAGGAAGCAGCACGCCGACAGCAGGCGAAGAAAAATGTGGCCGACGCCACCAGCAAAGCCTTCGGCGGCGGAAAAGGGAAGGGCACACCCGGCTCCGTGGAGGGCAATTCCGACAAAGGCGCCATCTCAGGCACTCCGGGCAACGGCCTGAGAGGCCGTACGATGGAAAACTGGTCGCGCGTGCCCTCTACCAAACTCGGCGTGATAGCCGTGCGCGTGAAGGTCGACGCCCAGGGCCACGTAACCTCCGCCACCTACGATGCCGCCCACAGCTCCGGCACCGTAGCCTCCGACGCCTCCATGCGCCGCAACTGCGTGGAGCGCACCCGTCAGTGCCGCTTCTCCGTTCTCGAAGGCTCCCCCACCCAGTCCGGCATCATCACCTGGGTCTTCAAATAACTTTTCCGGCAATCTTTGTTGATATGCTCCGCTTCCACAGATATTTTAGTAGTGGAAGGAGGAGCCGCCGAGGAATTCGCGGAGGAGGGAGGTGGAGGGAACTCCGCGCTCGGGAATCTGCTTGAAGTAACCTAAGAAGCGGCGCAGACGGTAGGCTTCGGCGTATTCGGGTACGTCGTTGGGAACCTCGCGTAGCACTGCTTCGGCATAGTCCTTTATTACTCCCAATTCGAACAGCAGCGATGAATTGAAGGTGGAATCGGCGTTTTCCTGGAAGGGAAAAATCCATTTCTCCTCGCCGCGGCGTACGCTTGGCCAGCGGCGTATGGTCTCCTCGGCCGACGAGCCGCGGTATTTGTAGTCGCGGATTATGCGGCGCAGCAGGCGGTTGTCGGTGGTGGGAATCCAGTTGTGGTCGTCGATCGAGAGTGTTGTCAGCGCCGAGACGTACACGCGGTATTTCATCTCCTCCGGAATCTCGGAGGTAAGAGCCGGATTGAGTCCGTGAATCCCTTCGACAAGAAGGATGGATTTCGGTTCCAGGCGTAGTTTGTTGCCCTTGTAGATGCGTTTACCCTGCTCGAAACTATAGGTCGGGAGGCTCACTTCCTCGCCGCTCAGAAGTGCGTTGAGATCAGCGTTGAAGGCCTTGAGGTCGAGTGCGTGGAGAGATTCGAAATCGTAGTCGCCTGTGGCGTCGCGCGGCGTCTTGTCGCGGTCTACGAAATAATTGTCGAGCGAGATCATCTTGGGCTTGAGCAGATTCGTGGTCAGATATATGCCCAGACGTTTCGTTGTTGTGGTCTTGCCGCTCGACGACGGCCCGGCAATCAGCACGATCCGCGCTCCTCCGAGGCGGTATCGTCGCGTGATTTCATCGGCTATCGAAGAGATTTTCTTGTCGTGCATCGCTTCGGCCACGTTGATCAGGTCGGCGGCTTTCCCTTCTTCCACCACGCGGTTGAGCTGGCCTACGTTGGCCACACCTATCACCTCATTGAAGTGGCTGTATTCCACGAAGGCGCGGTACATTTTTTCCTGGTCGACTTCGGGGGCCGGGCGGTCGGGATGGTTGCGGTCGAACGCCATCAGGAGGAATCCCTCCTTGTAGGGGATGAGATCGAACACCGGGAGGCATCCGGTGGAGGGGGCCAGTGCACCGTAGTAGCTGTCGACCACTCCGTCGAGACGATAGTAGGTGGTGTAGAGCTCGCGGATGGTCTGTAGCAGCGTCACCTTGTCGGTGAGTCCGGCCTCCCGGAACTTTTCGATAATGTCGGCCGTAAGTCGCTCTTTGCGTTCGAACGGGATGTCGCGCTTACAGAGCTCGCGCATGCGTGCGCGCAGACACTCTACTATGGCCGGAATCCGAGTGGAGGAGACGGGCTGTAAGGCCGTAGTGCCGTCCGCAAGCTTCTGCACGTCGAACAGCAGGCAGTAGTAGCCTCCGGCTATGGAGTGCTCGATGCGCAGACGCGTGGAGGGCATCTCCTGACGTACGGTGCAGAAGAGCATCATAGAGAGCGAGCGCACGTAGACGCGCGTCCCCGAGGCTGACTCGCGCGGAAGGAACTCCACCTGCTTCGGCCCGAAGAGCTGATACTGCAGAGGCTCCGTCTTGTTGTTTACTGCGGCGCAGATGGGTTCGAGGCCTCTGAGACGCGGAGCAAGCGCTTCGGCAATCTCCTGAAGGCTTTCGCCCCCCTCTATATCGATATATTCGTGAATGTTCTTGCAGTAGATTTTCATGCGTGAGCTCATAGCTGTATTGAAATTTAGGTGATCGTGACCGTACATTTATAAGTGCATTTTCGGATGCCCGGGGTGCATTTCTGCTTTTGAATGGCCGGCAGATAGATTAACGTTTATTATTTTATGTGGTTGAAACGGCGGAAAATCTTGCGGGCCTGGCGCGATACCTCGGCCTCGTCTTTCCCCATGGCGCGGGCATAGGCGCGGGCGAGCAGGCAGGTGAAATGGCCGGAGGTGCTTACCGACTTGAACATCTTCATGAGCTTGCGTTCGTCGGTCACGTCGAAGCGGATACGGTTCAGATCTACATATCCGAAGGTGAAATTGCCGTCGGCGTCCTTATCGAGGAGCACGTTGCCGGCCGAGTGGTCCTTCATCCAGATTCCTGCCTTGTGGAGGCGTGCGATTTCAGCGCCCCACTGCTCGATCAGCTGTTCAAGCTGGCCGTTACTTTCCCAGAGACGCATGTTGGGCTGCGCCACCTGCCGGCAGAAGTAGTAGCTCCGTCGCAGAATTTTCACTCCGGGCACCGGTGAAAAGAATTCTTCGGCGTAGCCGTAGGGTAGGGGAGTGGTGAAGCCGAGTGCGCGCAGACGAAGCGCGTGCTCGAAGCTCCGGCGCGCTTTGCTTTTGCGGATGCTTCCATAGACGAAATTGTTGGGAAAGCGCGGACGACCGAATGCTTTTACGTTGATGTCGCCGTCGACCACGCCGAGTCGGTTGCGCGAGCCTTCATAGATAATGCGGGCGTCAGCCGGCAGACCCGTGCGGGCAACCGCACCGATTACCGAGTCTCGTTTGCTACCCTCGGGCGAGAGCACAATGTTTATTTCTGTTCTATTGAAGAATTTTCGCATCGCAACAAAGATAGCAAATTTTTCGTCGCCCAGGTTTTAATTTTCGTGGTCGGATGGTCGGAAGAAATGGAATTTTTAAGTCTCAAAGGCTTAAAAGCGTCCCTTTAAGCCTCTAAACCGCTAAGAATCACTGCCTGAACGTATAAATTTGTTTCACGTGAAACTTTTGCAGAAAAACGCTTTTATAGGAATGCCGGCAAAAATTCGTATTTTTGTGCTTAATCCGATTACTCACGTTCACAAGTTATCAAATTTTCTCCGGCAGTGGCACTCAATTACATCTGGCTCGCGTTTTTCATCATCGCTTTTGCGGTTGCGCTCTTTAAGACAATTTTCGAGGGCGATCTCGAGGTGTGGTCCACCATCATGTCGTCGTCGTTCACCTCGGCCGCCACGGCGTTTGAGATTTCGCTCGGACTGACTGGCATCCTCTCGCTCTGGCTCGGACTGATGAAGGTTGGCGAACGCGCCGGAGTAATCGGTTTCTTCGGACGGATGATTTCCCCGCTCTTCTGCCGCCTTTTTCCCGGCGTCCCGAAGGGACATCCTGCCATGGGTTCGATATTCATGAACGTGTCGGCCAATATGCTCGGCCTCGACAACGCCGCTACTCCGCTCGGACTGAAGGCTATGCAGGAACTCCAGACACTCAACAAGGAGAAGGACACCGCCACGGATGCTATGATTATGTTCCTGATTCTAAACGCTTCAGGGCTTTGCTTTATTCCGATAGGCATCATGATGTATCGAGCGCAGGCCGGTGCCACGAATCCGACCGACGTGTTCCTCCCGATTCTTTTGGCCACGTTCATCTCGACGATGGTTGGAATAGTGGCGCTTTGCATCAAGCAGCGCATTCGTCTGGCCGACCCTGTGCTGCTCTCGTGGCTTGCCGGGATGGCGGCCATTATCGCCGGAATCGTCTGGTTTTTCTCAGGGATGGACGGTGAGAGTGTTGCGCGCTACTCAGGCTTTATAGCCAACGCACTCCTTTTTGGAGTTATAATAGCCTTTCTCGGCTCGGGACTGTGGAAGAGGATAAATGTCTACGAATCCTTTATTGAAGGGGCGAGAGATGGCTTTAAAACGGCCGTGACGATAATACCTTACCTTGTTGCCATACTCGTGGCGATCGGGATGTTCCGTGCATCGGGTGCGATGGACCTTCTTACCGAGTGGACTACCTGGGCGGTAGCTTCTGTTGGTCTTGATACAGAGTGGGTTGAGGCGCTGCCCACAGCTCTGATGAAACCGCTCAGCGGGTCAGGCTCGCGCGGACTTATGGTTGACCTGATGACGGCCCATGGCGCCGATGCCTTCGTGAGCCGTGTGTCGGCATCCATCCAGGGGTCGACCGATACGATGTTCTACGTCCTGGCCGTGTATTTCGGCTCGGTGGGTATCAGAAAAACCCGCTACGCCGTTACCTATGCCCTTATGGCCGATATCGCCGGGTCGCTTGCCGGCATCTTCGCCGCCTACCTTTTCTTCATGTAGATTCAAATAGGAGCTATTGATATTTCGCGAATATTTACCTAACTTTGTGAGTAATTTTGCCATGGTTACCGCGAGGCCTCGTGCCAGTTTCGAACCGATGGACAGATTGCAACTTTTCTTGTTAAATCTTTGAATACCGGAATGTTGCAAAGCGAAAAATTCCAGTGGCTCGCCGACGGCGTTGACCTTCCCGAGCTTGATTACGAGCTGATTCAGCGTTGGCTTACCCTTGTTGCAGAGCGCCACAACCGCATTGTGGGAAATCTTTCGTATATCTTCTGCAATGACTCGAAAATACTTGAGGTAAACCGGCAATTCCTTAATCACGACTACTTTACGGATATCATAACCTTCGACGACTGCCGCGGGCGTCTGCTTCGCGGCGATATGTTCATCTCGCTCGAAACCGTGGCTACCAACGCTGTGGCCCAGGGCGCGACCTACGACGAGGAGCTCAGGCGCGTGATAGTCCATGGTGTGCTCCATCTCTGCGGCATCAACGACAAGGGGCCCGGAGAGCGCGAGATAATGGAAGCTAACGAAAACGAGGCGCTCGCACTTCTTGCAGAGCTCCCCGGAGGAGGGTTTGACTTCCAGTAATTTGATTCATACTTTTTCTAAGACAGTAGAAAAGATAACAATAGGAAAATGACGTTCGACTACGATGTGATAGTAGTGGGTGCCGGTCACGCCGGATGTGAGGCTGCCTCGGCGGCGGCACGTCTGGGGTCGCGTACCATTCTGATTACCATCGACTTGAATAAAATTGCCCAAATGAGTTGCAATCCGGCCGTCGGCGGTATAGCCAAAGGTCAGATTGTAAGGGAAATAGACGCTCTCGGCGGCATGATGGGAATTGTGACGGACCGCACCGCAATCCAGTTCCGCATGCTCAACCGCTCGAAGGGTCCTGCTATGTGGAGCCCGCGCGCGCAGAGCGACCGCATGCGCTTCTCCGAGGTGTGGCGTCACATACTGGAAAATACCGAAAATCTCAGCCTATGGCAGGATTCCGTAACTGAGCTGATTTTCGAGGATGGCGCTGATGATGCTGATTCAGCTAAAGTAGCTGATATAGTCAATTTGGCCGACCGCGAGGAGCCAAAACTTTCCCGGCCGCGGGTTGTGGGCGTTAAGACTGCACTCGGAGCTACATTCAGTGCCAAAGCCGTGGTGCTTACCAACGGTACTTTCCTCAACGGACTGATGCATGTGGGCCGGACCATGATAGAGGGTGGTCGTTGCGCCGAAGCAGCCTCACATGGCATAAGCGAACAGCTTCGCGAGCTCGGTTTTGAGGTAGGGCGCATGAAGACCGGCACGCCCGTGCGTATCGACGGCCGCTCGGTCGACTGGACACAGACCATCCCTCAGGAATTGGAGGAGGATTTTCACCATTTTTCCTATCTGCCGGAGGTAAAACGCGAGCTGTGTCAGCGCCGCTGCTACAACGTTTTTACAAGCGAGGAAACCCATGATATCCTTCGCGAGGGGTTGCCCGATTCGCCGCTCTATAACGGCCAGATTCAAAGTATAGGGCCGCGTTACTGTCCGTCGATTGAGACCAAAATCGTCACCTTCGCCGACAAGACGGAGCATCAGCTCTTCCTCGAGCCCGAAGGGGAGAAGACACAGGAGTTTTACCTGAACGGCTTCTCCTCGTCGCTGCCGATGGATGTGCAGATACGCGCCTTGCAGACCATTCCCGCCTTCAGAAATGTGCAGATCTACCGCCCCGGCTACGCGATTGAATACGACTTTTTCGACCCTACGCAGCTACGCCATACGCTCGAGACTAAACTTGTGGACCATCTTTTCTTCGCCGGACAGATTAACGGGACCACGGGCTATGAGGAGGCCGCCGGGCAGGGACTTATTGCAGGTGCCAACGCAGCATTGACAGTGCAAGGGAAGGCTCCCTTTACCCTCGGACGCGACCAGGCATACATCGGCGTCCTTATCGACGACCTCGTCACAAAAGGCGTCGACGAACCGTATCGTATGTTTACCTCGCGAGCCGAATACCGCATTCTTCTTCGTCAGGACGATGCAGACATGCGTCTCACGCCGCTTGCCTACGCCGTCGGACTTGCCGACGAACACCGTCATGACCTCATGCTTGAAAAGCAGCGCCTGCGCGATGAGCTGATTGCATTTGTCGAAGATTTTCCCGTAAGGGTAGGGCAGGGAAATGAAATCCTTGCAGCCATCAATAACGAATATGGGTATGCCGGTACTCAGTCTGAGCTTACCCCCTTGAAGGAGGGTTGTCGACTGAAGGCGCTCGTGCTCCGGCCGCAGCTCAATATAATGATGCTCGCGCGATATATCCCGGAACTTGCCGCGCAGATAGAAGCTTTGGCCGAAGACCGTCGGGAGGAGATAGTCGAGGCCGCAGAGGTTCTTCTGAAGTACGACGGATATATAAAGCGCGAACAGCTAATCGCCGACAAGATTCAGCGACTCGAAAGCGTGGCGCTCGGCGACCGCTTCGATTATGCCTCGATCAACGCACTCTCGACCGAAGCACGGCAGAAGCTCGAACGTATCCGTCCGGCCACTGTTGCTCAGGCATCACGAATACCGGGCGTTTCGCCGGCCGACATCAATATACTCCTGCTCCTTTCGGGGCGATGAATTGTTTCACGTGGAACATTACGAACTCTGACAACATCAGACTGTTAGACGTCCAAAACATAAATTCCGAACATTAACCCAATCAAGAAATAAAACCAACAATGACAGATATGGAATACATCAAATCGAAAGTTCGCGACGTGGTTGATTTCCCCCAAAAGGGAGTCGTGTTTAAAGATCTCACCACAGTGTTCAAGGATCCCCGCGCCCTCCACATCATCGGATGGGACCTCTCGCAGACCTACCGCGACAAGGGTGTGACGAAGGTTGTAGGCATCGAGTCGCGCGGTTTCATCGGCGGTTCGATTCTGGCTTTCGAACTCGGAGCCGGATTCGTGCCCGTGCGTAAGCCCGGCAAACTTCCCGCCGACACTCTGCAGGCTACCTACGACAAGGAATACGGCAAGGACACAATCGAGATTCACCGCGACGCCATCACCCCCGATGATATAGTAGTGCTCCACGACGACGTGCTCGCAACCGGCGGCACAATGGCCGCAGCCTACAATCTGGTGAAGAGCATGAATCCGAAAAAAATCTACATCAACTTCATCATCGAACTTACCGCCCTCAACGGACGCGCCAACCTCCCCGCCGACGCCGAAGTCACCAGCCTCATCAAATACTGATACCAAAGTATAACATAACCTGCCGCAAACCATGTGACGTTGTGTCAAAATTCAAAAATTTGACACAACGTCATTCTTTTTCCGGATGGCGAAGGTGCTGTCAGCTATCGGCCTTTGGTCGCTTTGCC
Organism: uncultured Porphyromonadaceae bacterium; assembly: GCA_900546835.1. Lineage (GTDB taxonomy): Bacteria > Bacteroidota > Bacteroidia > Bacteroidales > Muribaculaceae > UBA7173. The sequence goes on from UREH01000028.1 coordinate 10,245, forward strand.
TATGCGAAGAGTCCCTCGGGCGACGACCCAGATGAGCCATTATGACACACCCTCACATTGTTTATGGCAGCTGTGAAATACCCTCAGAAATCATCAACATTATTGGTGCGACCTTTGCAACGCCCTCGGGGTGGAATCTTACTGGTTTGACGCGTGCGAAGGGTGCGGAGCGGTGAAGTGGGAGCGCACAAGGCGCGCTTTGGCCGGGCCGATTACTTCGGCGAGGGCGTCGAGCGAGGCTTCGCTGACGCGCTTCACGCTCTTGAAATGGCGCAGGAGGGTTTCCTGCGTGGCGGGACCGATTCCCTTGATTTCCGAAAGTTCGCTTACGATGGCCGACTTCGAGCGGCGGTTGCGATGGTGGGTGATGCCGAAGCGGTGGGCCTCGTCGCGCAGATTTTGCACCACGCGCAGCGACTCCGAGTTCTTGTCGATGTAGAGCGGGAAGCTGTCGCCTGGGAAATAAATCTCTTCAAGCCGCTTGGCGATGCCTACCACGGCGATTTTGCCGCGCAGACCGATTTCGTCGAGAGCCTCTACGGCCGCGCTGAGCTGACCTTTGCCGCCGTCGACCACGATGAGCTGGGGAAGGTCGTCGGGAGCCTCCTCCATAAGGCGCGTATAACGGCGCGTGAGCACCTCCTTCATCGAAGCGAAGTCGTCGGGGCCGACAACGGTCTTGATGTTGAAATGTCGGTAGTCGCGTTTAGCCGGTTTGGCGTCGCGGAACACCACGCAGCTCGCCACGGGATTCGTGCCCTGAATATTGGAGTTGTCGAAACATTCGATATGGCGCGGCAGTTCCGAGAGGCGGAAATCGGCCTTGATGCGTTCGAGCGTGCGGTTGGTGCGCTGCTCGGGATCGGTGCGCTCCATCTGCTTGAGGGCGTCGATTTTAGCCTGACGCGCATTGCGTGTGCTCACGTCGAGCAGTTTGGCCTTGTCGCCGCGCTGAGGAATTGTGAACTCGGCGCCGTCGAAGTCGGCATCGGGGTAAAGCGGTACGATAACCTCCTTGAAATCAATGCCGAAGCGCGAACGAATCTCCTGCATGGCGTAGGCGAGCATCTGCGGGCCCTCCTCGTCGAGGCGGCGCTTGTACTGAAGCGTGACGCTGCGCACCACGGCGCCGCGGCACACGTGCATGTAGTTGATATACACATCGTTGCCTCCGTCGTCGTCGATGCCGAACACGTCGACCTGGTCGAGCGTCTGGCTTACGATTACGCTCTTGGCGCGATAGCGCTCCACGAGCTGGTACTTCTCCTTGAGCGCCTGGGCCTCCTCGAAGCGGAGTTCGCCGGCGAGGCGTTCCATCTCGGTGCGGAGGTAGTTCATCAGTTCGCCCGTCTCGCCGCGGAGGATAAGGCGTATGTGGTCGATGTAGCGTGCATAGTCCTCGGGCGAGATGCGGCCCACGCAACATCCCAGGCAGCGCAGCATGTGGTATTCCAGACAGAGCCGCCCCTTGCCGCGGGCAATCGAATCGGGCGTGATGGGAATTCGGCATGTACGGATAGGGTAGAGTTCGCGGGCGAGTTCGAGCACCGCCCGGGCTGCACCGGCTTCGGTGTAGGGGCCGAAGTATTTCGAGCCGTCGCGCAGGCGCTGGCGGGTGAGAAACACTCTCGGATAAGTCTCGCGGGTGATGCAGATCCAGGGGTACGACTTGTCGTCCTTGAGCAGCACGTTGTAGCGCGGCTTGTACTCCTTGATCATCGAGTTCTCGAGATTGAGGGCATCCTGCTCGGTGGGTACCACGATGTAGCTCAGGTCGGCGATTGCGCGCACGAGCAGGTTGGTGCGGAGCACGTCGTGGGTGCGGTTGAAGTAGCTCGACACGCGCCGCTTCAGGTTCTTGGCCTTGCCGACGTAGATCACCGTGCCCTCGGCGTCGTAGTAGGTGTAGACGCCGGGCGACTCGGGGAGAATTGCGAGTTTCTGCTGTAGTTCGGCTGATTTATTCTTTGAATGTTTGCCCATTTACATACAAAAATACTAAAAAAGCTGTGAATTGCCTCGCGCTACAACATTTTTTTGCCTATATTTGCAAATTAGTACCGCCTTAAAGTTGTTACAAAGAAGGCGACATCAACCGAAAATCCGAAAAACTAAAAACGCAACTACCAGCAAAAGAAGAATGGCAAAAGTGATCATCATCGGCGCCGGAGGCGTGGGCAGTGTATGCGCCCACAAGTGCGCGCAGAATCCCGAAGTGTTCTCTGAAATCGTGATTGCCTCGCGCACACGAAAGAAATGCGACGCCCTTGCCAAGGCGATAACCGAGGCGGCCGCCCGCCGCGGCCAGACGAACCTGCCGAAAATCGAGACCGACAGCGTCGACGCCGACAGCGTGGAGCAGCTCTGCGAGCTTTTCCGCCGTCATAAGCCCGAAATGGTAATCAATCTCGCCCTGCCGTATCAGGACCTCACGATAATGGAAGCCTGCCTGGAGTGCGGTGTCAACTATCTCGACACGGCCAACTACGAGCCGCGCGACGTGGCTCATTTCGAGTATTCCTGGCAGTGGGCCTACCGCGACCGCTTCGAGAAGGCCGGTCTGACGGCCATTCTCGGCTGCGGCTTTGACCCGGGAGTAAGCGGCGTATTCACCGCCTACGCCGCCAAGCACTATTTCTCGGCTATGGAGACCCTCGACATCGTGGACTGCAACGCCGGAAACCACGGCAAGGCTTTCGCCACCAACTTCAATCCTGAAATCAACATCCGCGAGATTACCCAGAACGGGCGCTACTACCGCGACGGCCAGTGGATCACCACCGGGCCGCTCGAAATCCACGCTTCGCTCAACTATCCGAACATCGGCGCACGCGACAGCTACCTTCTCTATCACGAGGAGCTTGAAAGCCTCGTGCAGAACTTCCCCACCATAAAGCGCGCACGCTTCTGGATGACCTTCGGACAGGAATACCTCACGCACCTGCGCGTAATTCAGGACATCGGCATGGCCCGCATTGACGAAATCGACTACAACGGCCAGAAAATCGTACCCCTTCAGTTCCTCAAGGCCGTTCTGCCCGACCCTCAGAACCTCGGCGAGAACTACACCGGCGAAACCTCGATCGGCTGCCGCATCTACGGCCTCGACAAGGACGGCAAGCCGATGACCTACTATATCTACAACAACTGCTCGCACCACGAGGCATATCTCGAGACCGGTATGCAGGCCGTGAGCTACACTACCGGCGTGCCCGCCATGGTGGGCGCCATGATGTTCCTCACCGGTAAATGGAAAAAAGCCGGTGTGCACAACGTGGAGGAGTTCGACCCCGATCCCTTCCTGGAGGAGCTGGCCGTGCAGGGACTTCCCTGGCACGAAATCCTCAACGGCGACCTCGAGGTCGACAAAATCGAGGGCTGACCTTACTTTAAACCACCCATAAAAGACTAACAACAAAAAAAATGACATTATGGAAGACAAATATCATCAGGCTATAGCCGAAAGCAAGGTGACGGACGACGATGCCGCCGTGAAGGCCGCCGTCGACAAAATCCTCGCCGAAAACCTCAAGGAAAACATGAACGAAGAGGTCTACAAATTCCTCTTCAACTGCATAGACCTCACCACCCTCCGCTCGACCGACTCGCCGCGCAGCGTGGCCGATTTCGTGGAGCGCGTCAACGACTTCGACAACGAGCATCCCGAGATGAAAAATGTTGCCGCCATCTGCGTTTATCCCAACTTCTCGCAGGTGGTACGCACCGTGCTCGAGGTGAGCGACGTCGACATAGCCTGCGTGGCCGGCTGCTTCCCTTCGTCGCAGTCGTTCCTCGAGGTGAAGGTGGCCGAAGTAGCTCTGGCCGTTGAGGGCGGTGCCGACGAAATCGACATCGTGCTCAATCTCGGCAACTTCCTCGATGGCGACTACGAGGAGGTGTGCGACGAAATCTCCGAGCTCAAGCACTCCTGCCGCGAAGCCCGTCTGAAAGTGATTCTGGAGGCCGGCGCTCTCAAGACGGCCTCCAACATCAAGGCCGCCTCGATTCTGAGCATGTATAGCGGTGCCGACTTCATCAAGACCTCGACCGGCAAGGAATATCCCGGCGCCGACCTTCAGGCCGCCTACGTGATGTGTCAGTGCATCAAGGAGTACTTCGAGAAGACCGGCCGCATGGTAGGCTTCAAGCCCGCGGGAGGTGTCCGCACACCCGAGGAGGCCGTATCATACTACTGCATCGTCAAGGAAGTGCTCGGCGAGCAGTGGCTCACCAATGAATACTTCCGTATCGGCGCATCCGGGCTGGCCAACAATCTTCTTTCGGCCATTTGGGGCACTGAGACAAAGTATTTCTAAACCGACCAAAGCAAAACCAATTAGATGAACTACTGGATTATCGTCGACGACCATCACGACGGCCCCTACAGCGGTCGCCAGCTTGTGGACAACGGATTGCAGCCCGAAACGCTCGTATGGACCGAGGGGCTGCCCGACTGGACTCCCGCCACGGAAATCGCCGAACTGGCCGCCATGCTTGAGAACCGCACTGCCGTTCCGGCTCCTGAACCGATCGAAGCTGTCGGAGATGCAGCTTCCGACACCCCTGCCGAGCCGGAACCCGAACCCCTGGCTGAGACTCCGGCTGAAGCCGAGGTGGAAATCGAGGTTGTGGAGGCGCCCGTAGCCGAGCCCGTGCGCCCCGTCGCCGAGACGACGGCTCAGGAAACAGTATCTCCCACGCCGACGGCACAGTCGCCGTCGCCTGCGGCCGTCGCCGCTGTGGAACCCTGTCCGCCGGCCTACATCGCGTGGTCGGTAATCGTAACCGTGCTCTGCTGCACAATCGTGGGCATTCCGGCCATCGTGTTTTCCTCGATGACCAAGAGCGCCTACTACCGCGGCGATCTGGAGCGGTCCAAGCGCTACAGCGAGCTCGCCCAGTGGTTTATCATAGCCGCAATAGTTCTTGGCGCGGTCAGCTGGCCGTTCCAGATAGCCTTCATGGGGATGTTCTGATGCCACGCGTAAGCAGACCCCGACTCATAAAAGCCGCCGCCGTCGCCCTGATGGCGGCGGCCTTTTTCACTTTTTATCTGTGGATCGTGAACGCCACAGGCTTTATGCCGCGCTGCCCCGTGAAGTGGGCCACAGGGTGGAACTGCCCGGGGTGCGGAAGCCAGCGTGCGTTCATGGCTCTCCTTCACGGCCATCCCATGGCAGCCTTCAGGGCCAACCTTATACTTCCGCTGGCGATGGCTTATCTCGCCGTGATGCTATTATCGTGGCTCATGCCGGAGTCGCAACGACTGAAACGTCTGGCCGACCGGCTCACCTCGCCGGCGGCACTCCTTGTGCTTGCGGCGATACTCCTTGCGTGGATGCCGGTGCGCAATATTCTCGGCATCTGAGTCAGCCGGCAGAAACGTTAATTTCACAAAAGTTCCAACATTTGGGGCAAAATGCTTGTTTTTACTGAACAAGGCCGCTGTGGGGTGGCTTTGTTTAGCTAATTTTGCAATGCCAAAACGTTTCAACTTATGGAATACACTAAAAAGCTAACCGCAGCATTGTGGGTCTTCCTTGCCGGGGCCGTATCGGTGCCGGTGGCTACAGCCGAGACATATTCGCTCGATTCCTGCCGCGCCATGGCCCTGAGCAACAATAAGGAGCTGATGGTTAAGGCCGAGCGCGTGCGCCAGGCCGGCTACCAGCGCAAGCAGGCCTTCGCGGCCTATCTGCCCGCACTCGATTTCGCCGGAGGGTATACCTATAACCAGAAAAAGCTGTCGCTCTTCGACTCCGACCAGCTTCTGCCTACCAAGAGCTTCAACCTGGCTACGCAGAGCTATGAGTTCAACGTAGTGACAAACCCCATTACCCATCAGCCCGTCACCACTCCGGACGGTACCCCAATTCCGTCGGAGGTGGCGCTCATCCCCAAGGAGGCGATGGAGTTCGACATCCACAACGTGTTTTTCGGCGCCGTGACGCTCACCCAGCCCATCTATATGGGTGGTAAAATCGTGGCTATGAACCGTCTGGCAAAAATCCAGGAGGAGGCCAACCGCATGCTTCAGGAAAACGAGAGCCAGAACGTGATTTATGCCGTCGACGCCGCTTACTGGACCGTGGTGTCGCTTAACGCCAAGCACCGTCTGGCCAAGAGCTACGTCAACCTGCTCGACACGCTCGACCGCAACGTGAAGCTCATGCTCGACCAGGGAGTGGCCACCCGCAGCGATCTGCTGAGCGTCGACGTGAAGCTCAACGAGGCGAATGTAGACCTTCTCAAAGTGGAAAACGGCCTTTCGCTCAGTCGCATGGCGCTTGCCCAGATATGCGGACTGCCGGTGCATTCCGACATCAACGTGGCCGATGAAGGGACCGCTCAGGCGATTCCATCGACCGAAATAGCCACACGCTACAATATGGAGGAGGTCTACTCCCGTCGCCCCGACCTGCGCGCGCTCGAGATGGCCTCGGAGGCCACCGTGCAGCAGAAACGTGTAGCTCTTTCCGAGATGCTTCCCAACATAGCATTGATCGGCAGTTACTCATTTACCAATCCCAATATGTTCGACGGCTTCAAGAACCGCTTCGGCGGCGCATTCTCCGTGGGTGTGATGGTAAAGATCCCCCTCTGGCACTGGGGAGGCAACTACAACGGCTACCGCGCTGCCCGCTCAGCCGAGACAATATCGAAAATCCAGGTAGCCGACGCGCGCGAGAAAATCGACCTTCAGGTCAGCCAGGCCGCCTACAAGGCTCAGGAGGCCGTGAAGACCTATCTGGCCACCGAATCGAATCTCGCCAAAGCTCAGGAAAACCTTCGCACGGCCACCCTCGGCTTCCGCGAGGGGGTAATAACCACCGACGACGTGATGGCCGCCCAGACCGCCTGGCTCAAGGCCCACAGCGAGAATATCGACGCGATGATCGACGTGAAACTCTGCGATGTCTATCTTTCGAAGGTTCTCGGCACTCTGGGCTATTGAGCTGCGTGCTGTAAACTCTGAAAACAAACGGATTATAAACCATATAAAGCAACATACGATATGCCTGATTTCAAACAGCTGACTCCCGAAGCTCAAAAGGAGAACAAAACGCTGATGGGCGCGTTTGCCATCGTAGTGGTAGTAGTGGCTCTTCTGGCCATTGCAGGATTCCTTTTCCTGAACAAGCCCGACGAGATAATCGAGGGGCAGGCCGACGCCACGGCCGTGCGCATCTCGGGCAAGCTTCCCGGTCGCGTGGTGGATCTTTATGTAGAGGAGGGCGACATGGTTAAGGCCGGCGACACCCTCGTGCACATCCATTCGAGCCTTGCCGACGCCAAACTGGTGCAGGCCATGGGGATGGAGACCGCCGCCAAGGCCATGAACCGCAAGGTCGACGCCGGAACGCGCTCACAGATTATCCAGAGCGCCTACGATCTCTGGCAGCAGGCCCGCTCGGCCGAGTCAATCACCAAAAAGACTTACGACCGCATGCAGACCCTCTATTCCGAGGGCGTGATGAGCGAGCAGAAACGCGACGAGGCCAAGGCCGCCTACGATGCGGCTGTAGCCGCTTCCTCGGCAGCCAAAAGCCAGTATGAGCTGGCAAAGCAGGGCGCACAGAGCGAGGATAAGGAATCGGCCGCAGCTATGGTCGACGTGGCCAAAGGCGGCGTGGGCGAAGTGCAGGCTCTTCTGGAGGACCAGTATCTCACCGCTCCATGCGACGGCCAGATTGATGTGGTCTATCCCCATGTAGGGGAGCTTGTGTCGCTCGGCGCACCCATCATGAGTCTGCTCAAAATCCAGGACAAGTGGATTACCTTCAACGTGCGCGAGGAGTATCTCCAGGATATGACTCTCGGCAAGGAAATCGAAGTGATGATACCGGCGCTCGGCCGCAAGGAGACCAAGGCAAAGATCTACTATATCCGCGATCTGGGCAGCTACGCTACCTGGCACGCCACCAAGACTACCGGCGACTGGGATTCGAAGACTTTTGAGGTGAAGGCCCGGCCCACCGAGCAGCTCCCCGATTTGCGCCCGGGTATGACCGTAATCTACAAGGACTGACCCTCCGGTGTTTTGACACAATGTCGCCCACCGCGGCAAGAATATCATTACCAAAAACAAACCGAACAAAAGGAATATGGGTATTTTAAGCGTAATAAAGCGCGAATGGCGTCGCCTGTGCTCGCGTCCCATCTATTTGGTGGGAATAGCCGTGGTGCCCGTTTGCTTCGCCTTTTTCTTCGTCTCGCTGCTGAGCGAGGGGTTGCCGCTGAAGGTGCCCGCCGCCATAGTCGACCTCGACCTGTCTCTTATACACATCTGACGCTGCCGACGATATGCAGTGTGTAGATCT
>UREH01000029.1 GCA_900546835.1 uncultured Porphyromonadaceae bacterium
AATCAACCTTACGGTAGCGTATATGTTCGCGCTACCGTAAGGTTGATTTCATCGGAGAGTCCCGCAAGATGGTGTGCGACCTGCGCTGGCAGAAATCGTTTGTCACCCAGGCCAGAAAGCATCAGCGCGATATAGTGCCGCTGTATTTCGACGGCGCTAATTCGATGAAATTTTACCGCTGTGCGAATCTACGCAAGCGTCTTGGCATACCGTTCAACCTAGAGCAGGTACTTCTGCCCGGCGAGATGGTCGGAAGTCGCGGAAGGAAATATACGGTGTCTGTCGGCAACACGATACCATACGCCGATCTCTTCAAGAAACGCGACGCACGTGGTATGGCCGACTCCATTCAGAGCGAAGTTTATCATATGAAGTGCGACGCTTCGCCTCATCCGGTTCAAAAATCGTAAATTTTAAGTGCTGCATGGCAGAAGAAATCATAGATCCAGTTGACGTAAAATTGCTTGAGGCTGAACTGACGGCTGAACGTTTCATGCGTAAGACCAACAAAGGGAACAATGAGATATACATTGTCGACGCTCACTGCGCCCCCAACGTCATGAGAGAAATCGGACGTCTTCGGGAAATCGCTTTCCGCACGGCGGGGGGTGGCACTGGAAAAGACTGCGACATTGATGAATTCGATTTGATGGATCCTCCATGTCGCCAGCTTTTGGTTTGGGATCCGGAGGAAAAGCTGATTACCGGCGGCTACAGGTTTATTCTCGGACGTGATATCCATATAAATTCCGATGGCTCCCCCCGGATTGCCACATCGCATATGTTCAGATTTTCCGAGCGTTTCATGTCAGACTATCTCCCTTACACCATAGAACTCGGACGGTCGTTTGTCAGACTGGAGTATCAGTCGTCGAAAGCCGGAGCAAAGGCATTGTTCGCCCTCGATAATCTTTGGGATGGTCTTGGCGCACTTACGGTGCTGCATCCTGAAATCCGACATCTTTTCGGTAAGTTCACGATGTATCCCGGCTATGACCGGGAGTGCCGCGACATGCTGCTGTATTTTCTACGAAAGCATTTCCCCGATCCGGACCGACTTGTTCGGCCGTTTAAGCCCATTGCAGCGGATCTCCCCGCCGAGAAATACGCCTCAATGTTTCCCGGCAACGATTTCAAGGAGGACTACCGTATACTTAATGCGGCTATCCGGGATCATGGCATCAATATTCCCCCTCTTGTGAATGCCTACATGAGCCTGTCGCCTACAATGAAGATTTTCGGAACGGCTATCAACGATGAATTCGGCGATGTGGAGGAGACCGGTATATTCCTCACCATCGAGGATATCTTCGAAGAGAAAAAGCAACGCCATATAGAGACATTTGATGCGGCGGATACCCATCTGTTAAATCCATGAGGCGTAATATTTACTGTAGTGAGGTTTCTAAGGATTATATAACAACGATTTGACTCATCGCTTATGCAAATTCCTCGGACAATAGTATTCGGAATCGCAATCGCGTCGGCTTGCGTCGGTTTTAATATGAATGCCGGAGACCATGAGGTCAACTGGGAGACTGGAGTAACCGGTGCGGCTGGCAATAATGATTTCGCGCCATATTATATTGCGTCGAATCGCCATGGGGTGATTACCCAAAGCAAATCTGCCATTGTGCGTGGACATATTTGGCATGACATGGATACTGCCTCCCGTTTCAGCTATGGATATGGTGCTGATTTGATTGCAGGATATGGAAGCAATGTGGATTATCTGCGTTATGATGGAAACGACAATGTGTGGGCGCAAAATCCGCAGCATCCGTCGCGTTTCTGGATTCAGCAGCTTTACGGAGAGGTGAAATACCGCGGCGTGTTTCTTACGGTCGGACTGAAGGAACGTGGCTCCGCGTTGCTTAACAATGAACTTAGCAGCGGAGATTTTGTTGAGAGCGGCAACGCGCGTCCGATTCCGGAGGTAAGAGCAGGCTTTACAGATTTCCAGAATATTCCGTTTACAAAAGGCTGGGTTCAGATTCAAGGCGAACTTTCCTATGGGAAGTTCACCGACAATGCCTGGATGCGCAATCACTTCAACTATTACAGCGGCCATCTCAATCAGGGCGCGCTTTATACTTATAAACGATGCTATTTCCGCACCAAGCCTTCAAAACCGTTCTCGGTTACAATCGGTATGCAGGTAGGCTCGATGTTCGGCGGAAATACCGATTATTACTCCGCCGGGAAGATATATATGTCGAAAGAACTTTCCAAGAGTTTCAGTAAGTTCTTCAAGATGTTGATTCCCAAAGATGAAGGTAAGGAGTATTTTTCAGGGAGTGCCCTGGGTTGCTGGGATATACATATGCGCTACAGACTCCGCAACGGCATGGAAATCAAGGCATATCTTCAGAAGCCTTGGGAGGACGGTTCGGGAATCGGATTCTTGAACGGGTTTGATGGTCTGTGGGGTCTGGAATTCGCCGCCAACCGCAGGGCAATCGTGTCGGGCGCTGTTGTCGAGTATCTTGATTTTACCAATCAGTCGGGTCCGTTTCACTGGGATCCGGATGACTTCAGCAATACGACTATTACCGGCAGAGCCGAGGGTGGCGACAATTATTACAATAACCACGAATACAACGGCTACCAGTACTATGGCATGAGCATCGGCACTCCGTTTCTTCGTTCGCCTATCTACAATCAGAACGGAATCATGGAGTTTACCAACAATCTCGTTCGTGGATTCCATATCGGTATAAAGGGTGAGGTCGGCAAGGACTTTTCCTACCGTGTGCTCGGCGGATACCGACGTAGCTGGGGCACGCCATTTATGCCTCTTCTTAATCCGGCGTCGGACACGTCGATGATGTTCGAGGGGACATACAACGTAAGTCGCGTTCCGGGACTCTCGGTTAACGCCCAGATTGCGTTCGACCATGGGGAACTCTACGGCGATAACTTAGGCGCATGTCTGACGGTGAAGTATCGCGGGCTTCTGAAACTTTAATCATAATAATATTTTTCCGCTATTTATGCTTAAGCAGACAATATATATTATCCGCAAACTGGCTGTGGCTCTTGTCTCTGTTATGATTATGACAGGTATTTGCAGTTGCACCCGTAACAACGGCGACATTGGCCCGTGGTTCGGGACGTGGAAACTTACGGAGATTACCGTCGACGGTACCTCCGATGCTGGTTACGAGGGGAATATTTTCTGGAAATTCCAGAACGATGTATTTGGAATGGTGCGCGTCAACCAGAATGCCGTTGAGAGCTATGCTGACACACACTATGCTACCTGGAATGAAGATAACGGCTACCTGTTCGTTAACTTCAGAAATTCAGACGACAACAACCCGTCGGCCGAAGGAGAAGCCGGCAACGGTATATATGCGCCGTTTCCCGATTCACATTTTATAGTCGGAGGAGTCACACAGCTGAAGATTGAGTCGCAGAGCGGGGGAGAATCATACCTTACGTTCACATCGCCCGTCGACGGCAAGACCTATGGCTACCGACTTAAAAAACAAGGATAAACAATCGTATAACAGAATATAAGGCTTATGGCAAGAGATATGAAACACGCACTCGTCACCGGTGCCGACGGCTTTATCGGTTCGCATCTTGTAGACCTTCTTTTGGCGGAAGGAATAAAAGTACGGGCATTGAGCCAGTATAACTCGTTTAACAACTGGGGATGGCTTGAGGGCAACAATCATCCGAATCTTGAAGTGGTATGTGGCGACGTCCGCGACGCAGCATTCTGCCGTCATATAGCCCGCGATGTCGATACCATCTTCCATCTTGCGGCTCTTATCGCTATCCCATACAGCTATATAGCTCCTGAAAGCTACGTCGACACAAACGTGACGGGAACACTCAACATATGCCAGGCGGCAAAGGACTGCAATGTGGAGCGCGTTGTAGTCACTTCTACATCCGAAGTCTATGGTACAGCACTTTATGTGCCTATCGACGAGAAGCATCCTCGGCAGCCTCAGTCGCCGTATTCAGCTACAAAAATCGGCGCTGACGCCATTGCTAAAAGTTTTTACAATGCTTTTGAGCTTCCGGTGGTCATAGCCCGTCCTTTTAATACTTATGGGCCGCGCCAGAGCGCCAGGGCTATCATTCCGACCATCATCTCGCAGATTGCCTCCGGTGCCAAAGAAATTAAGGTGGGCGATCTTACTCCCACCCGCGATTTTAATTTCGTTACGGATACCTGCCGGGGATTTCTCGCTTTGGGACGTGCCGACGGAATCGAAGGAGAGGAAATCAATATCGCTACCGGTACTGAGATTACTATGAAGGAGACTCTCGAAACTATTGCGGAACTGATGCATTCAGATGTAAGATATGTAGTGGATCATCAAAGGCTGCGGCCATCGAAGAGCGAGGTCAGAAGACTTTGCGGCGACAATACCAAAATACTGGCGTTGACCGATTGGCGTCCGGTGGTATCGCTCAGGGAAGGTTTACAGAAGACAATCGACTGGATTTGCCAGCCCGAACACCTGGCCGGCTACAAAAGCGATATATACAACCGATGATCCATTATTAACTGCTCTTTAAACGAATTACGACATGAAGCAGGCGGTAAATATTCTGATGCTCGGAGGCGCCAAGCGCGTTTCTATGGCAAGGATGATTAAGCGTGCCGGAACGCGACTCGGTATGGCAGTGAATCTATTCAGTTATGAACTCACATCCGAGGTGCCTATTGCACAAGTCGCAACCGTGGTTAAAGGCCTGCGATGGAACGATCCGTATATCATGGATCACCTTCATACGGTTGTGGAGGAGAACCGGATAGATATTTTGTTGCCGTTTGTCGACCCGGCGGTTGAGATTGCCATACGCTATGCGTCGGCCGATGCTTCGGTCTGGACTCCGGGAGGTACTGATGCAAAGATGAGCGCGTTGATGTTCAATAAAATAGAGGCGGACGCGCTTTTCCATAAACTTGGCTTCCCGTTGCCTTCCAATCCGCAGTATGAACCGGTGGAGGGTGATATAATTGCAAAACCCTGTTTCGGATCAGCCTCAAAAGGGATCTGGATTCTTAGTCAGGCGGAATACGACCAACTGGCTGGCAGCAGTGAGGCCGGTACGTATCTGTTTCAGAAATATATCGCGCACAGGAGAGAATATACTGTCGATTGTTATGTGGCATCCGATGGGGAAGTGGTTTGTGCCGTTCCACGAGAGCGCATCGCCGTATCGGGAGGCGAAGTCACGGAGACGGAGACAATTCACGATAGTGAGATTGAAAATGCAAGTCATCGGATACTTAAAGCATTGCAGTTGCGTGGGCCTGTTACATTACAGTTCCTTCGCGATGCGGATACCTCCGGCGATAGCCGGGCATTGCTGATGGAAATCAACCCGCGGCTTGGTGGTGGGGCAGTTTGTTCGATACATGCTGGTGCGGATATTCCGCTATATATGTTGAGCGATTTTGCCGGTCTGCCATTGAAGCAGGATGTTCCCTGGCGTCCGGGCACGCGTATATGTCGTTATCCTCAGGAGGTCGTGTTTTATAAATGATATTTTTTTAAATGACCGATAAAGTAATTATTATAGCGGAAGCCGGAGTTAACCATAACGGCGATTACGGTCGGGCTGTCGAAATGATTCGGGCGGCAAAGGTGGCCGGAGCCGACTATGTGAAGTTTCAGACTGCTGTTCCTGAACTGGTAATATCGTCGATTGCACCAAAAGCCGAGTATCAGAAAGAAACCACGGGCAATGCGGAGTCTCAACTCGAGATGTGCCGCAAGATCCATCTTCGGCTCGACGAGTATGCCTCGTTGAAAAAAATATGTAATGAAGTAGGAATCGGATTTATGTCGACACCCTTCGATTTGGTTTCAATCGATTGTCTGGCTGAGCTCGATATGGATTACTGGAAAATTCCATCGGGAGAGATTACGAACCTGCCGTATCTGAGGAAAATCGGACGTCGGGGTGAAAAAGTGATTCTCTCGACTGGAATGTGTGAGTTGGCTGAGATTGAAACAGCTCTGCGAGTTCTGGAGGAAGTTGGAACGCCTCGTAACAATGTGATTCTTTTGCACTGCAATACACAGTATCCCACACCGATGGCCGATGTTAACCTCAGAGCCATGGGCGATCTGCTTAAACTGACGCCGGCCGCTGTTGGCTATAGCGACCATACGGTTGGAATAGAGGTCCCGGTAGCGGCTGTGGCGATAGGTGCAAGAGTGATAGAAAAGCATTTTACTCTCGACAAGTCTTTGCCCGGGCCTGACCACAAGGCTTCTCTCGAGCCGGATGAACTGAAGGCTATGGTGGATGCCATACGTAATATTGAGTTGGCTCTTGGCGATTCCAGTAAGCACGTCAGCGATTCCGAGCGACCCAATATCGTTGTGGCTCGGAAAAGCATCGTGGCTGCCCGGGAGATTAAAGCCGGAGAGATTTTTACGGAGGATAATATAGCGGTAAAGCGCCCCGGGAACGGGATTTCTCCGATGCAGTGGGACAATATAATCGGTCGTCGTGCCATCAGGGATTTCGGAGCCGATTCTTTAATAGAAATTTAAAACCAGTATTAAGTACATATAAGCGTATGGGAGGATTTTTCGGAGTAGTGAAACGCGAAGGCTGCTGTGTCGACGAGCTGTTTTATGGTGTCGATTATAATTCGCATCTCGGCACACGGCGCGCAGGTATGGCAACAGTCAACGAAGGCCATTTCGCGCGTTCAATCCACAATATCGAAAACACGTATTTTCGGACCAAATTCGAGGGCGACCTCCATGAATTTTCCGGTAAAGCGGGAATCGGAGTAATCAGCGATACGGATGCTCAGCCGATTATCATAAACTGTCATCTCGGCAAATTTGCAATTACTACCGTAGGACGTATAAACAACATCGACGAACTCCAGAAGGAGCTTCTGAACCGCGGCCATCATTTCTGTGAACACAGCAACGATATTGTGAACCCCACAGAGCTGGTGGCCGCACTGATTTGTGAAGGAAAGAGTTTCGTGGATGGTATCTCCAATGTGCATCGTCGCGTGAAAGGCTCATGCTCGATGTTGATTCTTACATCCGACGGAATAATTGCGGCCAGAGATTTTCTGGGACGAACCCCCGTCGCCTTGGCTTCCAATGGAACGGATTATGCTGTAGGTTCGGAAACGTGCGCGTTTGCCAATCTTGGTTATGAACTTCTAAGGCAACTCGGCCCGGGAGAGATTGTCAGGGTTTCAGCCGAAAATGGGGTTGAGGTGCTTCGGAAGGAGGCACCTGAGATGCAGATCTGCGCTTTCCTCTGGACATATTATGGTTATCCCCCCTGCGAGTATGAAGGGAGGAATGTGGATGAAATGCGCTACGACAATGGTTATCTGCTTGGCAGCGATGATGAGGACGCCATTGACTTTGTCAGCCCGATTCCTGACTCCGGAACTGGAATGGCACTTGGATTCTCGCAGGCAATCGGCAGACCGTATAAACGTGGTATTGTGAAATATACTCCGACATGGCCCCGCAGTTTTACTCCAAGTACTCAGCAGCGTCGCGAGCTTGTCGCTAAAATGAAGCTTATACCTAACGAGGCTTTGATGCGTGGCAAAAGCGTAGCGTTTTGTGATGATTCAATTGTACGCGGCACGCAATTGCGCGATAATGTAGCTGATATACGTCGGTGTGGCGCCTCTAAGGTCCACGTGAGAATTTCGTGCCCACCACTTATTTATCCGTGCGAGTTCCTGAACTTTACGTCGTCGAAAACCGAAATGGAGCTTATAACGCGCAGGTGTATAGCCGAGCTGGAAGGGGAGGAAGGTACGCGTCATCTCGATGAATATGCTGATCCAACAACTGAACGTCATGAACGAATGGTTGATCTCATCCGTTTGAAGCTGGGGCTTGACACATTGCGTTTCAATTCGCTCGACAACCTTGTCAAATCCATAGGTCTGCCTAAATGCCGGATCTGCACCCATTGCTTCGACGGCAGTTCGCATACGGTCTGATAATTCATTTGAGCCAGTGGTAATATAAAATGCAGGTGTTGGCCGGAACGTTCCGGATTAACCCCTGCATTTTTTATATGAGCGAGGGGAAGAAATTACATTATGCCGCGCTCACGAAGTTTGCACTGCCATGCCCAGGCCGAACGCATGGTATCGGCAATTGGGGTATCTGCTTTCCATCCGAGCACTTTGTTGGCATATGTCGGGTTGGCCCAGACTTTCTCGATATCGCCGGCACGACGCCCCACAATTTTGTGGGGTACCTTCACTCCAGTAGCTTCTTCAAAGGTGTTGATAAGCTGTAAAACGGAGAGGCCGTTGCCTGTTCCAAGATTGAAAATCTCGATTTTTTCATCGCTTTTGTCCTCAAGCATACGCTCAACGGCTATAACATGAGCTTTGGCGAGGTCTACAACGTCGATGTAGTCGCGGATACACGATCCGTCGGGGGTATTGTAGTCGTCGCCAAACACGCTGAGCTCCTTACGAATGCCCATTGCCGTCTGAGTGAGATAGGGAATCAGATTCTGAGGAACACCATTGGGCAATTCGCCGATTTCGGCCGACGGATGGGCGCCTACGGGGTTGAAATAACGGAGAATAACGCTCTTGATGGGAGCGCCGGCATTGATTACATCGGTAATGATTTCCTCCGAAATCTGCTTTGTGTTGCCATAGGGAGATGTCGCCTTTTTGATGGGCGATTGCTCGGTTACGGGATTTACGTCGGGTTCGCCGTAAACGGTGCACGACGAGGAGAAAACAATGCCTTTCACACCATGGATGGGCATCTCTTCGAGCAGGTTCAGGAGTGTGGCGAGGTTGTTGCGGTAGTACAGGATAGGCTTCTGCATCGACTCGCCGACAGCTTTGCTTGCAGCGAAGTTGATGATTCCTTTTATGCCTGGATAATCGGCGAAAAGCTTGTCGAGGGCCTTGATGTCGGTGCAGTCAGCCTCCACGAACTCGGGACGTATTCCTGTGATACGCTCGATACCGTCGAGAACCTCTTTGTTAGAATTGGAAAGGTTATCGATGATAACCACTGGATAGCCGGCTTTCTGAAGCTCGACAACTGTGTGCGAGCCTATGTAGCCAGTGCCGCCGGTAACGAGAATTCTGGGTTTCATAATTGTGTTGTTTTTGTGATTCCGGATTCTAAATCTTTCAGCCTGATTCGGCTTAGAAAAGTTTAGTGGGGTAGGTGCCGTTCTGATGGAGTTCGGCGAATTTGGCTACCACACCGGGGCGGTCGGCGGCGTATGTGACGCCAAACCAGCGTGAATCGGTATCGAGAACCTTAACGGTTGCTTCTCCGGAATTTATCAGAGCGTCAATACAGAGAGGAATGAAGAATTCCGCTTTCGGGGTGTTGAGATCCTTGTCGAGGAATTTTTTGAATTCACGTTCTGAGAACTCGAAGTAGTCGGGTGTGAAGCCCCAGAGGTTCATCGAGACGGGAGTCTTGGGGTCAAGGGTCTGAACCTGGTCGTTTTCGTCGGTGAATACAATGTTATGATCCTTGTCGTAGCTGATTGCCGTACGCTCAACGACCGAAGTAAGCAGGCCGTCCTTATTCTCGCATACGCCGCGGGCTACGGAACCGTTTTCGGTCATGGTGTTGCCTACACGGAAGCCTACCATGCAGTAGTCTCCTTTTTTGTCGCGGGGACGCGCCAGTTCTTTGGCAATTACTTCGAAAGCATTGCGACCATAGAAGTCGTCGGCGTTAATTACGGCGAAAGGTTCTTTGATTACATCTTTGCCCATGAGAACGGCATGATTGGTTCCCCAGGGTTTAGTGCGGTCGGCCGGGCAGGTATATCCTTCGGGAAGTTTGTCGGTGCTCTGGAAAACAACTTCCACCGGTACATGGCCTTCATATTTGGAGAGGACTTTGTCGCGGAAATCCTGCTCGAAGTCTTTGCGGATTACGAATACCACTTTGCCGAATCCGGCCTGAAGAGCATCGTAAATGGAGTAGTCCATGATGGTTTCACCATTAGGGCCCAGCGAGTCGAGCTGTTTAAGACCGCCGTAACGGCTTCCCATGCCAGCGGCGAGGACGAATAATGTAGGTTTCATTGTCAGTTTAATCGGTTGGGATTATAAATAGGTTAGATAAAATTCCGTATCGGTGATATTCCACAGGAGTTGTTTCATGAGGTAGCAGCTCTTTTTGCGGCTGCGAAATCAATCTGCAGATATTTGAAACGGGAGGAGATACCTCGATGATGTATCTCCGCCCGCATAAAATTAAAATCTTGATTATTCGGAAACTTTGTGTGCGCCGTCGGATATGATTACGGGATAGACCACGGGCTCATGGCCGTATTTCTCGTTGAATTTCTTCTTGGCGGTGGCGATGAAATTATCGTAAAGATCGTTTTTAACCAGGTTGATGGTGCAGCCGCCGAAGCCGCCGCCCATGATTCGTGAGCCGGTTACACCGCATTCTTTGGCGATGTCGTTGAGGTAATCAAGTTCTACGCAGGATACCTCATAGTCCTTGGAGAGGCCCTGATGGGTTTCGTACATTTTTTTACCGACGGTTTCGCAGTCGCCGCGCTGGAGGGCGTCGCAAACGTCGAGCACGCGCTGTTTCTCTTCAATTACGAATTTGGCGCGTGAATAGTCTTCAGCGGTGATGTCGGCTTTCACTTTGTCGAGCATCTCCATGGTTGCGTCGCGGAGAGTCTCGATGCCAAGGCGCTGTGCAACGCGTTCGCACGACTGGCGGCGTTTGTTGTAGGGGGAGTCTACAAGGGCGTGCTTAACTTTGGAGTCGAGGAGCACGAGGGTGTAACCGTCGATGTTGAAGGGGAAATATTCAAATTCCATCGAACGGCAGTCGAGACGCATCAGATGGTCTTTCTTGCCGAAAATGGATGCGAACTGGTCCATGATACCGCAGTTCACGCCGCAATAATTGTGTTCGGTCGACTGGCCGATGCGGGCGAGTTCGAATTTGTCGATGGTGTTGCCGTTGAAGAGGTCGTTAAGAGCGAAAGCGAAGCAGCTTTCAAGAGCGGCCGACGAGCTAAGGCCCGCACCGAGGGGAACATTACCGGCAAACACGGCGTCGAAGCCTTTCACGGAGCCGCCGCGTTTGATTATTTCACGGCAAATGCCGAATATATAGCGTGCCCACTGCTGCTTGGGAGCGTCTTCTTCATTGAGGCCGAACTCGGCATATTCGTCGATATCGATTGAGAAAACACGCACCTTGTCTGTTTCGTTGGGGCGTATTTCAGCCATGATGACTTTATCGATTGCGCCAGGGAAAACGTAGCCGCCGTTATAATCGGTGTGTTCACCAATCAGGTTGATACGACCGGCCGAGGCATAGAGCGTGCCTTCTGTACCGAATTTTTCCTTGAACACTTTCTTAATTTTTTGTTCCATTTCCATAGTGGGGTTATTTTAGATTTGAGGATTCATTTCTACTCACAAATTTATATAAAAACTGATTAATAACCGAAGAATTCGGACTCAAAAAACAACCGGAATTCGTCAAAATGCTGACAAATTCCGGTTTTGAACATTAGATGCAGGAAAAGATGACGGTGAGTGTGTTATTTCACATCGATAGAAATTGTAGCGGATTTAACCCCGGGTGCAGTTACCGTGAGCGTAGCCGGCCCGGGAGTGGATGCCGCACGCAGAATGGCGGTGGCCGCACCGCTGAATAATTTCATCTTGGGATCGTCGAAGCTGAGCAGACAGGTCGGATCCCCGTTGGCGGTGGCCAGGAATTCGGCAGCGCCGCTCACCTTGAATGAAACCATGCGTGCGTCGGTCGGCACGATATTGCCGTTTTTGTCGGCGACCTGAACCGTAACGTAGACGAGGTCATTGCCATCGGCGGATATTTCGGTGCGGTTTGGCGTCAGCACTATGTGGTGAGCCTTTCCTGCAGTGGCGACCACAAGTTCCTTAGCCGGATTTCCAGCTTCGTCGAATGCTACGACTTTCAGTTCGCCGGGCTGGTAAACCACATCGTCCCATATGAGTCGGTAACGTTCCATAGCAAGCGAATCATTGCGGGCCTGGATGTCCTGTACGCTCGCACGTTCCCAATAGGGTTTTCCGGCGACTTTCGTATAATCGAGTGGAGTGGCCGATGCTTTGGCCTTGCGACCCATGGATTTGCCGTTTACAAACAACTCTGCCGACGGGTAGGACGTATAGGCCACGACAGGAGTAACCTTTCCTTCGCGGCCTGGCCACGTCCAGTGGGGGAGAAGATGAAGTGTGGCGTCTTTGGTATTCCATTGCGAGCGGTATAGATAATACCGGTCTTTGGGAATGGATGCGAGGTCAATTATGCCAAACACGCTTGAATGGTTGGGCCATGCGTCGGTATCGTAGGGAGAAGGTTCGCCGAGATAATCGAAGCCGGTCCATACAAACTGTCCGATCATCCATGGATAGTCATCGTCCATGGCGAAATCCAGGTCGGGGATATTGCTCCAGTAGCAGAATTCCGTATCGTAGCTCGACGACTGATGATTGTCGTGGACTGCATTGGCTTTAAGTTCCATCGGGAAGATATACGTTCCGCGTGAAGATACCGTGGATGCAGTTTCGGTTCCGAGAATCAACCGCTGCGGAAGCATGTTGTAGGCCTTGACGTAATATTGGGGCTTGTAGTTGAAGCCGGGAATGTCGAGTGCGGCGGCAAAACCGTTGTCAAGCACTGCTCCGATCTGGTCCATGCCGCAGGTTACGGGGCGAGTCGGATCTTCACGATGTGCTATGTCGAGAAGCATCTGTAGTTCCTGCACTCCGTCCGGGCCCCATTGGCTGGGCACCTCGTTTCCGATACTCCACATCACAACAGATGGGGAGTTGCGATAGTGCCGGATCATGTTGACCATGTCTTTCTCCGCCCATTCGCCGAAAATCGAACCATATCCGTTGGGACTTTTGGGGCGGAAACCCCAGTCGTCGAAAGGCTCGACCATAAGCATCATTCCCATCTCGTCGCAGAGCTCGACAAGTTCAGGCGCCGGCATGTTGTGGGAGGTGCGGATGGCGTTGGCTCCCATGTCCTTCAGCAGTTCGATCTGATGGCGGAGAGCAGCGCGGTTGACGGCTGCTCCCAGAGGTCCGAGGTCGTGGTGGTTGCAGACACCTTTGAATTTGGTGTATTTTCCGTTGAGGAAGAATCCCTTTTCTGGGATGTACTCTATAGAGCGGATACCGAATCTGGTTGTATATTCGTCGACAGGTTTGCCGTCGATGCTGAGAGTGGTGCGTGCACTGTAGAGATTCGGAGTCTCGGTATCCCACAACATGGGTTTCGCAACAAGGAAGTTCTGGTGGAAAGGCTGTCCGTGACTATGATACAGGGTGTTGTTTGTAGCAACTGTTTTACCTGACTGGTCGATTATGTCGGTCTTTACTTCTACAGCCTGTCCTTTGGTAGCACCTTCTATATCCATTGTAAGGTGTATGGAAGCTTCGTCGGCGGTGACATAGGGGGTTGTGAGATGGGTTCCCCACACAGGGATGTGAATTTTGGAAGTGGCGACCAGATGGACATTGCGATATAGTCCCGCACCGGGATACCAGCGCGACGACTGCGGTTTGTTCTCCAGCGCTACGCGTATTGTGTTGTTGCCGGGGCGAATAACGCCTTGAGGGAGATTGAGGAAGAATGAGTTGTATCCGTATGCCCAACCGCCAACATTGGTGCCGTTGACTTCGACGGAAGGATTGCTCATCGCACCGTCGAATACCAGAGTGTAAACCAGACCGGTAGTGTCGGCTACCTGGAAGTCAGTGGTATAAACGCCTTTGCCCATATATGGCAGACCGCCCGTGCGGCCTGTCTTTTCTGTTTTTTCGGTTTCACCATTCTGTTCCACAGCTACTGTCTGCAGGTCGTGGCTGCGGTCGAATGGCTCATGGACGGCCCAGTCGTGAGGAACGCGTACGTTTTGCCAGTCCGCCTGTTTGCCCAGACTGTCGATTTTTGCGAAACGCCATCCCGAGGAGAGTGTGGTCTCGGTTCGCGCAGACGCATCCTGCATTCCGGCAATCGCCAGAATAGCTAAGCAGGTCGGCGCGACGAGAAAAAAGTTGTTTTTCATGAATTGAAGAAACTATGATGTTGTAGTTATGTGTTCTTTAGTTTTTCTCCGCCTGTCATGGTTGAACGGGAGTAAGCTGCTTCTCGAGGAATGCATCGAAGAGAGTTGTTGGACGGTTGTTGTCGAACGCACCTTTCTTATAGCCTTCCTGTTCGGGAGCTTCTGGTTCCCAGTAAAATATGCCATCGAGTACATTGCCGGCAGAAAATTCTTTCAGGAATTTGGTGAGTGTGGCCGATCCACCGCGATAGTTGGTGTAATGGAATCCGATTTCCGACATAATGATTTTTTTGCCGTACTTCGTGTTCAGGGCCTTGATGTTGGCGATGCAATCGTCGATTGCTTTGTTGTCGAGTGATACCTTCCATGAGGAACCGGAGCCCGTTTCAATTTCTGGATAGAGCGACATTCCAATCATATCGTACCGGCCTCCGTTGGCATTGAGCAGATCAAAGAACCAATTGTAGGTGGCTGCATCCTGACCTTTGTCGAGATGCACAATGACCTGAGCATCGGGATAAACCGCTTTGACGGCGTCGTAGCCGGCATTGAGATAGCGAGGGAATTCGCCGGCATTGGAGCCTTGCATCTTGCCGCCGAGTTCGTGAAGCATTCCAGGAGTTGTTTCGTTGCCAATCTGAACCCAGCATACGTTTACGCCTTCGTTTTTAAGGGCTTGAAGGGTGGAGGTCACATGCGAGGAGATAGCATCGGCAGTCTGCTGGGGTGTATAAGAAGTCCATTCAATAGGAGCATACTGTTTACCGGGATCAGCCCATGAGTTGGAAAGATGGAAGTCAATCATCACGCGCATGCGCAAATCTTTGGCCCGGCGCGCTTTTGCAACTACATCGTTAAGACCGCACCACCCGCCGGTGGGATTTACCCATACACGTAGGCGGATTGCGTTGACGCCACAATTATTTCGTAGCAGCTTGGTAAGTTCTTTAGGTGTCTCGCTGCCACGGGGATAGAATTGATAACCTTTGTGCTCGAGTTCGGTTACCCAGCTTATATCGGCTCCGCGGGCGAAACCTTTCGATTCAAAAGTTTTGTCGAATGCCTCGTCAGGGTCAGTGACCGGAGGAGTAGGTGGAACAGGACCCGGGTTTACGGGCTGAGGAACTTCCTCTTCATCGTTACCGCAGGAAGAAAAACCGGCGCAGAGAGCTATCGAAGCAGTGCAGGCAAAAAATAGATTCTTAAGAATGGTAAGTTTCATTGGTAGGTTAGTCGTGTTATTTATGATCGGGGACGACCATTGATATATTTTGCGGATGTTAATTTGCCGAGTGTATTTTACGATGTATTAACGTAGTGAGCTTTGTCGAAATTATCTAATTTAGGTTAAATGCTTGCTGCGTAAACCTAATATTCTGTAAAGGCTGTAGGTTGCTGGGTTCTACAACGCTTTATTGAATCCATATTCCTACAATAGAAAAGTTTCGAGGCGATTCAGATGGCCCGGCTGGTACCACAATCTGTATTTTTTCGATTTCCGTGAGTCTCGGTTCGCGCGCATATCCCGTAGGAGTGTATTCACGCCCCAAAAAAGTGGGGTAGGGCGCCGGCACCAGCAGTGTCGGGGTGAGTGTCATCTCAGACGGATTGATTGATACGGTTTCTCCGGCTGCCGGCGATACAGATGTCGAGAATGTTACACCGTCGGAATTGACAACTGAAACTTTGATTGAATCCACCGACGCGTTTTCGCCGAAACGGACCATCAGATTCTTATCATTGAGATTCGCAGCGAGGGGAGCAAGCGTTGGTTTGACAAATTTAGTCAGGACGAGAGCTATAGAATCGCTACCGGCGTTCAGGTTCACCTGCAGTTCATCGGGAGCTACAGGAAGGCGTTCCTGTATTTTTGTGCGGGCGCGACCCCATGTGTCCGGAATTGTGCTGAGTTCCATCCCGTCAAAGCCTTCCGATGCGTCAAACAGCACAATGGGGTCGGTTTTGTCGAGTATCTTTACAGAATAATAATCTCCACCCTCAGGACTGTCCCAATCGAGTGGATTGCCGGAGAGTGCTCCCGGGAACGTAATATCAGCAGAGGTGGCAAGGTGGGTAGAGTCTACTTGTGCTATATCTGGCATTACTATGCGATAGCGGAATTTATCACGTCCGGCAATGTCGATGGCCGGAATGGTCGCTTCATATGTGTAGGGGGCTGTTTTGTGCAGGGTGTACAGACGATTGTGCTCTCGCCAGAAAGAGACATCATCGGGGTAAACAATTAGGGAATCGGGCATTGTGGGTGCAATGGCCTCTGCCCGAATCACGAGCGAATCTCCTGCTGCCAGATATTTGACTGGAGTATGATTAACCGCCACGGGCAGTTGTTTGACCGGTGGCATTACATATTCATCAATGCGGATGGCTCCCAGACGGTTGTCAGTGGCAATACGGTCGATTTGCGCTTCATCCTTGCCTACGAAATAGACTCCAGGATTCACTGTTATGGTACCCTCTTTTGCAAGAATTATCTGACCTCTTTCCGGACTGATTTTCCGGGCCGCGAAAGATTCTCCAAGATTCGGGAGCTTGAGCGACATCGGATGCGTGGCATTTATGATATGAGCGAATTCACGGCGCAGTGAGGGCTTTCCGAATGGATCGGAAGTATAGAATACGTCGGGAAGCACTTCTAATCGCCATACGTCCGTGCCGGGAATTTTGTCGATGAAATAAGCCCCTCTTCCGCTATATTCTACCAGCGGCGACGAGCCGTATCCGGCAATAGAGAGCAGGGAATCGGGCGATACCGGCATCTTGTCGGTGGAATTGGTATGAATATATTCGTTGGTTGAATTAAGTAATGCGAGATTATTGGTGTAGCTGAGTGTTATATCGTTGAAAATGGAATCTACAGGATAGTTTACCGGTTTGGCATTCTGCTCATAAGGGGTATTGGCCATCGCATGGGCGGCGATGCGCATGCCGAGAGCTTTCTGGGGTGTGTAGGCAAGATTCAGATAATGCGTCTGATATTCAGTGTTGAAGCGTGCCAGATCAATGGGATCGTAAGCGAATTGCGTGGCCCACTGGAATCCGTTGCGTGCGAATGTGCGCGCAACTGCAGGGAATAGATAGCTTTCAAGCATATCGGCAGGATCGAATTCGTAGACTACTTTCGCCATTCTGTCGAAACGCTTGCGATCGGAAAACGGGATATTGTAGTCGGCCACGTATGGCAGAAAATTTCCTTTGCGCTCACGACCGGCGACGAGGCCGATGGGATACCACTGGTATGTGGTGCCCTGTATGTCGGCGTCGTAATATCCGTCGACGACATCGCCGTTGTGACTCACATTATATAGAATGGGCTTCTCCCATCCCGAACGTCGGAGCGCCTTGACCATTGTATTGATATAATCCTTTACCTGCCGGGAGGAAGACATATGGCATGGCTCATTGTTGATCTCCATGGAAATTATGGAAGGGTCGTCGGCGTAAGTCTTGCCGGTATATGGATTCTTATGTTTCGAGAGAGCGGAAATATATTTTTCCTGTGCAGCTATGGCTTTCGGATCTTCGTGAATCCTGCATTTTTCGAAGTCATATGTAAATGCCCCTGTATCGATGTTTTTTTCAGGATATCCGTTGCCGAAATTGGTCTGGGCGGTCAGAATAATGTCGATTCCACGCTTCTCGAGTTGCGCTATCAGATAATCAAGCAGGGCAAGATGCTCGTTATCAACAAGATTCCCGACGCTGTCGGCGAGTTCTGCATCCCATAGATGCATGCGGAACGCGTTCAGGCCCATGCGGCTCATATGATAGACGTCGCGATCGATGGCTGTCCGGATGTCTATACCGAGCGCATTGGCTGCACGAAATCCGTGGGCGAATGGCAGTGTATAATTTGTACCGTAGTAACGCACTTCAGCGCGGGTTTCGGAATTGATCATTCGGCCATGACGATCCACTGTCACCTTAGGTGTTGATGCATGTGAAAACTGCATGCCGCCGGCGACGAGTGCGATGAGTGCTGCGGAACGGAGAAAATAGTGTTTCATGGGAATCAAAGTAAGGATAATCAACACAAATGTACAAAAAATATAAGTGAGGGAGGGAGAAATAGTTCTTAAATTGTTATTTTTGTAGAAATTT
>UREH01000030.1 GCA_900546835.1 uncultured Porphyromonadaceae bacterium
TGTTATTTCGGCTTTTCTATTTAAATACAATAATATAGGAGAAATTTATCAGAGCTATAAAGCTGAAGTCAATATAGACTAATTAAAATTCTTTCAAAAAGGGATTGTGTGAAATGGCACAGTCCCTTTTTATAAGATATTATACAAAGGTCTTTGTATGCCCAATTGTATGATTGCAACCCTCTCCATCTTCATCGCATTCCCATAAAGGTCTTTATTCCATAAAAGTTGTTATAAATGCTGCGAAAATTCTTGATTGTGACATTCCAACCGTAACTTTGCCAGTTCAAACAAATTAAATCATATCAAAATGTAGTAGAATTATAAAAAATCAGCAACAAAATGGAACACAAGAAACAGACCGGGCATGTCTGCCGATGGATGGTTTTTGGCATAACGATTGTCACCATCGTCGTAGGATGTACCATAGTAATCGGCCTATTTGAATGGCGCGACAGAAGCAGGATGGAGAGCAGGAACGCAGAGACACACCTTTGGCGTAAAAACGTGTATGACTTGAATATGCGTGTCGCCAAGTTATCTCTGCTTGGTGAGACATGGAAAAAATGTTAGACATATTATTGTGCGTTTTCTGATTATGCTGCAAATCAACGCAATAAATTCAATAGCCAATCGTTCTTTAGCTATAACATAAAAATAGAAGCAATATGAAAGTATCAACAAAACAAGGTTTTAAACCACCTTAAAATTCAGCAGGGGTTATCAGAGGATACTTCCCTTATATCTTTGAAACATTTTCCATATAAAATCCAAGCAATACGGCATACAGCGTCTTGTCCGTGTTACTGACACGGAGGGCAATGTTACCACCTCTACTTACGACATGGGCGACCGCCGTACTGAGGTGAACCATCCTGCAAGCGGCATCACTAGCTTCACATACGATGCGCTCGGCAATGTGCTGACCAAGCAGACTGCCAACCTTGCAAAGGAAGGCAAGTTCATCACCTACGATTACGACTATCAGCGTCTGACGGGTATCAACTACCCAGATCATCCGGAGAATAACGTGAAGTATTACTACGGTGGTCGCAACGCCTCTCAGAACCGTATCGGTCGCTTGATGCTCCGCGAGGATGGAACAGGTGCCATTGAGTATTTCTATGGCAAGATGGGCGAGGTGACGAAGACCCGCCGCACAATGATTGTGCCTAATCAGGCGATAGCAACCTATGTGACGCAATGGACTTACGACAGCCACAACCGTCTGTTGGAGATGATTTATCCTGATGAGGAGAAGATTACTTACTCTTACAATCTCGGTGGTCAGCTTGAAAAGGTTCATGGCTACAAGTCATACGGTTACGATTATGTAAGCAAGATCGGCTATGACAAGTTCGAGCAGCGCACATACTTGAAGTATTGCAACGGTGCTGAGACCTTCTACACTTACGACCCACAGCGTCGCAGATTGCAGAACCTCACCGTGAACAGTGGTGGCAACACCATTATGGATAACGCTTACACTTACGATGCGGTGAGCAATGTGCTCAGCGTGGTAAACGGTGCGTCAGTTCCACAGAGTGGAAAGGCTGGCGGACAGATGGCGCATGCCTATACATACGATGCCCTATACCGTCTTGTCAGCGCAACTGGCACTTATACTGGTGCTAACAACAAGACCGCAAGCTACACTCTTGCGATGGGCTACGACAACATGCACCGTATCACTTCGAAGCGTCAGATTCTCACGCAGAACAATGTGCAGTTCAATGGTACATTGAATGCAGGTTATGATTTGTCGTACACTTATGGAACTGACACAGGCAAGAAATTCCAGCTTGCCAATGTGAAGGATGTGAATTATCGCACGGAAGAGACACCTTCAGAAAGCGAGAATGTGAACAACAATCATGCCTATGAGTATGATGCCAACGGTAATCTTGTTTATGTCAACACAAGCCGTACCAAGAAGGATGGCGTGGCTGACGAGAAGACCACGGAACGCAAACTCAAATGGGATGAGGAGAACCGTCTCATTGCTTCTGACGACAATGGCTTCGTGACAAACTATTGGTATGACGCAGACGGAGAACGCACGGTGAAGACATCGGGCGAGAGTGACCAAGTCTATGTGAACTCTGAGTTTGCAGGAGGCCGCACGAACACCGCCAAGTTCTCACTCTATGTATCACCTTATCTCGTTGCTAACCAAGGCGGACGCTATACAAAGCATATCTATATAGGTAGTCAGCGTGTCGTTTCCAAGATTGGTGACTTCGATTCTTACGGATCAGACCCACGCCGCATCCAATATGCAGGTAGTGAGACTGATGGCTTGTCTGTTGATTATAAAGCTAAATATACCGGGCAGTTGCAGGTTATCAAGGATAATTATGCAACCTTTGCAGTGCCGTACAATGGCGAGGACAACAACGACTATGTCGATGGCAAGGGCTTCTGCTGCAATGACGGCAGCTCGTGCCTGCAAATGGGAACTTCAAGGAGAATGACGATTACGAGAAGATGCAGTTCTACTACCACCCAGACCATTTGGGTAGCAGTAGTTACATCACTAACCTTGACGGTGAGGTGGTGCAGCATATCGAGTATGTTCCTTTCGGAGAAGTATTCGTTGAGGAGCGCAATAACATTTGGAATACGTCTTATCCTTTCAATGCTAAGGAATTCGATGAGGAGACTGGATTGTATTACTATGGTGCGAGGTACTATGATCCAAAGATTAGTCTGTGGATTAGTGTAGATAAATTATCAGAAGAGGATTTAAAGGTTTCATCTTATTGCTATACAGACAATAATCCAATAAAATATTTAGATCCTGATGGTAACAAAAAACATAATTGGATAAAAGAGTCTACAACGAATAAGCAATCATTGGATGCACGTTATAACAATGCTTCTTTCCAAAAGAGATTTACTAATGGCTTGGTACAGATATGGGCTCATGGACTTAGGAAAGACATGCGGCACCGTTCATGGGGTATAGAAGTGTCTGTGGATTACTATAAACGTAGAGCTTATGGTAATGGCTATTTCCATTTTCCTAAAAGAGATGAGGAACAAATAGATAATGCAAAAATGTTAGTTCAATATTTGAATAAATACGATAAAAATTGGAGAAGCACAAATGGCGGGCATCCTATTATCATATTACATGCTTGCGCAACTTCGGATTTTGCAAAGGAGATGTCTAATGATGAAGAGTTTAATTGCAACAAGCATATTTTGAGGCAGCTATTAATCATAATACCATCTTACGGTTGGGATTTAACAGATATTATTAAACACCCTCTTATTTCCCGATGACAAAACGAATCGTAATAGAATCGCATATCCCGTTTGTAGGCCATCAGCTCGACGGGATAGCCGAGGTAGTACGCCTCGCTCCCGAAGAGATAACCCGCGAAGCCGTAGCCGACGCCGACGCGCTGATAGTACGCACGCGCACGCGCTGCGACGCCTCGCTGCTCGAAGGCTCCCGCGTGGGTCTGGTGGCCACCGCCACCATCGGCACCGACCATATCGACAAGGAATACTGCCGCTCCCAGGGCATCGAAGTGGTGTCGGCACCCGGTTGCAACGCGCCCGCCGTAGCGCAGTACGTCTGGGCATCAGTCCTGACCCTCCGGCCTCAGATTGAAGGGCTCACAATCGGCATCGTAGGTATGGGCCATGTGGGGACCATTGTGGCCGACTGGGCGCGCCGCCTCGGCGTGCGTGTGCTCCCATGCGACCCTCCGCGCGAGCGCGAGGAAGTCCGCAGTGACTTCTGGAAGGGGTTGCCGCCGGTTCCCGAACCCTTCACTGACCTCGCCACTATTGCCCGTGAGGCCGACATCATTACATTCCACACACCCCACTCCAAAGAAGGTCCCGACCCCACACATCATCTGGCCGACGAGAAGTTTTTCGACGCTCTGGAGCGCCGTCCCATCATAATTAACGCTGCGCGGGGTCCCATCGCGTCCACAGAAGCCATTTTAAGGGCCATAGAGGCGAAGAAAATCAGCGAAGCGGTAATTGACTGCTGGGAGGAAGAACCGCACATCAGCGAGCCTCTGCTGGCCTCGGCCGCCATAGCCACCCCACACATAGCCGGCTATTCTATCGAAGGCAAACAGCGCGCCACCGCCGCTACCCTCCGCGCCGCCCTCCGCTACTTCGGCGCCCCGACCGAGCGCATCGCCTCCATCATCGCTCCTGCTGCCTACCATTCCGACATCCGGATTTCTCCCGAGGCAATTCTTGCCTCCTACAACCCCCTGGCTGACACCGCCACCCTCCGTGCCGACTTTACTCCCACCCGCTTCGAACAGCTCCGCAACACCTACCCCCTCCGCCACGAACTCCTCTAATCCATAAATTTAAAAGACTACCCGATTGAATAATTGAGTTTTTTGGAAGCATTACGGGAACGACCGGCGTTGGGACGGAAGATAGCCTTGAAGAGGCGACGGGCGGTGTGATGGCGTCGGTGATATTGCACGAAAGTCTCCGCTTCGATGTCAAAATCATCGCGGTAGGCAGCCGTCGGCGACACATAATAGTATGTCACATCTTCAATCAAGGCGGTGGTTTCATCCTGGTCGGTGGCTACCTGCTCCAGCTGATCGACAGTAGGAGCGATACAAATGACGTCGTGCGCCATGCAGTAGGCGGCAACATTCCCGATGGTTCTGTGATAATTGCTTTTCAATGGTTCGGAATTATAATCATCCCATTCGCAGCTCCCCATATCCTGCACGGGGCGCAACTGCACTACATCGGGGCGCACATCTCCCGGCCATATACTCCAGAAGTTATCATCCGTCAAATCATATTGATTCATCGAATTTACGGTGAAATTTATCCGTATCCTGAAGTTAGGGAACTCAGCCTTAAGCTTCGTCAATTGCTCTGTCAATTGCAATAAATTATCGAATCGGGCTCCCTTCATCAGATACTCGTATGTTTCCTTTGTTGTCCCGTGCATTGACAGGATTACCTCGTTAAGCCCCGATTCAACAAGCCTCCGCAGGTCAATTTTATTGACAAGCAGCTGACCGTTGGTTACCAGTGTGATATTTGGTATACCTCTTTTCCTGGCGCGCTTTACAATATCTTCCAGACCGGGATAAAGCGTAGGCTCGGCGCCGCAACCAATCTGCAGCTTCAATGCTCGCGGGAACAACACCCGCTCGACAGCATCAAGCCTACTTCCGGTAATGACCCCATTCATCTCCCGCCGTTTTTCCTCATTGCTGAAATAACACATCCGGCATCGGATATTGCAGGCAAGCACCGGGTCGAAGAATATTCCGATATACCGCCGCCCGGTAACATGCAGAGCGAAGAGCCCTGCAAACTTAACAAACCGGGGGGTCTTGCTGCTGACGGCGAGCTTGAGTATCTTATAGATATTCA
The DNA here is from genome assembly GCA_900546835.1 of uncultured Porphyromonadaceae bacterium. Lineage (GTDB taxonomy): Bacteria > Bacteroidota > Bacteroidia > Bacteroidales > Muribaculaceae > UBA7173. The sequence continues at coordinate 5,386 of UREH01000030.1, forward strand.
TGATGGTATTGAGCTTATGAAAGAGGCATGGGTGCGGGACAAGGGAACCGCAGGCTATTTGAGGCCCCAGGAGGAGCGGTCGAGATTGCGGTAGGAGACGGCTTCGTGCATGTGGAGCACGCTGACAGGGAAGGCCGGGTCGGCCGCGGTGTTGGCGGGGTCGAGGTCGGCGATGGTGCGGGCCACCTTGAGAATGCGGTCGTAGGCGCGGGCGCTCATGTCGAAGCGCGTCATGGTGGTTTCGAGCACCTGCATCGCTTCGGCGGTGGGACGCGCCCAGCGGGCTATGAGGCGTGGCGTCATCTGGGCGTTGCAGTGCACGCCCGAGGTGTCGGCAAAGCGCCGACTCTGTATTTCGCGCGCACGCACCACGCGCGCACGGATATCGGCCGACGTCTCCCCCGGAGCCATCGACTGCAGCTCCATGAACGGCACGGGAAGTATTTCCACCTGGAGGTCGATGCGGTCGAGCAGCGGCCCGGAGATACGGCTGAGATAGCGCTGTACCTGCACCTGCGAGCACTGGCATTCCTTGGTAGGATGGTTGTAGTAGCCGCACGGACATGGGTTCATCGACGCCACAAGCATGAACCCGGCGGGGTAGTCGACGGCGTATTTGGCGCGAGAGATGTTGATGTGGCGGTCTTCAAGCGGCTGCCGGAGCACCTCGAGCACCGAACGGCTGAATTCCGGAAATTCGTCGAGAAAGAGCACTCCATTGTGAGCGAGCGAAATCTCGCCCGGAACGGGATTGGTGCCTCCTCCTACAAGTGCCACGGGCGAAATAGTATGATGGGGAGCCCGGAATGGACGGGTGGTCATCAGCATGGAGCCGCCCTTGAGTTTACCCGCCACGGAATGGATTTTAGTGGTCTCCAGCGCCTCGCCGAGCGTGAGAGGTGGCAAAATGGAGGGAAGTCGTTTGGCCATCATCGACTTGCCGGCTCCGGGAGGGCCTACGAGCAGAATATTATGGCCGCCCGCACAGGCTACTTCGAAAGCCCTCTTTACGTTTTCCTGCCCTTTTACATCGGAAAAATCGAAATCGAACGAAGCATAGGCGCGGCTGAACTCCTCGCGGGTGTTCACCACCGTGGGCTCGGGATGCGTATTGCCGGCCAGAAAATCGATTACTTCGGCGAGACTTTCCATCCCATACACTTCCAGATTATTGACCACAGCGGCTTCGAGAGCGTTGGCCTTGGGCAGAATGATTCCTTTCAGTTTCCTGGCCCGCGCCATGATGGCCATGGGGAGCACCCCTTTTACGGGGAGAAGAGTGCCGTCGAGGCTCATTTCCCCCATTATCAGATAGTCGCCGAAGCAGTTGGCCCCGATCTGACCGTCGGCCGCAAGCACGCCCAGCGCAATCGGGAGGTCGTAGGCCGGTCCTTCCTTCTTCACGTCGCCCGGAGCCAGGTTGACAACCACCTTTTTGCGCGGGAATTCATAGCCGGCCTGCTGAATGGCTGATACGACGCGTTCGCCGCTCTCCTTCACGGCCGTATCGGGCAATCCGACCATCACGAACTGTATGCCCGTGTCAGTAAGTACTTCTACGGTTACGGGGATGGCATCGATGCCCTGAATGGCGGCGGCTAAAATCTTTACGAGCATGGCGGCGGAAAAGGAGGGTGGATATTCTGAATTATATATGATGAAAAAGCTCCGGGAGAATCAGCAATCAGCGGCGCCGCTTTTTGCCGGTAAGTGCAATCGAGCCTGCGGATTTAGCCGACGGGCCGCGGTACAGCACCCTCATGGTGGAATCAGTCACCACAAACCAGGGCATACCGGCCACGGCTATATCGTCGAGTCCCATTATGGCAAACGGAGCAGCCGTCCATCCGCGCTTCACGCCCGGAAAACGTCCGAGCGAATCGGTTTTGGCAATCTCGCGCAACGACGCGAGCCACGCTGCGGTATCCGGATCGGCCGAAATATCCACGATATTCACTTTGGGCGTCGAGGAGGCCGAAACGCTACGGAGCATCCCCACAACCGAATCGGAGGCACGGGAACCGGCATCGGTGAACATCAGCAGGCTGCGGGCCGACGTGTGCGGGTCGACGGTAAGCACCTGCCCCTTGCGGTCGGCAATTGTAAAGGATTCAATCCTGACGGAATCGACGGGCACGGCCAGACGCCGGGCGAGATCGGATATACCGCGCAGCGATGCACATCGCGACACCTTGTCGCTGACACTTTCCACGAGTTCCAGCGCCTGCGCTTCGTGGCCCGGGATGTAATAATAATTTGCCAGAAGTGTACCGGACGCATAGCGGTCGGGGTTGTCGCGCACATCTGCCGCCACGGCCGCGTTGAGCGAGTCGTGATTGTCCGACCGGACAGCATCTGCGTTTGCCTTCAGAAATTTAGCCACACTTTCGGCATCGTGATTCCCTTTAAGTTCCACCGACGTAGGGTCGGCGAGACTGAAGGTTCCCTCGATATTGTCGCCGGGGGCGGCATTGAAGGCGGCAAGCATACGGCCGTTGCCGGTATAAAGGCGTACCATTACCGGCGCTCCCGCGCGGGCATCGACGGCAAACTTGCCGTCGACCGCCGTGGCAATGACGTTCTGCACGGCGCCGTTGTCGAAATATATCAGACGCAGATTGCCCGTGCCGAAATCCGTGATTTCGCCGTTGATACGAAATGCTCCGTCGTTGCCACACGAGGTGAACGTCAGGAGTGCCGCGACAGCCGTCAGCCACGCCGCAATTTTTATGAGAATCCTGTCCATTTCGCTGATTTCAGAAAAAGTTTACCCGTCGGGCGAACTTTCAGCCATCCGACAAGGTATATATGAGAGGGAGGCTGCGACATCGGGCCGATGGTCTGCCAGCCTTCCTCTACAAAGGTAGGCGTTTTCTGCCAATTTTGCCGAACATGAGATGATAAATTGAACTATCCCCGATGGCAAAATCACCGGCAAATATCTTATCTTTGCAAACGTTAACAGTGATGCTTCTTAAATTGCTTCACAACACGTCTTCTATATGGGAGCCGAGAGGAAAGGACTGAATATTAGCCGACTGCTTGGATGGCTGCTGGTAGCGGCAGCCGTGTGCTGTGCCATACCTGCAAAAGCCCAGATCGTGACACTGCCCGACGAGAAAATGAACGTCGATTCGCTTCGGCGCGCATTTGCCGACACCCACTATTATTTCGGCCTCTACAAAGACAACTATTTCATCTTCGGGCCGCCGGTGGGCAAGAAACCCACCGCCGACAACACCAACGTGAAATTCCAGATTTCCGTAGCCCAGAAACTTACCAAAAGCACGCTTCCCTGGGGCACATATCTATATCTGTACTACACACAGAAGGTATTCTGGAACATTCTTGAAAACTCCATGCCGATGACCGATCTCAACTTCAATCCCGGTATCGGTCTGGCAAAGCCATGGTTCATCAAAAACCGCTTCGTAGGGCGCCTGAGTCTCCAGCTCGAGCATGAAAGCAACGGCCGCGACGGCGAAGAGTCGCGCTCGTGGAATAAAGTGTCGTTCGGAGGGAGCGTGATGGTGGACCCCAACTTCGTGGTGTTCGGCAAATACTGGATACCCATCGTCGACGGCGTAAACAACAAGGACATCCTCCACTACTGCGGCATCTACCAGTTCGGCTTCCAGGTGCAGAGCGTAAACCGCAAGGTCTCGGCATCGCTCACTCTGGTAAAGCGCAAAGGCAACATATTCAACTACAACGTAATACTCGAAGGCGCCTACCGCTTCTCGCGCCAAAGCAACCAGTATCTTTTCGCACAGTTTTATTCCGGCTACGGCGAGGGACTCCTCGCCTATAAAGAGTATCACCAGCAGTTTCGCATCGGTATCGTCATCAAGCCGACCTTGTTTTCCGAATATTAAGCCGACGTTGAAGGCATGTCATAACGGCCCATCTGCGGCGTCGCCGAAACTTACGCACACAATGCAGGGACATTCCTTTGTGATGTATACCTGGCAATCAGCCACTTATACACACCATAAGGAATGTCCCCGCCTTGTTGACGGAAAGATATTTACGACAACTTAAAGACCGAAAAATATTTATCGGATGGTTTTATTTCTTTTCGGCAGCCGGACGCTCGATGCCGTCGGCGTTGCAGCGTTCTGTCATACGCTTGATGCGCTCGGCCGTCTCGGGATGAGCGGCGTGCCGTCCACTTCCTTGAGGTCTCCGGTAAGTTTACGCAGACGGATGGTGTAGGCATTATTTTCGTCGGGAACGGGATTGTGCTCGTCCATCCAGTCGACGGATTCCTTGACGTATTCAGCCATCTGCTTGTCGGTAAGCGTAAAGGCCTTTGCAGCCTGCTTTCGGGCGCGGATGGCTTTCTTGAGATTGAACTGGGCGTTGACTCCCGGTGTGGCCACGGCAATACAGAGCGCCATGGCTGCGATTTTGAAAAGATTGGTTTTCAAATGCGGAATATATGCAAATAAGATTATAATCAAACGTGAAGGTTGCCGATGAAAAGTGCGTGGCATAAACGGCTACACACTGAGTACGTTTGGGGCCCTCTGGCCGCGCATTTTGCCGCTATAATCCTCGTAGGTTCCACTCTTCTGTTGAGCGCCAACTACTTCTGCGCCGACGACTCGACGATTCATCGTGAGGATGCCACCGTGGTTAGTAAAGAGACACACAAGCGCCATCACAGCCGCCGCATAGGTCGCCGCCGTTACACTACAGGCGAACCCTACTATGTCTACGACCTCAATCTGCAGTTTGCCGACGGACGCACCAAATCGCTCCGCGTCGACGCCACGCGCTACAACCGCACCCGCACCGGCGCCACACTCACACTTCCGATGGAAAAGGGCTTACTGGGCTGGCCCGTTATAATGCGCTCCATGCCGGAAAATATGCCCGAAAACCCACAGAAAGATACAGCTGTGGAATAAGTAACTGTTCAAAATTATTTTATGCTTTCACAAGAGGCCGGATGGTAAGACGGAGGCGTTGCGGTGAAGCCCGGCGAGCTTCACCCGCTTTACGGCTGAATGGCGGAAATTGGCGGAAAACGTCGGCTGGTCCATCTGCAGGATGTCGGCACGGCTCAGGCATCGCAGTGCGGGCCGCATGCGGAACTCCTCGAGCGCAGTTTCCGGCACACCGACGTTATGGGGGCATACCTGCTGGCAAACATCGCATCCATAGACGCAATCGCCCATCAGAGTACCAAGCGGACGGCCGCCAACCTCGGCAGGGAGATCTCCGCGATGCTCAATGGTAAGATACGAGAGGCAGCGGCGCGCGTCGAAACCCGAGGCAGCACGCAGAGCGCCTCCGGGACAGGCCGCAACACAACGGCCGCATCCGTCGCACTGCCGCTCCATCGGCTCGTCGGGCGCGATTTCCACATCAGTAAGTATCTCAGCCAAAAAAACATAGCTACCCCATCCCGGCACGATAAGCAACCGGTTGCGCCCTGTGAAGCCCACGCCGGCCTGTCGCGCCCAATATCGTTCGAAAAGCGGCGCCGTATCCACACATATGCGGTGGCCGTAACCCTCTGTGTCCAAGATCTCTGCAACGGACTGCAGACGGCTTCTGAGAACTTCGTGGTAGTCGTCGCCACGGGCATAGCGCGCCAGTTTCAGCCCGGCACACTCGTCGGAATCATAATAGGGGAAAGCGCAGACCATGACAGTCCGTGCGCCTGGAAGCAGGAGGGCGGGATCGCGACGCACGTCGGGATAGCGCTCAAGATAGGCCATAGAGCCGTGACACCCCTCCCCTATCCATGATTCGTAGCTCCGGCACACCGCGGCGTCGACGGGCTCGCAACGTGCGAAACCCGCCGCACAGGCTCCTGCGCTCATTGCGGCGGCGCGAAGGGTATCCTTGAGGTCGGAGAGGGTCATTTCGAAGCAGTTGCATCGTCGGGCCGTCCCGTTGGAATTCTGGCGAAGGTATATCCACGCGCGAGCAGCCACTCTATGGCCTGCGGAAGGACGGCTTTCATATTGCGCTCAGCCTTAAGCGAATCGTGAAACACGATGATCGAGCCGTTGCGGGCATAGCGGCGCACGTTGGCAAACACCTGCTCGGGCGTGAGCTTCTTGGAGTAGTCGCGAGTCACCAGGTCGTACATCACGATGTTATAGCGGTCCTTGATGGCACGCGCCTGCTTCCAGCGCAGCAATCCGTGGGGAGGCCGGAAAAGATCGCTCCCTATCAGGTCGTTTGCCTCGGAGATGTCGTGCATATATCGGTAGGCCGTAACCTTCATGCCCTGCAGATGGTGCATCGTGTGGTTGCCTACACTGTGGCCGCGGCGACGCACCTCCTCAAGCAGCTGTGGATTGCGGGCCACATTGTCGCCTACCATGAAAAAGGTCGCCTTGATGCCGTAGCGGTCGAGGGTGTCGAGCACCCACGGCGTCACCTCGGGGATGGGGCCGTCGTCGAAGGTGAGGAACACGATCTTCCTGTCGTGGCGCTTGAGGCGCCAGATAGCCTCCGGAAAAAGGAGGCGGTAGAATAGCGGCGGTTGCTCTATCAGCATATATGGGGCAGCGGGTTGCGCGTTATTTCGACGGAAGGAAATTTTCGAGATCAGCAAGCGATATGCCGTTGGCTATCAGCTTCTCGCTAAGAGCGTCGGTATCGCCGTCGAACTCAGTGTAGGTCTGAAGCAACTGATATAGATAGGTGGGCACATAGCGGTCGGTAAGGCTCAGCCCGCTGAATCCGCTTCCCGGAAGCGTGCGGCGCAGCTCCATGAAGTAGGGCAGATACTTGCCGTAGCGCATAATCTCGTTCTCAAGAATCTTCAGACCCTTTGCGCGTGCATTCTTGTCGCCGGTCTCGCGCGCCACGCGCAGATAGACGTCGGCCACGGAATATCCCGTCTGTATGCTGTAGGGCACGATGCGTGTGGGCAGCTTCTCGTCCATGAGGTCAAGCACCTTCACAGCCTTGGCATAGCGGTCGGCGGCATAGACCATATCTGGTTCGGGGGTAACGCCGGAAACCGAATCCGTAAGCGGACGTGCGGCATTGTATCCCTCCACGAAAAGCGCGTAGGCCAGATCGCTGATTGCCGTGCGGTGTGTGCTCACCATGCGACGCACCGTCTCGTCAAGATATATGTCGCCGCTGTCGCCGAGCGTGTCGAGGCCGCCCCAGCGGAATTTGTTGGTCACGACGTCGTACATCTTGTCGGTGGCCGTCCAGGTGGCCCGCTCGCCGTCGGGATTGTAAAGCGGCGAAACCTGATAGGCCAGACCCGTGTTGCGCAGGTAGGGAGAAAGCGAGAGATAATACTCGTCGGGCACGGTCATGGCGAAGTAGGCCGGGCGGTTCCATCCGTTTTTGGCCGAAGTGGCGATCATATCGAGCGAGAGGGCCTGGCTCAGCGTGGCGCCTCCGGCGGGATTCGCGGGATCCTTGTAAAGGCCTACGAGGATGGCATCGTCGGCCGCGGGAGCCTCCGCCGCACTTATCACGCCGGCTTTCACGGCAGCATCGATGTTGGAGGGGATATACATATTGGGATAGCGCCACAGGCGCGAACCCTTCCATTGGGCGTCCTTGTTGTGGTAGAGGTCGTCGAGAGCGGCGAGGGCGTCGACGCGCTCGGCCTTCATGCTTTCGGGGTCGAAATAGTTGTAGGTGAGTCGGTCGAAGGCATAATCAGCCGGCGAAGCGCTGAAATCGATGGCACCGGCGCCATCGGTGGCCACACGCATCTGGTTGGCATACCAGTCGGTGGTGAGATACGACAGGTTGACCACACGCACGTCGGTGCGGTAGCCCTCTACCTCCTGGGCATACCAGAGCGGGAAGGTGTCGTTATCGCCGTTGGTGAAGATTATGGCGTTGGGGTCGAGGCTGGAGAGGTAGTTCATGCCGAAATCGCGGGTGGTATAGCGGCCGGAACGGTCGTGGTCGTCCCACGTCTGGCTTACAACCTGCAGGGGCACTAAAATCCCCACGGCAAGCGTGCCGACGGCCACCCAGAGCGCCTTGCGCTGGTCGCGGTGGGTTATGGTTCCATCCTCGTCGGCCTCATGGTTCTTGAGCAGATAGTTTATGAACGTCCAGAGTCCGGCTACACCCATGCCGACCCAGATGGCGAACGCATAGAATGAGCCGGCGAAAGCGTAATCGCGCTCGCGGGGCTGCAGCGGCGGCTGGTTGAGGTAGAGCACAATGGCGATGCCGGTCATGAAAAAGAAGAAGAAAATCACCCAGAACTGCTCGATGCCGCGCTTGGAATGGAAAGCCTGCCATGTAAGGCCGATGATGCCCATTAGGAGCGGGAGCATGAAGAACACGTTGTGGCCCTTGTTTCCCTTGCCGTATTCGTCGGGCAGGAGACTCTGGTCGCCCAGGCGAGGATTGTCGATGAAGGGGATTCCCGAAATCCAGTTGCCCCGGTTGGCCTCGCCGTTGCCGGCGATATCGTTCTGACGGCCGGCGAAATTCCACATGAAATAGCGCCAGTACATGTAGTTGAGCTGGTAGGTGAAGAAGTAGCGCATATTCTGCGCGAACGAGGGCTGCTGCAGCTGGGCGGTTTGCAGGGTATTTCCCTCGGTATCCACCAGGACCGGAGCGTCCACTGTCGGGATGTCGGCCTCCTGGATGCCCGTCCACTCCATATAGCCCGTAGGATGCGAGCCGGCAGAGCTATACATGCGCGGGAAGAGCATACGTGGTGTCATCACGTAGTTCTTGTCGCTGAGGTATTCGGCATAGCGGTCGGTGCTGTCGGAGGCTGTCTTCACGGCCTTGGCATAGATGGTGGTGGCAGGATTTTTTTTATAACCGTAGTTGCCGGCCTTGTCGACCTCGAAAAGAACGGTCGACTTGAACGACGGGCCGTAGAGCAGCGGAGTCTCGCCATACTGCTCGCGGCTCAGGTAGGAGCTGAGCGAAAACACGTTGTCGGGCGCGTTCTGGTTCATCGGCGGATTGGCGTGGGAGCGGATCAGCAGAAGCGCGTAGCTCGAATAGCCGATGAAAATCACGAGAATGCTCAGCGCCACGAGCGTCAGCACCCTCACGGGGAGCCGCTTGGCGGCAAAGAGCCATACGGCGAGAGCGCCCACGATAACCAGCGGAATCAGAAGTGAATGGCCGATAAAGGGAATGCCGCTCAGCAACACGGTGAGCAGAAACGAGATGCGGATGCGGTTGGAACTTTTCTGGCGGTAAAGCGTATGGATGCTCCATACGGCCACAGCCACAAAGAGGATGGCATATACAAGCACACCCGTATTGAAGCTCCACCCGAGAGTATTTACAAAGAAAAGTTCGAAATACTGGCTGACCTCGATGAAGCCCGGCACGAGGCCGAAAAGTATCAGCGCCACGATGACGGCCGAGACGGCCAGGGCGATGAGCGAGCCGGTGGCGGTGGTGTTGCGGAACTTACGGTAGTAGACCACAAGCACAATAGCCGGAATGCAGAGAAGGTTGAGCAGGTGAACGGCTATCGACACACCGATGATATAAGCTATGAGCACCAGATAGCGGTCGGCATGGGGTTCGTCGGCACGGTTCTCCCATTTCAGTATAAGCCAGAACACCAGGGCTGTGCAGAAGCTTGAGAATGCGTAGACCTCGCCCTCTACGGCCGAGAACCAGAAGGTGTCGCTCCACGCGTACATCAGGGCTCCACATAAGCCGGATCCGAACACCACGAGTGCCGACGTGAGGCTTATTCCGGTAGAAGCGTCTTTCACGATGAGGCGCTTCACCAGGTGGGTGATGGTCCAGAACAGCAGTAGAATTGTGGCGGCGGAGAGCAGCCCCGACATGGCATTGACCATCAGGGCAGCTTTGGTATAGTCGCCGAATGCGAAGTTTACGAAGAAACGGGCCGCGAGCATGAATATCGGGTTGCCCGGCGGGTGGCCTACCTCAAGTTTGGTGCCCTGGGCAATGAATTCCGGGCAGTCCCAGAAACTTGCCGTAGGCTCGAGCGTGCAAAGATAAGTCACGGCGGCGATTACAAAGCAAAGCCAGCCGAGAGCGTTGTTCAGCAGCCGGTAGCGGCCGAGCGATAATGTGCGTGAAGTCTGCATTTAAAATGTGGATAACGTGGTGGGCACGTATGCCCGCTTCAAACTGCAAATTTACTCCAAGCCCCTCTTTTCCCCAAACTTTTCACTTTTTTTCGCACGCATAGCTCCCGACAGGCTCCCTGATTCCATTGATTTCCACCCCACTTGATGCAGCCACAAAAAAAAATTACTCGTCGTCACGACGAATAATCTTCTTACCTTAAATCTAATACCATGAAAAACTGATGCAAATATAGAGCTAATATGTTTTATAGCATAATTTTTGAGCCAAAAACTTTGTTGCATTAACTCTATTTAACAATTATAGCCACCAAAAGCCCCGTTTTGCCTAAATAATGTCATCAAAAATGCTTTTCTATAAGCATGTTGCCGTTTTGTCGGCAACTTTGGCGTCAGGGAGCATTCTTCCGCTAATGAGTAAAAAAACCGGACAGCGGCGCATATCGGGAAAATATACAGCGCTGTCCGTTGTAAGCAGCATAAATAGAAGTCGTTTAATTTGGCTTAAACCTCCGGAATAGGGTGGCATTTCCACCTCCGGGCACACCGGGTGGCCCATACAGCGCAAAGGAAATAAACAGTCGCCAGACCCCACAGCCAAAGATAAGGCTCGCTTTGAAGCGCCAGCGGCGAGCCGTTGTTGTTGATGTTTATGAATCCCTCCACACCCCATGTGGCAGGAATCAGATTGCCGAGCCATATCCAGGCGCTGTTCATGGCATAGCGCGGCCATGTCAGACCGGAAAGGAAAAGAAACACTACAGATGTGAAGACTACCACCACAAACGAGCTCTCGCGCTCGCTGACGATGCCCTGGATTGCCTGACCGAGGAATGCCGTGGCCAGAAGCAGCGGAAGAATGAAGAGGAAGTAATCGTGAAGTTCGCCGATATGCGGGAAAGAGAACATCAGCGGAATGTAGTGGAGGGCATAGACCGAAAGAGGTATATAGAGCGCCACATAGCAGAGCGACTTCCCCACTACGGTGGCCGATGCCGAAGCCGGATATTCAAGTGGATCCACCCCGCCGTTGCGGCGCCGGCGGTCTTTCGATGTTCCGGCGAGCATCGTGATGCCCAGAAGCAGACTCTGCTGAAGAATCAGCACCACGATACCCGGAATGATGAACGATGCGAAACCCTGCTGCGGATTGCCGAGGAAATAGGCTTCTGTACGTATCGAGGAACTATTGCTTACGGGGAGCCCGAGGGTATTGATGGCTTCCTGACGCAGATCGGAGTCGGTGGCCATCTGCAACTCCGTGAGCGAAGAGAGGAAAGTGCGGTAGCGCAACAGCAGACTGACGTCGCTGTAGAAATGCACGAGTCCCTGCTCCCCGCGCCCCACACGCTCCGAATAGCCGGATGGAATATATATCACCCCGAAACATTTCTTTTCGGCCCACCAGCGTCTGGCCTCCTCGATGTTGGAGGCGTAGCCGCATATCTTCATTGCCTGGGTGGCGTCGGCGTGGCGCACGAACTCGCGCGAGAGCGACGTACGGTCGGAATCGACAACCGCAACGGGCATGTCGCGCGTAACCTCCGGATTGTAGATCAGGGAGTATACGATGGGGTAAACCAGCGGAAGAGCGAAGAAAAACAGCATGATGCCCGGGTCGCGGAACACCATTCGGAATTCCCGCCGGAAAACATGGGCTGCGTCAGAAAACCATTTCATAAGCTGTTTCTTTGATAGTCAGGGCACATAGACCGGTTTGAGCAGATGGCGCTTCATCAGGGGAGTCAGGGCCACGGCCAGAATCGGGAACACCAGTAGCCCCACATAATTAAACCGCGTGAAGAATACCGGGAGACCGTTGAGCGCCACGTTGATATAAATCAGGAAATAATATCTTACCGGGAGCAGATAGGAGAAGATTCCCATCGCGCCATACATCGACTGCACCGGAAACGAGAAGGCGGCCAGCGAGAATGCGAGAATGCCGCTCAGGCAGCATATCGAGAGCGCCAGGCGCATATTCGGCACGGCGGCGCACGCAATCACGGCGAAACTCTGGCAGGCAACAACAAACAGAAATGCCGCGAGGAGCATAGCCGGCAGCGAGCCGTTCATCGGGAAATGGTGCCAGCCGAACATCATCGACACCATACCGAATGCCAGCACGGTGAAAATCAGCGTCTGAGGCAGAAGCTTTCCGATAACAGCCGTCCAGATATCGCCGCGGGCCGTGCGCAACCATTCCATTGAGCTGCCGCTTTTAATCTCGTGGGTGATGGCGTAAACGGTCATGATGAAAATCATCAGCTCGAGCAATCCGGGGAGAAACGACGTCGACAGATAATAGGAGTAGTTGAGCCATGGATTGTTGAGCGGGTGCGACGCCACGTCCATCGGCTGAAGAAATGTTCCCGCGAGCTTGGGCGAAATGCCGCGTTCAACCATCGACGTCTGCACCACGCGCCCCGAGGTAGTCACAGCCAGGGTCTTGAACCCCTTGAACACCAGCGTGCCCGGCACATAGTAGGTCAGATTGTTGTAGAACGTCAGCGTAGGAGCATTGCCGGAAAGGGCGTCGCGCTCGAAATCGCGCGGAATCACGAAGAATCCGAATATTTCTCCGCGCTGCAC
>UREH01000031.1 GCA_900546835.1 uncultured Porphyromonadaceae bacterium
GCGGCTCCGGCGGAGGTTTCAGCAGTTGTGGCGGCGTCCATTCCGGCGTCAGCTACGGCTTCGCTGCCGTTGTCGATGGAATCGAGCGCTGTAGCCTCGTCCACGGTGGCAGTGAGCTGCTCTGTGGCGGTCCCGGCTGTTTCGGGGTTGCGCACAAGAAGATTGTCGGTTGGCTCCACGTTCTGCTGTATCGTCGTGGAATCGGTCGGCTGCTTCTCGTAGGGCTTGAACACCCGTTTGGTGCTTACGATTTTCACCGACTGCCCGCGCCGTGGCTTGCGGATGTTGCCGTTCCAGCGCTTTAGGCTCTTGAGGCTCACGCCGTAGCGCTTGGCGATAGAGGCCATGGTCTCGTTGTGGCGCACTTTGTGCCATTTCACGTCCTCGGTCACGACCCATTCTCCTTCCTGACCGTCGACGGTGGCCGGACGGGCCTCCATGCCAGTGGCAGGTTCCACTACGTCGCGACGGGCGTAAAGGTCGGCGTTGTGAGCCGCTATGGCGTCCTCGCTCATTATGTAGGCGTAGGTCTGGTTGGCCGGAAGCACAAGCGGCCAGGGGCGGTCGGGCGTGCCTGGGATCTCTTGCTTGCGGTATTGCGGATTGAGCACCTGAAGCTGCTCCACCGGGAGTTTCAGTATGTCGGCTATCTGCTGGAAGTGTACGCGACGGTTCACGTGGACGGAGTCCGTTACAATCGGCTTCTTTGCCAGTGCGGGCGAAATGTTGTGCTTGTTGTAGTAGTTCATCACGTAGGTGGCTGCAATGAAACAGGGCACGTAGCCGCGCGTCTCCCGTGGGAGGTAGGGGTAGATGGCCCAGAAGTCCTTTCGGGCGTCGTCGCCGGCACGGCGCAGGGCCTTGTTCACGTTGCCCGGGCCGCAGTTGTAGGCGGCTATAGCCAGCGACCAGTCTTTATATATGTCGTAGAGCTCGCGCAGATAGCGCGCAGCAGCCTCCGACGAGCGCACCGGGTCGCGGCGCTCGTCAACAAGCGTGTTGATTTCCAATCCAAGCCCGCGGGCTGTCGGGAGCATAATCTGCCAGAGGCCCACGGCTCCCGCGCGCGATACGGCGTCGGGGTTCATCGCCGACTCGATTACGGGCAGATATTTCAGCTCGATGGGGATTCCCTCCTTCTCGATGGCCTGCTCGAATATAGGCATATAGTAGAGGCTCATGCCGAGCATGCTCTCCACCAGCGAGCGCTTGCGTCCGGTATACATGTCGATGTATTGGCGCACCACCGAGTTGAATGGCATTTCGATGGTGGTGGGGATGGCCTGCAGGCGCTCGATCAGTTCGGCGTCGGTGGTGGCCACGTCCGGACGGTTGTCAACCTCCTTGTCGAGAGCAGTGTAGTTCTGCAGATACCAGTTCTGCATCATGCGGTTCACGTCGGTCTCCACGCTTTCGGGAAACACCACCGTAGAGTCGGCGGCAGCGTCGGCCAGCGTGAGTATCGAGGGCCGTGCCTGCGCGCAGAGAGCGGCGGCGCAGAGGGCGGCTGAAAGAGCTATGTGTCGGAGCGTTTTCATTCGTTGTGCACTGTGTTCAGAAATTAAGGGCCCACACGAGCCCTACGGAGGGATAGCGCTGACGTCCGTCGCGCATCACGGCCGGCGCGACGTCCATCGACAGATCCGGTGAGATGTCGAAATGCGATAGCGAAGCGTCTACGTAGGCGTCGACCATGGCGAGCAGGTAGACCCCTACCATGCAGATGATGCAGAGGTCGCGGTTGCGGCGGAAATAATTCTTACGCGACTGTAGTACGTTCCGCAGCCATCCCTTGTCGAGATTCTCCTCCTTTACGTTTGGCGAGAACATATTCATGTAGCTGCGCGTGTTGGGGTCGTTGTCGAGCAGGTCGGCGTAGGCCACCGTGTAGTCGCGCAGCATCGAGTTGTTCCAGTTGGTGGCGTAGGCCAGCCCGAGGTAGCCTCCCACTATTATCGGCAGTTTCCAATAGCGGCGGTTGTACACCTGGCCCAGACCCGGGAAGAGCGCCGACATCCATACGGCTTTTGTGGGGTCAGGGTTAAATTCCACCTCGAGGGGCACCCATTCGTCTTCCCTGGGTTTGTCGGCTTTGGCCAGCAGTGCGGCTATCGAGTCGTTGGCCATAGCCTCGCCCGGTGTGAGTCCGAGCGAGTCGGCTGCGGCGTTCACGCTGTCGGCCCAGAGGATCTGGCGCTCCACAGCCTGGCGGTCAATCTCCACGGGAATGGTGTCGCGTGCGGTGATGTCCACGCGGTCGCCGTCGGTAGTGAAACTCTCCTGCACCACCTCCACGTCGCCCGTGGCGGGTGCGCTCAGCCCGATGCTGTCGGGAAGTTGCGTATCGGCCTCCGGGGCTTTAGCGGCCTGCGCCGTGCGGCGCACAGGAGTTCCCTTGTGGGCCGAACTTATGCGGCGTCCTTGTTGGGGAGCCTGCGCGTAAGCCCCTATCGGCATCGACGATGCAAGCATGGCCACGGCCAGAAAGGCCGCGACTACCCGGCGGAAAGCCTCGCCACGCAAGGCAATCCGTCCGCCGATTCTGCGGGCAATGCTTCGCAACCTACGCTGTGTGTTGCGGTATTCCATCAACGGCAAATTTAGCTACAATTTCGCAAACGGCAAAATTGCACGCCTTAATGAGTCTTAATGCGGCCCTGGGGACCCTATGACGCCACTCAGGGCTTCAGGGATCTTAAAGTACTGTGTGCCCCTTATAGTCTTTAAGACTTTAGAGACCTTAGGGTCTTTAAAGACGCTTTTTGCTTTTGTCAATTTGACAATTAAAAAGGCAGGCCCTCGCCCGGAAGGGGGCGAAGGCCTGGGGTGATGATATAGGCAATTTAGATTGATGTCCTATATGGGGCAGATAAGTGGCGAATCCGGAGGGAGAGGCTTATCTGCGGATGTAGGGGCAAGTCGGGAAGCGGCTTATTTGCGGATGAGCTGCTTGGAGACTTTGTTGCCCTGCTTGACGATGTAGAGACCTGTGGTGGGCTCTGCAACGCGTACACCCTGCATGTTGTAGTATTCAGCGGGGCCTTCGGCTTCGAGGTTGTCAACGCCTACGCCTTCAACGCCTGCTGCGCTTTCATCCCATTGCATGAGGCGCGAGTCGCACCAGGGCTGCCAGTAGCCGTCGCTGGTATTAGCCTGTTTGCCCATACCTACATAGAGAGTGGTGGGAGCCTGAAGCTCGAATTCTACATACTGGAAGTATTTGTCGCCTTCGTTGACGAAAGCTGCGCCGGATTCACGTTCGTGACCCGAGTCATGCCACCAGTAGTTGGTGTTCTTAACGTACGGTTTGCCGTCGTTATGGGGTTCGACGTCCTTGTAGCAGAAAGAGGGGCAGTTCTTAGGCATTTCCTTGTAGTTGCCGTTGCAGATTTCCCATGCGTCCTTGATGCGGACACGCTTGTCGCCGTTGGCAGGCTTGATGCCGCAGGCTGCTTCGCTGGAAGCCCAGATGTCGCCGTCGTCGCCTACCATGTAGGTGTTGGCGGGGAATGCATCAGCGTTTACAACCATAAGGAATGCGTGAGCATAATCCAGATCGATGTTCTCGTTGAGATTGTAGGTGTCGTAGTCGTTGGCTTTATACCAATCGCTGCCTTTACGTGCGGATACGCCGTAAGGTTCTGTTTCGATACCGGTCTTGTGGTTCTGGTAGGTGCCGTCCTCAGCCTCGACAGCTCCGTAGCGGTGGAAGGTCTTCATACCCCAGCGGTATTTACCGGCGGGAAGAGTTACTTTCTGACCGTACATGTAGGGTGAGCCACCGCACTTACGCCAGTTGCCGCCTGCTGTGCCGTCTTTCTGCACGTCGGGGCATTTGTTTTTGGGAGATTCCCAGACGCCGCGGGCGTTGAAAGCGCCGTTGTTGTTGATTTCAGCGCCATCCGAGAAGTCGTTGTTGATGATCTTTTCGGTGTAGTTGACGTTGTCGGGACCAACGAGTTCGAAGTTGTCGAAGCAAGCCCATTCGTCGTAGTAGCAGCCGGTGTTTTTGATACCGATGCGGAGTGTACCACCCGGGTGGTTGAATGTAAGCTCATTCGTGTACTCTCCATTGGCGAAAGCAGTGGCAGCTTCGCCCATTCCGTTGGGTGCGGTCTCGCGGCCGTCGAAGAGAGCCTTGACGGTCTTCGTAGCATCGCCGGCATAGATGAAGCAGGTGTTGAGGTCGGCATTGCCGGCCATGTTGGCCTTGGCATAGTCGTTGTCGGCGCAGCGATAGAAAGCGTCGACAGAGAGTGTGTACTGACCTGCGGGGAGTTCGTCGATGTACTGGTAGCAGTCGAAAGCGCCGCCCCACACTTCGCCTACGCCGTTGGCAACGTTGCCTACATAGCCCTGCCATCCGCTGGTATACCAGTTGAGATCTTTCATGTACTTGCGGCTGACATCAACGAAGTCGCCGGCAGAAGCGGAAGCTGCGATTGCAGAAGCTGCAAGGAGCATCATACCGCTTTTGAAGTAATTTTTCAACATAAGGGTAAAAATTAAGGTTAAAAAAGAAATGTTAGAAAATTTTTTCTGAGTGAAAAAGGTGAGGATAAAATATCGGGAGAGAAGTCTCAGATTGTAGAGTGCACCGTGGTGCAGCCCTACGTTTGAGCGGGCCGCCCTACAGGCGTATCCGGCCGGCGAGCGGCCCGCTTTACAGGTTCATAGTCCTGGCAAATCAGATGCCCTGATAGCCGGGGTTCTGCTGCCAGTTGGTGTTGGCTTCGAGGATACCGCGGTGGATGGGGAAGAGGCGGTGGCGCTTGTCGCGGGCGGGGGTGCCGCAGGGCGAGAGGCGCTCATGCCATACGCCGTTTTCATACCAGCCGTTTTTCCAGGCCCAGTCGTCCTCAAACATTCCGTTGCGGATAAGGTCGTTGCGGCGCCAGGGCTCCATGATGAGTTCGCGCAGACGCTCGTCCATCAAGTCCTGAATGGTGGGGGTGCCGGTTACGTCGGGAGCGCCCGAGCAGTGGCGTACGATGTTCATCAGCGATGCCGGGGTGTCGCCCAGGGTGGGGCGTGCGCCGCGCAGGAGGCATTCAGCCTTCATCAGCACGATATCGGCAAGTCGGAAGATGGCATAGTCGTTTTCCTGCTGACGGTTGTAGAGGTCATAGTCCTGCTGGCGTGCGGGATATTTGAAGCAACGTGCACCCTTGCGGCTGTTCAGCAGAGCTTTGCCCTTGCGGATATTTACGCGGTTGGCCGCAGGTGCGGATTCACTGCCCACAGAATTAATCGAAGGATCTTCCAGCTCGAAATCGGGTACAAATTCGAGCTGACCAATCAGAACCTCGTCTGTGCAGGAGTCGTCGGCATAATAGTTTACCGGGGTGGTGGTGATGTTGAAATTATTATCCCAAGCGAACACTTTGCCGCTGAGAATCATGTCGTTGCGTTCATCGCCGGGAAGGTTGAATTTCCGAGCTGCCTCGGGAGTGAGCACGTGGGTACCTGCGGTTGAGTTGCTGATATCCCAGCCGTAAATCTGCGGCTTGATCTGGCCTTTGAGCTTGTAGTAGCTCCAGCGCATCCAGGTCTTGGTGCCGTCCTGGAAGTTGCCGTGGTCAACGTTGTAGGCGTAGATGAAGTCCTTGACAACAGCAGGACCGTTGTCGGGGAAGAACTTCTTGCGGTAGCCTGTTCCGACGTCGAAGAGTCCGCAGGTGATGAGTTCGTCGCAGAGCTCCACGCAGCGGTCGAGCTTTGGGTTGGGGGTGTCGGCTGTAACCTCGGTGATGGGGTTGGTGTAGACGCCCCAGTTGAGATAAACCTTGGCAAGGAGGGCGCAGGCCATCCAGTAGTTGGGCTTGCCGTAGGTGGAGATGTCGTTTTTCTTACTGAGAGCGGGGTCGCCGTTCTCTTTGGTCTGAGCGAGGATTTCCTCGAGTTCGTCGGCGATGAACTGGGCGACTTGGGCGCGCGGTTTACGCTCAACCACATCGGCTTCGGTGAACACATGGTCGTAGATGGGAATGTCGCCGAACACTTCCATACCCCAGAAGTGGTAGTATGCGCGGATTGCGCGCACGGGAGCCACGATGGGGTCGTTGAACTCAGGACCTCCGTAGGAAGCGATGCGTTTCGACGACTCATTGCATGCGCTCATGATGTCGTTGAGCATCCAGGTGTTCCAGTTGTCGAGAGTGAGGCAGTGGATTGAGCCGTTGATGGCACGGCCGTCGTCGTAGTAGTTGCCCGCGGTATAGCATATCGCCATCATGTCGTCGCCCTGCATCATTACGCCCTCGTCGATGTCGCGGCCGAACCAGCCGTGGAGGTTGCGGTATACGGCGTTGAACTCACCCTCTACGATGATGGGGTTGTCGGGGAGCTGGGTGTATTTGTTGTCGAGGTCGACGTCGAGGTCGGTGCAGGCCGAGCCGGCCAGGATGCCCAGCAACATCAGACCTTTGATATATAATTTCATAATTCTGTTCGGATTGTATTTAAGGTTTGGAGAAATACACTACTTATCAGAAGTTCACGTTGACGCCTACGAGAATCTGGCGGGCGCGGGGGAAGTGGTCCTTACGCGAGTCGAGACCCGGGGCGAGACCGCCGAGGTTGATTTCGGGGTCGCGGCCCTTGTAGCCGGTGATGGTGAAGATGTTGTTGCCCGACACGTAGAGGCGGAGGTTATTGAGCCAGCCGTTGAAGCAGTTGCGGAAGGTATAGCCGAGTGTAAGGGTCGAGAGCTTGAAGTAGGAGCCGTTCTCAAGGTAGCGGTCGGAGGGATACTGTGCGAGACCGTCGGTGGGCAGCTGCTCGTCGAG
This sequence comes from uncultured Porphyromonadaceae bacterium, assembly GCA_900546835.1. Classification (GTDB taxonomy): domain Bacteria; phylum Bacteroidota; class Bacteroidia; order Bacteroidales; family Muribaculaceae; genus UBA7173. The sequence goes on from UREH01000031.1 coordinate 6,789, forward strand.
AATGGAGGCGATACAGTTCTTACCCTGCTCGATGGCGCCGATATAGGAGTAGTATGCACGGTTCTCGTTGAAAATCTTCTGGCCGAATACGCCGGTGAAGAAGATGTTGAGGTCCCAGTTCTTCCAGGTTACGGTGTTGTTCCATCCCATGGTGAGCTTGGGCTGGGCGTTGCCCACATACATGCGGTCTTCCTGACCGGGGTTGGATGTGGTGGCCTGGGTGCCGTCGGCGTTGAGCACTGGATTGCCGTCGGCGTCGTAGTCCTTGAACACGGAGATACCGCGATCGTCATATCCGGCCCATTCCCACATGTAGAAGGAGCCGATAGGCTTGCCCTCGACGATGCGCTGGATGTCGCAGCCAGCGGAGAGGCCGGGGAAGTCGAGATTGGCCTGGTTGAGGATGCCGGCGTTGAACTCGTCGTTCGATACGCTCACAACCTCATTCTTGTTATGGGAGAAGTTGAGCGAGGTCGACCAGTTCCAGTCCTTGGTCTGGATGGGCACCGCGTTGATGGTAAGCTCGATACCGCGGTTGCGCATTTTGCCGACGTTGGCCACAAGCGTCGATACGGGATATTTGGCCATTGATACCGGATAGCCCCATATCATGTCCTTGGTGGTCTTGTTGTACCATTCGATGGTACCGTTGATGCGGCCGTTGAGGAACGCGAAGTCGAGGCCGAGGTTGAGCATCGTGGTAGTTTCCCACTTGAGGTTGTCGTTTACGTTGCGGGCGGCGGTCACACCCTTATAGGATGTCACCGTGCCGGTGGAGGGGTCGGTATATTCGAAGCGGCCAGCAGTATCGTAGAAGAACTTGGCCGAATAGATGTCGAAGCCCTGGGAGTTACCGCTCTGGCCCCAGCCTGCGCGGAGTTTGAGGTCGGTGAATATGCCGAGGTCCTTGATGAAGCTTTCCTCGCTCAGACGCCATGCCACGGAGGCCGAGGGGAAGGTAGCCCACTTGTTGTTGGAGCCGAACACCGAGGCGCCGTCGCGACGAACGGCTGCCTGGAACATGTAGCGGCCTGCATAGCTGTAGTTGGCACGGCCGTAGAACGAGATCATGCGGGTCTGGTTCTCAAGGTTGCCCCAGAAGGGGTCGGTGTCGTAGCTGTTGGCGTAGGAGAGGTTGTTCCATCCGGTGGTGTCGTCCCAGAAGTTGTAGCCGCGTGCGCCCAGGCCGTAGCCGTTCTTATGCTCTTCCCAGGAGTATCCTGCCATGAGGGCGAGCTTGTGTACTTCGCTGAACGTCTTGTCGTAGTTGGCGTAGATTTCCATCAGCTTGGCCCAGTCGTTGGTAACGTTCTGCGACGACTGGCCGTGCTTCTTGTTGGTCTGCGACTGAGTGGAGTAGTAGTCGCGGTAGTGGTAGTTCTGGGTCTCGTAGCTGAAGTTGGCGTTCAGCAGGAGGCCTTCGATAATCTTCAGGCTTGCCTTGCCGGTGAACTGCAGGCGCTTGAAGGTAGCCATGGAGCGGTCCTCGTAGATGAGGGCCAGGGGGTTGTAGTTCTGCGAGATGGAGAGGTCCTCGAACCAGCCGCCCTGGTCGTTGTAGACGGGAGCGAAGGGCGAGTAGTAGTACATGGCCTCGTAGACGGATCCGCCCTTGTCGTTGCGGGGCACACCCCACTCCTTGCGGATGTTGCCGTTGATGCCGGCGCCGATGGTCAGGCGCTCCTTGAGCACTTTGGTCTCCACGTATGCACGGCCGGTGAAGAGGTTGTTGCCGACACCTTTAATAATACCGTCGCGCTTGGTGTGGGAGAGCGAGGCATTGTAGGTAGTGGTCTTGTTGCCGCCGGTAATCGATAGGTTGTGGTTGGTGGCGAAACCGGTGCGCTGGGTTTCCTTGGCCCAGTTGGTATCGTTGCCGCGGTCGTTGCGGATGGTCAGGCCGTTGTCGGCGGCATACTGGCGCAGCTGGTCGGCGGTGAGCATCTTGTTGTCGTGGGCGATTTTCTCCCAGCTTACATAACCCGAGTAGGTTACGCGCGCGGGGCCTTCGGAGCCACGCTTGGTGGTTACGATGATAACGCCGTTGGCAGCCTTGGAGCCGTAGATGGCCGTGGCAGATGCGTCGCGGAGCACGTCGATGCTCTCGATTTCGCTCGGGGGAATCAGGTTGAGGTTTACGCCGGGAATACCGTCGACCACGTAGAGGGGCGAAGTGGAACCGTTGAGGGTCGAGGCGCCGCGGAGGGTCAGCGAGTTCACGCCGCCGTTGGGGTCGGAGTTCTGAACTACCACGAGGCCGGGAACCTTACCCTGCAGGAGCTGACCGGGGTCGGTGAAGGCACCCACGTTGAGGTCCTTGGCGTTGACGGTGGTGATGGAGCCGGTCACGTCCTTGCGGGTCATCGTGCCGTAGCCGATCACGACTACCTCGTCGAGAAGGGCGGTGTCTTCTTTAAGTACGACGTTCACTGTGGAACCTTTCACGGGCACTTCCTGCGTGGTGTAGCCCACGTAGCTCACCACCAGAGTCTTGCCCTGGGCGGCGGCGATGGAGAATTTTCCGTCGATGTCGGTCGAGGTGCCGACCGAAGTTCCCTTGACAAGCACAGTGGCACCAATAAGGGGTTCGTCGTTGGCGTCGGTCACGGTACCGGTCACGGTGCCCTGCGCCCATGCCGAAATTCCGGCGAACAGGCAGGCCAGCAACAGGACCATGCGCGAAATCATGCCACGACGGGCATTCTGAGATTTCTCTTTTTCCATACTGAGAGACATGGTTTGTTTTAAGGTATAGATAAATTTAATTGCTTTGAATCAGAAATTACCATATATGCTTCAGGGCGGCGGCCCCCGCCGGAATTGGCCCGCATGCCGGATTCCGCGTGGAGCTCCGGGTGCGCGACGATGCGCATAATGTTGAATGTCAGATAGGTAGGCAAATCGGGGCGGATAATTTCAGGCGTCTCTACGCCGGGCATAAATGCACTTCGCCCATAATGCATCACAAATATAAGCTAAAAAAAACATAGGAAAGTGTTAATACTACACTCCATTAAGTTTATTTAACATATTGACGACTCATTGTTGGCGGAAGGAGGTGCTTCGGCGTGCCCGATAGGACGCCGGCATTCAGTACACCATAAGTACACCGTCCGCTACCTAAAGTCAAAGTCGAAACGCAATTTTCCTCTTGCGTAAACTCTCATAAAATTTGAGGCAGCAGGGATGAATGGCTTTCGGTGGGGATGGGGCTTCATAGAAGCCACGGCCCCTCCCCACCGAAAGGCGTTCATTCCCGACCGAAAGGTAACATTAGTCCAAGGCAATACAAAAAAGGAGACCGAAGTCTCCCCGAGATTAATTAATTTTGTATTGCTCATGTACAAACAACTAATCCCAGCACAAAGGTATCACCTTTTTGTGGAACATCAAAACAGAGGGACGCGCAAGGCGAAGACCCAGAAGGAGATTGCGGCAGAAATGGGAATATCCCCCTCGACAGTCTGCCGCGAGTATAAACGTAATGCCACCCGGAAAGGGGGCTATAACGACAGGAGCGCCCAACTGTTGGCCGAGAGCCGGAGAAAGCACGGGACGCCCCACAACAAGACACCCAGACTTCTTTTATGGCGTATCGAACAGTGGATTAAGGACGAACAATGGTCTCCGGCCCAGATTGTGGGCGTTCTTGCAAAAGAAGGGATCAGCATATCCAGACAAACCATGTTTATGAATGCCCCTGAAATAAGCATTAATTATCATACACACTCTTAGAGGGAGTGCGAATCTTTTTGTACCTCACGCACCCGGATTGGAGAGCCGCTAAAATCAGATGCAGTTGCCATCCCGGTTTGTGGAAGCATGCAGGAGAAAAAAGTGTTAAAAAACACACGTGTGTAATGATTTTTAACAAAATGAACGTATCGGTGTGTAAAAAAACACATAAATTTGCGTAAAATCTATCTTAAAACACGCTTAAATTAAGCATAACCGAGCCGGCGGTTTGCCCAGTGCGGCTTTCCGCCGTAGACTCACTCAATTGCAAATCAACCATCTGCGGCTTCTTTATCTACTTTTTAACCGAAATCTACTTTTTTTACTTTATAATCTAAGCAAATGCCTAACAGGAGAAAACTTTCTTTGGCGCTAACCGTCATGGCTTGCTCCATGACCGTTGCTGCGCAAATCTCATCCTTGCCGAGTTCCTGGGACGGCCAGCGATGGACCGACCAGTATATGGGCAAAACCTGGAACAAGACATGGCAGAACGGACAGCTCGTGGCCTCCACCGACGAGCGTCAGGCCGAACACTGGATGGCCGACCTTCCCGACAACATGTTTGTTGCCCACGTATCCATCCCGGGTGCACACAATTTTGCTACCGGCGAAGAAAACTGGGCCGGCGACACCTACAGTTCCTCGGGCAACGCCTCGTCGACCACCCAGGCTGTTACGATGCGCGAGCAGCTCGACCGCGGTATCCGCGGTATCGACCTGCGTCCGGGTCTCCACAGCGACGATCTGCTTTACTGCTATCACGGTATTGCACGCACAACCAAAAAACTCGAGGAGGCCGTCGACGATATGGTCGCATTCCTTAAGAAGCATCCCAAGGAGTTTTTCGTAGTCCACTTCTTCCGTGGCAACGTCTACAATTCGTCGAGCGAGCGCGGCGCAGGCCGCAAGGTGAGCGACGCCGACCGTGCCCGCTACAACTCGGAGCTCAAGCGCATTTTCGAAGAGAAATACGGGCAGTATGTGGTAAATTTCGAGCCGAATCTCACAGTGAAGGAGGCCCGCGGCAAGATGGTGCTCTTCACCCGCGACCGCATCTCGTTCGTTCACCTCGACAAGCAGGCCCGTATCACCAACTGGGACACAGAATTCCCCAACCAGTATAACCCTGCAGGCATCACCAACGAACTCAACCCCGACCTGACCACGAAACTCCATGTTCAGGACATTTCGGAGGGCAATGACGATGTTCGCAACCGCAAGCTTGAGCATTGCAAGAACCTCATGGCATTCACTCAGTCGCAGCCTACGCCTATGGAAATGATGAATGCCAATGGAGTTTACCGCGCCGAGTGGGTGATGAACTTCACTTCAATCGACAATTCCGGCTCGAGCAATCCCCTCGACAACACCAACGGATACAAGGGAGGCGCAAGCGTGCTCAATCCCAATACCGTCACCTGGATTAACGAGCATAAGGGAGCCGGACCGCTCGGTATCTTCTTCTCCGACTATGTGCTCCGCGACCGCACCAAGAAGCACAGCGACGATAAAATCTACGACGTACATGGCGACGAACTCGTATATGCCATAATCGAAAATGACTTCGCCGGAGAGAATCCTCCTGTAGTGAAATACGCTATCGATGAGAATCAGGACTGGGACAAACTTCCCGAGAATCCCTACGACGGAAAGCAATTCTTCCTCCTGAATGTTGGTGCCACCGAAACTGCCAATATGAAGCAGTATTTCGGCGCAGGCGCCAACTATGGTGCGCATGGAGTGGTCTGCGACGGAGGTCATGCCGTGGATATTACCCTTGACAAGGCTACCGGTCGCTATTTCTTGAAAACCGACCGCGGATACTTCAAGAAAGCGGAAGAGAAGTATTATTATTGCGACGGAGCCAAGGAAAGTTCCGAAACTGTTACATTCAGCATTACAACCGGACGTTACGACGGCCGGGAGGTGGTTTATCTTACCGACCAGACCGGCACGCGTCTCTGCGCTTTTAAGCATTACAATTCTGGAGCTTATGTCGACGCTCCACAGTATTATGTCGATCCCGAGGCAAATGCCGACGACAACAACCCCTATCAGATGTGGGTGCTTGTGCCCTACGATGAGCGCCAGACCGAAAATGCCGCAATGGCAAAGCGGAACCACCCCATGGATGTCACTTATCTGATACCCAATGCCAACTTTGGCAACGCGACCGGGGATACTTCCGACGACAATTTCAATCAGTTTAACGATAATTGGTCGCTTACCAAAAAGAAAAATGCCAACATTGATAGAATTGAAGTTAATGGGGCAGGTGGTTACCTGAATCGCGCGTATAATCTCCCTAAATGGAAAAATCCTAATGGTTTTTATGTTCCTTCCAATTGCAACTGGCGATATACAACGGATGATGGAAAAACATCCCGATTTTATGTTGATGGAACCATTCCCTCTCTCCCCGGCGGTAAATATCGGCTCGTATTCCAGGCGCTTTCTACTAATCAGGAATCGCAACTTACGCTTACTGCCAGCGGACAATCCAACAACTTCCCTATAGCTAACAACAACAACGGGTTTGCCGCCGGCGAGCAGGATGCAAATGCAGTTGCCTCCTGGTTTGCCAGGAGCGAACAAAATGGTCGCTATGAGGTTGAATTCGAGGTGACAGGCTCTGCATCAGACATATCATTGCATTTCGCACGACCCACCGGGAAAGAGCCAAATGGGACGGATGATAAGGACTCCAAAACCTCCGCCACCTCCTTCTACCTTGCCAACCTTCGCCTTTACGACCTTGGCGACGGTCAGGACAACACGACTGCTCAGACCATCAACGTTGACTTCCCTAACGTCTACAATACTCTTATCCTCCCCTTCGATGCCGAGGCTCCCGAGGGCCTGGAGGTCTACAAGGCTACCGGCCACGAGGACAGAGAGCTGGAAGGCTATCAGTATCATCTGATTTTCCTTTCGGGCGAGGTCGTAACCCAGATCAAGGCCAACACTCCCTATATCGTGAAGAATCCCTCCGCGCCCGAGCCTCCCCTTCAGGCCGAGGCTATTGAATGGCTCAAGCCCAAGGGCGCTCCGGCACGCGTGGCCGAGGAAGAGGCTGAGACTCCGGCATATTCATGTGTCAAGACGTTCAGCGGTGTACCCACCAACTACCACAACACTTATTTTGACGGCTATCTTACCGGCACAATAGAGGGTAGTCCTGTCGGCGAGTCGCATTACGACCTCGATCAGAACGACTATAAGCAGGCCTTCTTCCAGAATGAAGACCCCTTCCGCGTTGACGGCAACCGTGCCTTCGTCTACGGGCACTCCACCCGCTCGAATGCCGACCGCTATGCAATCTTCTTCGACGAGCAGCATGTGCTTACCGGTGTTGAGGATGTTGCTGCCGAAGAGCAAGGCATCACCGACCAGACGCCTGTCGACGTCTACACCACCGGCGGTGTACTCGTGCGCAGTCAGGTCGCCAAGGCCGACGCGCTGACCGACCTGCCCCGCGGCATCTATATCCTCGCCGCTCCGCAGCAGACTATCAAGGTGGCCCGCTAAGCCAACCATACTGACTTAAAAAACTTCAACGCCCGGACGTGAACCAATGCTCACGTCCGGGCGTTAGAGTGTCCCTCCGCCCCAGTGGGCGAAGGGGCGGCTTTTTTTATTTCAGCAGGGGGCGGAGCGAGAGGGCGGTGGCTACAACGTCGCCCTCGGGAGCGACGCTGTAGGGCTTGCGGGAGCTCACCCACTTGGCGTCCATCTCGTAGAAGTCGATGGGGCAACCGATTTCCGAGTCGCCGACGTCGCTCCAGCTGATGCCGGTGGAGTAGTCGGCCTCGATGGCCATGGCGGCGCGTTTGGCGAAGCGGTCGGCATAGGTGTCGACCGGAGCCTCGCCACGGCGCAGGCGGTCGGCCTGCATGGCGATCCATGCCTCCCAGCGCGGGCGGTAGAAGTCGGCCATCATACCGGCCCACTCGCGGTGGCCGTAGTCGCGCAGGCCGCCCTTTTCGCTGGCTGTGCGCGGACCCCAGGTGGTTACGAGCAGACGGGCGTTCTCCTCCATCGCGTCGGCGTGGAGGGAGTCGGCGGCCAGCGCGCGTGCATCGGCAATCCATTTGCCTACCTTGAATTCAGGGCGCGTCTGTAGCAGCCGCTCCTGGCCGTCGAGGAGCGCGAGGAAGCGGCCGGCGGCATTTTCAAAGCCCGTGAGCGAGCCTGCACGCAGCGAATCGACCATCTCGTGGTATACGATGCGCCCCTTTTCGGCGATGGCCTGACGGAGGATGTCGACAAGATCGTATTCATAGTTTTCTACCCCACGGAAGCGGTCGGCAGCCGAGAGGAAGGCCTCGGCGGCCGTTATCACGTCTGCACCGTCGTAGTAAGGGTGCATCTTGCTCCAGCTCGATGCCTGCCATACACGCGTCGACGGACGCGCGCAGAACACCGACTCCGTCGTTCCCTGCTGAAGGTTGCCCCAGGGGCAGTTGTAGATTGTGGAGCCGAGCTGCTGCCAGGCGCGGCGCAGGTCGGCGTCGTCGTGGCCGTAGCGGGCGCGCACGTAGCCGTCGAGCCACTCTTCGCGGCTGAAACGCTCGGGGCGCCAGATCAGTTCGGAGGCCAGCTCAAACATAATCGGATTGTTCTCGATGCCCTCCGGGGTAAGGCCGTAGCCGGTCAGGGTGGGGGAGAAGCGCTCCGACTCGCGGGCCCGGTAGTAGCCGTCGATCACGTTGTCGATGCGTCCGTGCAGGCCCGTGTTGCCGCCGAAGTTCAGCACCATGTTCCACATCCAGTCGTGGCCGCCGTAGCCGTTCTCTCGCTTGAAAGGCGACGGGCTTGCCGGGTCGCCCCAGTTGGGTTTGATTTCCGACGCGAGGTCGAGCACCACGATGTCGCCCTTCTGAACGCCTTCGAGCAGGCGCGGGTTGGGATTCTCGTTCCACCCCTGGATTACCCATACGGCCTCGGGGTTGACGCGCTTCATTGCCTTGGCGATGATTCCGCCGGCCTCGGCGAGGTCAACGCCCTCGGTGCTCCCACCTTCGTGGAACGGGTCCATGCTGTAGTAGCGCGACTTGCCGTTGAGGCGCGTGAGCTCGTCGTAGTAGATGTCGGCTATCTCGTTAAATCGCGGCGACGTGGGCAGCAGGAACGCCGGACGCTCGAATCCGTTCCATATCCCTTTGCCGGAGACCTCGACGCCCAGACGCTCGTCGGCGTCGTGGGGTACCATCCCCGAATATCCGGGGAGCACCGGTTCCATGCCGTAGGAGCGCATACGCTCCAGGATTTGGCGTTGCAGCGCCTCGCGGTCGGCGTACCACTGCTCGGGGTTGGGGCCTCCCCACCCTTCGAGGTTGTTCATCAGCCACCAGGCCTGGAATGCCGGACCGGCTATGAAGCGTCCGGCCTCCTCGTCGGAGTAGCCCAGACGACGCAGCGTGTTGCGCCACACCACGTCGGTGCCCGTCATGGCCAGGGGCATGTTGATGCCGTGGAGGGCCATCCAGTCGATTTCCTTCTGCCAGCGGTCCCAGTCCCAGAACGCCATGGAGTAGGAGTGGGTGCAGTAGTTGAGGTAGTAGCGGCGCGAGGCGTAGGTCTCGTGGCGCTCGGGTGCCGAAGGCACGGGGAGCGACTCGGGGATTGCGGCCGTCATCGAGTTCCATGAAAGGTGGATGCCGGGGTAGTATTTGAGATACCAGTTGAGGCCTGCTGCGATGTTGACTGCATTGTTGCCCGATATGAGCGGGCGCCCGTCGGGCGTGGCCGAGATTTCGAAAAATTCGGTGGCGCCTGGAATCTCCTGAACGGCGATTTTGCGTGAGGCGCCCGAATCAATGCGTTCGAGCAGCTCTTCAACGGGGTGGGCGGCATATGCGGCCGAGGCGCAGGCCGCGAGCGCGGCGATGGCGATATATCGAAGGCTCATATAAAATGCAAAGGTAAGTAACTGTTCAAAATTATTTTATACTTTCTACTTATCAGAGTAAAGGGGCCTTTATAGTTTTCCCTTCCAGTAGGCACGCACGGTCTGCCAATCGTAGAATGGTGCGCCCTCGGTGACGTAGGGGAGTGGCAGACGGGCGTTCTGCTCGTTGTGGCGCACTAACAGCAGCGTGCGTCCCTGCGGATTCCGGAAGAAAATGAGCTGCACGTTGGCACCCATGGGCGACACGCGGAAATCCTGCCATGCACGTGCATAGCCGGGTGCTGAACTCTCGCTGCGGTCGCATCCTTCCACTCCCATCAGCGCCAGCAGTCGGATTATGTTGGTGTCGTGGCCGAAATGAAGCTGTACGGGTATCCGGGGCCCACCCTCGGCTGCCAGCGCCGAGTCGGCAAGCTCCACGAAGCGCCCGAGCATCGGACGGCCGCACATCATTCCGTGCAGCCCTCCTTCGGGAGCGTTGGCGTGGCGCACATACATGTCGAGGTTGAGCATCTGCCAGAGGTTGTAGAGTTCGTCGGGCGTGAAGATGTCGAGCAGCGTGATGTCCTCAAGGCCGTCGACGTCCTGGAGGTCGACCGATACGTCGTGGAGCACCTTCATGAGCAACTGCGCAGCCTGACGCTGCGTGAATTCAGGTCGCTCCGGGGTTTTGGCTCCCTTTTTGGGCTTCGGGGCGTACATTTTCGCGATGCCGGCGCGCATGGAGTCAATAGCTGCTTCCGGATTCACGAAAAGCGATGCCATCAGGCGCGAGGGCTCTATGAGAGAGTCGCGCATGGACTTTTCCGTGGCGCGCCATGGGGCGTCGTGGCGGCCGAGGGCATCGGCCTCAGGCGAACCGTTGGCTATGAATGCCATGTCGGAGGGGGTGGCGTGGCGCTGAACGCGCAGCTTCGGGTTGAGCTCCTTAAGCCGCTCGCAGAAGGCGGCCATGCTGATGATGCAGCGCTGAATCTGCGAGCTGCGGGCCTCGATGCGTGTGGAATCGGTGAAAAGATTCGGAAACCGTGCGGCCATGCGCCCTGCTATGGCCTTGTGCTGGCGTTCGCCCAGTGGCGAAAGCTCCCCTTCGTGGCCGGCGGCATGAGCGCCGATGCGCAGAAGTCGTTGCCGCACGTCGAGTCCGAGCGGTGTCAGGTTGCCCATGCGCGCGTTGAGGGCGAAGAGTGAGTCGAGCATCGGGTACTGGTAGTCTTTCAGGCACCAGCGCGAGCCGTGACGCCCGTAGTGAGTGAGGAATACAGGCTCGAATCCTTCGGGCACGGTCAGATCGTCGTCGGTCGTCACGGGGTAGGCGTAGTAGATGCCGCCCGACTTTTCGGGAGTGCGCTCTATCTCGGTCCGGAGGTCGCCCACGGGAGCACTGACGCTCCATTCCGTGGGGTTGGCGCCCCACAGCTGCGGCATGGCGGCTGCCGCGAGCGCTATGATTGCTGAAAATCTGGATTTCATGGCTTGTTTTATATATAAG
>UREH01000032.1 GCA_900546835.1 uncultured Porphyromonadaceae bacterium
GGATTCCACCGCCCGGTGCCTCCTCCCGCATGGCGCTGGCACGCCGGAGGTCCCGCGTTCGGCACGATTCTCGGCCTGACGCTCGGCACTTCAATCGGCCTTTCCATTTCGGCGCTGGCCAACAGCGGCTACTCCGTGAGCAGCTACGGCGACGATGTGGTATATCTCAACAACGTTCCCCAGATGAACTACAACTGGCCCGACGCGGCCCTCTACTACACCGACGGACGCCTCTGCGGCTCGCAGTTCACCTACGCCACAGGCTACTACGACATGGGACGCTACAACGCACTCTACAACACATTCGTGAGTCGCTACGGAGCGCCCGTAGGCTACTCAAACACCGGAGGCACGGTGACGGCCAACTGGTTTGGCGCCGACGGCCGTTACGTTACCCTCAGCTTCGCCTCGACCAACGGCGCATACTACACCACCCTGAGCTTCGGCAACTGACCCGGTCGGCGAACCTTAACCCCCGCAATCCATTTTTGCATTTGGCCGCAGAATTTATTAATTTTGCGGCCATATATTTATACTCCAAACCCCTGAAAAATCACCATGAATCTGACCGACCGCTTCCTGAAATACGTGAAATTCGACACCCAGAGCGACGAGCTGACAAACCTTACGCCCTCCACTCCGGGACAGTATAAATTCGCACAGGCGCTTGAAAAAGAGCTCCACGAACTCGGCCTGGAGGACATCTCGCTCGACGAGAACGGCTACCTGATGGCCACGCTCCCGGCCAACACCGACCGCGAGGTGCCTACCGTAGGCTTTATCGCACACCTCGACACGTCGCCCGACCTCTCGGGCCACAACGTGAACCCGCGCATCGTGAACGCCTACGACGGAGGCGACATCACCCTCAACGCAGACAACGACGTGGTGCTCTCCCCCTCGGAGTTTCCCGAACTTCTCCACTACGTGGGTCAGGACCTCATCGTAACCGACGGCACCACCCTTCTTGGCGCCGACGACAAGGCCGGTATCGCCGAAATCATCTCGGCCGTGGAATACCTCAAGGCTCATCCCGAAATCGAGCACGGCAAAATCCGCATAGCCTTCAACCCCGACGAGGAGATCGGCCAGGGCGCCCACAAATTCGACGTGGATCGCTTCGGCGCCGACTGGGCCTACACTATGGACGGCGGCGAGGTAGGCGAACTGGAGTATGAGAACTTCAACGCAGCCGTTGCCAACGTGACCTTCAAGGGGCGCAACGTTCATCCCGGCTACGCCAAACACAAGATGGTGAACTCCATCCGCATCGCCAACCAGTTCATCCTCATGCTTCCGCGCTGGGAGACGCCCGAGCACACCGAAGGCTACGAGGGGTTCTACCACCTGGTGAAAATCGAGGGCGACGTGGAGAAAACCACACTCACCTACATAATCCGCGACCACGACCGCGACCGCTTCGAGCGCCGCAAGCGCGAACTCGAGCACCTGACGCGCAAGACCAATAACGAATTCCCCGGCTGCGCCACCATCGAAATCCGCGACCAGTATTTCAACATGCGCGAGAAAATCGAGCCGGTGATGCACATAATCACTATCGCCGAGAAAGCCATGGAACTGGCCGGAGTAAAACCCAAGGTGCAGCCCATCCGCGGCGGCACAGACGGCGCGCAGCTCTCGTTCAAAGGCCTCCCCTGCCCCAACATCTTCGCCGGCGGCCTGAATTTCCACGGCCGCTATGAGTTCGTGCCCATCCCCTCGATGGAGAAAGCCGAGAAAACCATTGTGGAGATCGCACGCCTCGTGGCCCAGGGCTGATGCAGGCCGACACCACCCCCACACTAATAGTAATAACCGGCCCCACGGGGTCGGGCAAGACAGCTTTGGCCATCACGCTGGCGCGACGGCTGGGATGCGACGTCATCTCGGCCGATTCGCGCCAGATGTTTAAAGGCATCCCGATAACCACCGCGGCTCCGACCGCCGACGAGCTGGCCACCGCGCGCCACCACTTCGTGGGCACGCTCGAGCTCGACGCCTACTACAGCGCCGCCCAATATGAGGAGGACTGCCTGCGGCTGCTCGGTGAGCTGTTCAGCCGAGGGCGGTACGCCGTGATGTGCGGCGGGTCGATGATGTATGTCGACGCCGTGGTTCGCGGCATCGACGAGCGCCCCACCATATCGCCCGACGTACGCGCCGACGTGCTCGCCATGCTCGAACGCGAGGGGCTGGAAGACCTGATGGAGCGGCTGCGGCAGCTTGATCCGACGTATGCCGCCGAAGTAGACCCGATGAACACACGGCGCGTGGTCCATGCACTGGAGATATGCATCGAGGCAGGCGTGCCATATTCCACTCTGCGCACCGGACGCGTCAAGGATCGCCCCTTCCGCGTGGTCAAGGCCGCCATCGACATGCCCCGCGAAGAACTCTTCGCCCGCATCAACACCCGCGTGAATCGCATGGCCGCCGAAGGGATGCCCCAGGAGGCGCGACGTGTCTACCCGCTGCGCCACCTCAATTCGCTCAACACCGTAGGCTTCAAGGAGATGTTCGCGTGGATAGAAGGCAGGTGGGATTTCGACACCGCTTTGGCACGCATGGCGAAAAACACACGCGTCTATGCGAAAAAACAGCTCACATGGCTCCGGCGCGACCCGTCGGTAATATGGCTCGACCCGCATTCCGACACTCCTATGGCCGACCAGGTGCTTTTGCAGGCTGGGATAGAACCTTAAGGCGCAGCGGATTGTTAGACTTTCAGCCGGAATGATTTCCTCTCCGGATTTCATCAACCATTCACCGCATCATGCAGAACCTCGAAACCATAATCGCACGCCTGAAAGGGTATTTCTCGTTCAACGGCTATCTCGTGCCGCAGGCCGAGGCCGAACAGACTATCCGCGAAGGTGTCTCCTTCCGCGGCACCAATATCCTCATCCTGGTGTTCGCCATCCTCATCGCGTCGCTGGGCCTCAACACCAACTCCACGGCCGTAATAATCGGCGCCATGCTCATCTCGCCGCTCATGGGGCCGATAATCGGTCTCGGGCTGGGCATAGGCATCGAGGATTTCGACCTGCTCAAGCGCTCCATGCGCAATCTGGTGGTGGCGGCACTCTTCTCGGTACTCGCCTCTACGGTATACTTCCTGATCTCGCCCGTGAGCGAAGGCCACAGCGAGCTTCTGGCACGCACATCGCCCACCATCTACGACGTGCTCATCGGCTTCTTCGGCGGAGCCGCAGGCATCTTCGCCATCGCCTCGAAGAACAAGGGTAACGTGATTCCCGGCGTGGCCATCGCTACAGCGCTGATGCCCCCACTCTGCACCGTGGGCTACGGACTGGCCACATTCCAGATGCACTACTTCCTCGGCGCTCTCTACCTCTTTCTGATCAACTCAATCTACATCGGGCTGGCGACATTCATCGGGGTGAAACTGATGCACTTCCAGCGCACGCCTACGTCAGTGCCCGAGCGAGCCAAGCGCATGCGCCATATAGTCTACACCACCGCCATCCTCACCCTGTTGCCGAGCATCTATCTTACATACAACATGCTGCGCATGGAGAATTTCCAGCAGGAGGCCTCGCGCTTCGTGGCCGACGAATTCCAGTTCCCGCAGACTCAGGTGCTCAGCCATACGGCCACCTACCGTAAAGGTGAGCGCACCGTCAACGTAACGCTTATCGGCAAAGCCCTCCCGCAGGATTCTCTCGAACTTGCAATGTCGGCCAAACTGCAATACTATGGGCTGCAGGGAGCCAAACTCAATATAATGCAGGGCGATTACGCCCTGGGCGCATCGCAGACTCCGGGCCACTCCGTGAAGGAAATCTACGAGATGGCGCAGACGTCGCTCACGCGCCAGCAGCAGGAAATCGACTCGCTGCGCGACGTGATAGCCATGCGCCGCGAGAACGACTCCATCTCGGCCCGGCTCGCCCCGGAGCTGAAGGTGATATTCCCGCAGGTGGCGGAAATCGCCGTGACACGCGCCGTGTTCGGCGACATAGCCACCGGCAGCCTGGACACCGCCAACATCGCCCTCGTGCACTATTCGCGGCCATTGCCCCCAGCCTCGCAAAGCGAGCTCTCGCGCTATCTGGCTGCCCGCCTGCGCGTAAAAACGGTGAAACTGGTAACCGTACCGGCCACAGTAGCCGCCAAGCCGGCGAAATAAGGGGTCTGACCTGTCTTCCCAAGGGTCCTAAGGGTCTTAATGACCTGAGAGAGCCTAAGGTCTCCAAAATATTTGAGTGGGTTTCCCATTCGAAGCTATGGGGGATGATGCGCGGTTTGGATTTAAGGAGGGATTTTGCTAACTTTGCATGGTTGCGGCAGCCGCAGACGACTGCGGCCTGCGGCTTCGCTCCAAAAAAGATTATCTTTAACCCAAAATTCCGTAAAACCGGGCTCACGGCGCCACCAGTAGCTACCGTAGCCGATTTTATCCACCCCTGAAAATGAATAAGTCTATCCTTATCGCAGCTGCTACGGCAGCGCTTGCAGCATTTCAAATGAATGCCGCTCCCGCATTCCCCGGCAAAAAGACCGTGACACAGCCCGATGGCACCACTATCGAAGTTCGCATGGTGGGCGACGAGCGCTTCCATACACTCGTAACCGACACCGACGCCCTCCCCATAGCCCGCGATGCCGACGGCGAATACCGCTATCGCATGGCCGACGGCTCGCTCTCGGCCGTTGCCGCCCACAATCCGGGCGAGCGCACCGCCGCCGAAGCTGATTTCCTCCGCGCCAACATAGCCGAGATCTCAGTGGCCCGTCTGGCCGAGCGTCAGCGCGCCATCAACCCCAAGCGTTTTGAAAACGCCATTGCCGCGCGCAAGGCCAAGGCTCCGGCGCGTGCCGGAGCAGCAAAAGCTCCGCTGGCCGACCAGTTTACCGACTGCCCCACCACGGGAGTGCGCCACATTCCGGTAATTTTCGTGCAGTATACCGACATCAAATTCAAGAGTTCCGATCCGAAACAGACTTTCGCAACCTATTTCAACGAAGGGGCGTCGAGCGGACGTCAGTATTTCATCGACAACTCCAACGGCGTATACCAGCCCCAGTTCGACATCTACGGCCCTGTGACGCTCCCCAACAACCGTAAATACTACGGTGGCAACGACAGTTATACCGACAGCGACCAGCGCCCGGGCCAGATGGTGGCTGACGCCTGCACAGCCCTCGACGGCCAGATCAATTTCAAGGACTACGACACCAACGGCGACGGCTACGTCGACGCCGTGATTCTGCTCTATGCCGGCAACGGCGAGCAATACACACACCAGGACATCCCCGATGCCATCTGGCCCCACAAGTGGGAGCTTTCTTCCTCCGACTATGGAAAAGCCCTGACGCTCGACGGCGTAAAAATCGACAACTACGGCTGCTTCAACGAACTATACGGCACGTCGGCTTCCAGCACGAAAATCGACGGCATAGGAGTGTTCTGCCATGAGTTCTCCCACGCGCTCGGACTGCCCGACCTATATGGTACCGACTACTACTCGCAGGATTACTACGGAATGGGGAGCTGGTCGCTGATGTGCAATGGCAGCTACAACAACGACGGCTATACTCCGGTAGGATATACCGCCTACGACAAATGGTTCAACGGCTGGATTGACGAAATTCCCGAGGCCACGGCCAACACGCAGTATACAATGCCCGTGTTCAACACCGGAGTGGCCGCCAACGATCAGCCGCTGCGCATCACCAATCCTTCGAACGCCAACGAATGGTTCGTAATCGAGAACCGCGCAAAAACAGGCTGGAACCGCTACGACCAGGACGAGGGACTGCTGATCTACCGCGTGACCTATAACCGCACCGTCTGGGCCAACAACACGGTCAACAACACCCCGACAGGCTACTACGTGCCTCTCTGCGCCGACAATTCGGCAAGCTACAAAAACGAGGACACCGACCTCTGGCCCTACAACAACAAGACCGAACTATCCGGCACCACTACACCAGCTCTCAAGCCCTACAGCGGAGCCGCCCTCAACCGCTCTATCAGCGAGATGACGCGCAACGCCGACGGGACGATATCGTTCTGGGTGGACCGCGCTCCCGTGCCCACGCTCGCAACTCCCGTACTTGCGGGCCACACTTCCGTAGGCTCCACAAGCTTCACAGCCAACTGGACGCACCAAACCGATGCCGACGTGACCTACACCCTGGAGGTTATCCCCCACCGCGACTTTGCGCTGCTTTACGACGTTGATTTCTCGCAAGGCCTGCCCCAAGGCTGGAGCGTATCCGGTTTCCATGAAATCGATCAGAATGAGAATGCTCTGCGTCTTGCCTCGAGCAATAATCCAGGCGAGGTATACACTCCTCAGTTCACGCTCGACAACTCGGGCATTGTAACCGTGAAGGTTAACGCCAAATATTATAGGACAGAAGCCAGCAGCCTGAAGGTGACACTCTACGACACCAACGATAATGAACTGACCAGCATGCTTCAGGCTCTTACCGAAAGCTACAAGGACTACACCATAAAGATCACCGGCACACCCGGAGCGAAAGTATCTCTGGGTCTGGGCGCAACAGCGAAGAAGAAGCGCCTCTATATCAAGAGCGCACAGATCTACACCGGCGACGCATCGGCGACCGCTGCTCCGGCCAAGGCTCCGGCCGAGACGGGCGACGCCAACTCGCGCACCATCACCGGAATCACCGGCCTGAGCTACACCGTGGAAGGCCTGGCCGAGAAAGGTTCGTTCGACTACCGCGTTAAGGCCGTTCCCGTCGACCAGACCACAGCCGCCGCAAGCGCCTGGACAGCCTACAACACCGTAGAGCTCTCCCTTTCCGGCGTTGAAAACGTAGGGACGGAAGCCGACACCGACGCCCCGGCCCGCTACTTCAACCTCCAGGGCATCGAAGTGAACGCCTCCACACTTGCCCCCGGCATCTACATCCGCCTGCAGGGTGGACGCTCGGAGAAAATCGCCGTGCGCTGAGACCACCCTCCGGCAAAGCGAATCGTGTGAATCAGCCGGACCAAAGTGTTGCATATTAGAAATTTAATTGCTACCTTTGCAGCCGCTTGGGGTATCGTGCCCCATACACTGATCTAAATTCAATTCATTAACAATTAGTTACAAATGAACCACTACGAAACCGTTTTCATTTTAACTCCCGTTTTGTCTGACGCTCAGATGAAGGAAGCGGTAGAAAAGTTCACCACCGTGCTCACCGACAACGGCGCAAGCATCGTGAACGAAGAACTCTGGGGCCTGCGCAAGCTCGCTTACCCCATCCAGAAGAAATCGACAGGCTTCTATGCCCTCGTTGAATTCGACGGCGATCCCACCCTCGTCAAGAAGCTCGAGACAGCTTTCCGTCGCGACGAACGCGTGATCCGTTTCCTCGTATTCCGCAACGACAAGTATGCCGCTGAATACGCCGCAAAACGCCGCAGCCTCAAGGCCGCAAAAGCCAACGCACCCAAAGAAGAAACCGTAGAAAACAAGGAGGACTAAACCATGGCACAGAATCAATCCGAAATCCGCTACCTCACACCCCTGTCGGTCGACGTCAAGAAGAAAAAATACTGCCGTTTCAAACGCAGCGGTATCAAATATATCGACTACAAGGATCCCGAATTCCTTAAGAAATTCCTTAACGAGCAGGGCAAAATCCTTCCCCGCCGCATTACCGGCACCTCGCTGAAGTTCCAGCGCCGCGTTGCCCAGGCCGTGAAGCGCGCACGCCATCTGGCTCTCCTGCCCTTCGTTACCGACCTTATGAAATAATCCGGAACCATAACCGCTTCCCAAAACCGACTCAGAATTATGAAAATCATATTGAAAGAAGACGTTACGAACCTTGGCTACAAGGACGACGTAGTTGAAGTAAAGGACGGTTACGGCCGTAACTATCTCATTCCCCAGGGCAAAGCTGTAATCGCCAACAACTCCAACCTGCGCCAGCTCGAGGAAAACCAGCGTCAGCGCGCCCACAAGCTCGCCAAGATCAAAGCCGACGCAGAGGCAGCCGCAGCCGCACTGGCCGACGTAGCCCTCACCATCGGCGCCAAGGCTTCGGCCACCGGCACCATCTTCGGCTCGGTCAACAACATCCAGATCGCCGAAGCCCTCGAAAAGCTCGGCCACAACGTTGACCGCAAGATCATCGTGCTCAAAGAGCCCGTGAAGGAACTTGGCAAATACACCGCCAAGATCAACTTCCACAAGGAGGTTTCCGTGGAAATCCCCTTCGAGGTCGTTGCCGAATAATTCCGCCGACCAACCGCCGGGCCCTCGGCCCCACCACAATAAACTGTTTGGATGCTGCAACCGGCCGCCCCAAAGGCGCGCTCTTGCAGCATCCGTTTTTATATACCTTTCCGCCAAAAAGATCCGAAGTTGATACAGCCTTCAGACGGCACCGAACTGAAGTTCAACCTGCTGCGTCAGGTCAGGAAGTAGTCTTGTCTCAGAGGTAGCAGGGGGCGATGGCGGCGACGTCGGTATCACCCCAGATGTCGGCGATGGTAAGCCAGATAAGAAGGAGGGCGATGAGCACGGCCACGCCTACACACATCCACAGGTTGACTTTCTGTTTTTTACGGCGACGGGCGAACTCCTCGTTGCTCTCGCCGTCGCGACGACGGTTATAGTTCGACATAATGCTGGCGATTTTCTGAAGAGGATATTACAGGCGTTTCCGCAACACCCTCTTCGGGTTAAAAAAAACAGTATTGAAACGTTCAAGGGCGCCCCATTATCCCTCGGGGTATTTGCGCCCGAAATGGGCGCCGGCGACGCCTTTCTATATCTTTTAACAAATTTTGCAAAGCTATGGTTCGCCAACGGGGCATACTACCTCCGGGGCACGCAGGGAATTGCGATTTTTTGCGTAACTTTGCACTATGGCACGTATGCTGGCTATCGATTTCGGCAAAAAACGTTGCGGCATAGCCGTGACCGATCCGCTGCAGATTGTGGCCAACGGGCTGACGACCGTAGAGACCGGCCGACTCGTGGACTTCGTGGCAGACTACGTGGCCAGGGAGCCGGTAGAGCGTATAATCGTGGGGCTGCCCACCGACATGCGCGGGCGCGAGTCGGAGTCGATGCGCTACATCCGCCCCGGCATCGGGCGCCTGCGCAAGGCGTTGCCGCAGACGCCTGTGGAATTTGCCGACGAGCGTTTCACCTCCGTGCTGGCCCACCGCGCCATGCTCGACGGCGGCATGAAGAAAATGGACCGCCGCAACCGCGAGATCGTGGACGAAATCTCGGCCACGATAATCCTCAACGACTATCTCCAGCACCGCCAGAGACCCGCCGCGGACGGCGGCGCCAACTCATAAACCCGCTGAAACAAGCACAACCTGACTGAACGATATGAAACTTCCCGTCTATCTTTACGGCCACCCCGTGTTACGCGAGACTTCCGCCGACATCGCCCCCGGCTACGAAGGGCTCGAGCAGCTCGTGGCCGATATGTTCGAGACCATGTATGCCTCGGAAGGCGTAGGCCTTGCCGCTCCCCAGATCGGGCGCAACGACCGGATTGTGGTAATCGACGCATCGCCCGTAGCCGATACCTTCGCCGAGTGCGCCGGCTGGAAACGCGCGCTGATCAACCCGCAGGTCGAGGTTCTCGACGGCCCGCAGATAAGCCGCAGCGAGGGTTGCCTCAGCCTGCCCGGCCTGAGCGAGGACGTGAAGCGCGTGGAGCACATCCGCCTGACGTATCTCGACACGGATTTCCAGCCCCATACCGAGGAGATTTCCGGCTTCCTGGCACGCATCGTGCAGCACGAGTGCGACCATCTGGAGGGGCGTCTCTACATCGACCATGTATCGCCCATCCGCAAGCAGCTGATACGCAGCAAACTCTCGAACATTATCAACGCGAAGATACGCTGCGACTATCCGGTGCGCTACGCGCCGCAGAAGCGCGCCGGACGCAAGTAATTCCGACACAGATACTTATAACTAAAAACTTATCATCCCCAAGATATGGCAGCTACCAATCCCGACGACAAGAAAATAATCTTCTCGATGGTAGGCGTATCGAAAATCTACCCTCCGCAGAAGCAAGTTCTTAAAAATATCTATCTCTCATTTTTCTACGGCGCCAAGATCGGCATCATCGGCCTGAACGGCTCTGGCAAATCGTCGTTGCTGAAGATAATAGCCGGCATCGACAAGGATTATCAGGGCGAGGTTGTATTCTCGCCCGGCTTCACTGTGGGCTACCTCGAGCAGGAACCCAAGCTCGACCCCTCGAAGACGGTAATCGAGATAGTCCGCGAGGGCGTACAGCCGGTGATGGACCTCCTGCGCGAGTTCGACGAGGTGAACGCCGCCTTCGCCGATCCCGATGTGCTGGAGAATCCCGACAAGATGGACGCCCTGATCCAGCGTCAGGGCGAGCTTCAGGACGCTCTCGACGCGGCCGACGCATGGAACATCGACTCGCGTCTGGAGCGCGCCATGGACGCCCTCCAGTGCCCGCCCGACGACCAGCCTGTAGAGACGCTTTCGGGCGGTGAGCGCCGCCGCGTGGCCCTCTGCCGCCTCCTGCTCCAGCAGCCCGACGTGCTTCTGCTCGACGAACCCACCAACCACCTCGACGCCGAGAGCATCGACTGGCTCGAACAGCACCTGCAGCAGTATCCCGGCACGGTAATCGCCATAACCCACGACCGCTATTTCCTCGACCATGTGGCCGGATGGATTCTGGAGCTCGATCGCGGCGAGGGGATACCCTGGAAGGGGAACTATTCCTCATGGCTCGAACAGAAAACCAAGCGCATGGCCCTCGAGGAGAAACAGGCGAGCAAGCGCCGCAAAACTCTGGAGCGCGAGCTGGAATGGGTACGTATGGCTCCCAAGGCCCGTCAGGCCAAGGGAAAGGCGCGCCTGAGCAGCTACGACCGCCTGCTCAACGAAGATCAGAAGCAGCGCGAGGAGCGACTGGAAATCTTCATTCCCAACGGCCCGCGTCTGGGCAACAAGGTTATCGAGGCCCACGGCCTGGCGAAATCGTTCGGCAAGAAACACCTGTTCGACAACCTCGACTTCATGCTTCCACCCAACGGCATCGTAGGTGTAATCGGCCCCAACGGCGCCGGCAAGACCACGCTCTTCCGCCTTATCATGGGTCAGGAGACGCCCGACGCAGGCAGCTTCGAGGTGGGCGAGACCGTGAAGGTGGCCTACGTTGACCAGCGCCACCACGACCTCATTCCCGACAACACCGTATATCAGGTAATCTCGCAGGGCACAGAATCCTTCCGCATGGGCGGACGCGACGTCAACGCCCGCGCGTATCTCTCTAAATTCAACTTCGCCGGAGCCGACCAGGAGAAAAAAATCGCCGTGCTTTCGGGCGGCGAGCGCAACCGCCTCCATCTGGCCATGGCGCTCAAGGAGGAGGGCAACGTGCTGCTGCTCGACGAGCCGACCAACGATATCGACGTGAACACCCTGCGCGCTCTCGAAGAAGGCCTGGAGGCATTCGCTGGGTGCGCCGTGGTGGTAAGCCACGACCGATGGTTTCTCGACCGCATCTGCACCCACATCCTTTCGTTTGAGGGCGACGGCAAAGTAGTGTTCTACGAAGGCTCATACTCCGACTACGAGGCCTACAAGAAGGCCCAGAACGGCGGCAAAGAGCCTCCGCGGCGCCGCTACCGCAAACTGATGGACTGACAAAGCTCCGCACGCCCCCCGAAGCGGGGCGGATATACTCCATGCTGAAAAAAATCGCAGGCATAATACTGATGTTGGTTGCTGCACTGGCCTTGGGCTCGTGCAGCACCACGCGTCTTGTGCCTGAAGGGAGCTATCTGCTCGATCACGCCTCGATAAGTGTGGCCGACAGCTGCGACGTGGCTACCAAACGCCTCTACAACTACCTGCGGCAGACTCCCAACCACCGCGTGCTCGGCTTCGCCAAGCTGCAGCTGGGTATCTACAACCTTTCCGGACGCGACACCACGCGCCGCTTCAACCGCTGGCTGCGCAAAATCGGCGAGGAACCGGTGGTATTCGACTCGGCCCTGACCGAGCAGTCGGCGCGCCAGCTGCGCCAGGCGTTGATCAACGCCGGCTATCACGATGCCAGCGTTGATTTCACCGCCACGCCGCGCGGGCGAAAAATCAACGTGGAATACCTCCTGCGGCCCGGAAAACCTTACACCATCCGGTCGATAGCCTATGATTTCGAGGAGCCTGAGATTGCCGGATACGTCTACGCCGACTCGATGTCGCTGCCGGTGAAAGTCGGCGCAAACCTCGACCTGACCGTGCTCGACAACCAGCGCGCTCTCGTAAGCGAATGGGTGCGCGAAAACGGTTTCTTCGACTTCACCAAGGAGTGCGTAAGCTTTCTGGCCGACACCGTGGCAGGCTCGAAGGAGGTAGACCTGACGATGGCCGTGCGCCGCAAGCGCGCGCCGGCCGAAAATCCGGGCGCCGGTGCCGCTCCTGAGCCTCCAGTGGCTGAGCAGGTGCTTGCGGCACTGAGCCACAGGCGCTACGCCTTCCGCCGCGTAATAGTGGTGCCCGATTTCGCCCCTGGCGACAATCCCACCGACCTGCGGTTCGCCGGTCGCGACACCGTGGCCTACCAGGGGCTCGACATCCTCTATGGGCCCGACCGCTATCTGAATCCCCAGGCCCTCGCACAGCAGATCTACATACGCCCGGGAGAGACCTATTCCACCTCGGGCATCGACAAGACCTACGAGGCGCTCAACCGTCTGGCAATCCTCCGCTACGTGAACATCCTTACGCGCCCGGCCGGCTCGCTGGGCGACGTCGACCTGCTCGACGCCTACATACTGCTGTCGCGCACACGCAAGATGGGACTAACCGTGGAACTGGAGGGAACCAACTCCGAGGGCGACTTCGGCGTGGGCGGCGGAGTGACCCTCCAGCACCGCAATCTCGCCCATCAGGGCGAAGTGCTCACCTTCAAGCTCCGCGGAGCCTATGAAAGCCTTTCGGGCAATTTCGACAACCTGATAAACGACAGCTACACGGAGCTGGCGGCCGAGGCCGGCATCACCTTCCCGAAGTTCATGGCGCCGTTTCTCCACCAGTCGTTCAAGCACCGCATGCGCGCCTCCACGGAGTTCGCACTGACGTTCGTGCGCCAGCAGCGTCCGGAATACACGCGCATCATAGCCGGCGGGGCATGGCGCTACAAATGGGCCACGCGCTCGGGGCGCACGCGCCGCACGCTCGACCTTATCGATATCAACGTGGTGAACCTGCCGCGCTCCACCATCGACTTTATCGACAAAATCGCTCCAGACAACCCGCTGCTGCGCTACAGCTACGAGGACCACTTCATAATGCGCATGGGATATACGTGGGTGAACACCAACAGGCGCGTGCCCACCTCCTCGCTCGAGCGCCTCGACCTGCAGGTGAACACCTTCACCACCCGCGCCTCGGTGGAGACGGCGGGAGCCTTCCTCTACGCCATGTCGAAAATATGCGGGCAGCGCCGCGACGACGGCGCCTACAAACTTTTCGGCATCCAGTACGCCCAATACCTGAAGGGCGAGGTAGACTATACGATCAACCACCGCTTCAGTTCACGCAACTCGATATCCTTCCATGTAGGCGGAGGGATGGCTTTCCCCTACGGTAATTCGGAGATGGTACCGTTTGAGAAGCGCTTCTATGCCGGAGGAGCCAACGGCGTGCGCGGATGGAGCGTGCGCACCCTCGGGCCGGGAGCATACGACTCGCGCAACTCCGTGACCGACTTCATCAACCAGTGCGGCGACATCTCGCTGGTGCTCAATCTGGAATACCGCAACAAACTATTCTGGGTATTCGAAGGAGCGGTATTCATCGACGCGGGCAACATCTGGACCATACGCGACTATCCCAACCAGCCGGGAGGGTTTTTCCGTTTCAAATCGTTCTACAAAGAG
This sequence comes from uncultured Porphyromonadaceae bacterium, assembly GCA_900546835.1. Classification (GTDB taxonomy): domain Bacteria; phylum Bacteroidota; class Bacteroidia; order Bacteroidales; family Muribaculaceae; genus UBA7173. The sequence goes on from UREH01000032.1 coordinate 13,901, forward strand.
ATAGCCGCCAGCTACGGCATCGGGCTGCGCATGGACTTCAACTACTTCCTGCTGCGTCTCGACATGGGCGTAAAGGCACACAACCCGGCTGCCGGCCAGGACCGCTGGCCGCTGCTCAGCCCCTCGTGGCAGCGCGATGTGGCATTTCACTTCTCGGTAGGCTATCCGTTCTGATTCACCGGTCCCAAACCTCTCAGAAAAATCAACTGACATGAAATCTCTCGTAATCTTCGACCTCGACGGCACTCTTCTCAACACCATAGCCGACCTCGGCGAGGCAGCGAACTATGCCCTTTCGGAATCCGGCTTTCCCACACATCCGCTCGCGGCATATCCGAAATTCGTAGGAAGCGGCATAACCAAACTGCTTGAGCGCGTTTTGCCCGAAGCGGCACGCACGCCCGAACGCATAGAGACGATGCGCGCGCTCTTCAAAAGCTATTATGCCGAGCATATGACCGACCACACGGAGCCCTACCCCGGCATTCCGGAAATGCTCGAGCAGCTGGCACAGCGCGGCGTAAAAATTGCCGTCGCATCCAACAAATACCAGCAGGCCGTGGAGATTCTTATCGGCCATTTCTTCCCGCAGATTCCATGGGCGGCTGTAGAGGGACAGAAAGAGGATGTGCCCGTGAAGCCCGACCCGTCGATTGTGTTCGAGATACTTGGCAAATGCCCCACGCCCAAAGCCGATGTGCTGTATGTGGGCGATTCCGGCATCGACATGCAGACAGCGCGGCGCGCGTGTGTGGAATCCGCCGGCGTAACATGGGGCTTCCGCCCCGTCGACGAGCTCCGCGCCAATCTTGCCGACAACATCGCCGAGACCCCATCGGCTCTCCTGCGTCTGGCCCTGCTGTAAGATTCAGGGGATGGGCGGAGTGACGTCGGAGGCTACGATAGCGGGGCGGTAGTCGGGGGCACGGAGGGTGAACCTGACGTTGCGCAGGTGTAGACCGTCGATATGGCGTGCGTAGAGGCCGTAGGCAGGCAGTTCGCCAAACATATGGAATTCCGGATAGGAATCGCGCATCTCGGGCACGTCGTCCCAGCGGTAACGGCCTATGTAGCCCATCCCTTTTGTGCCGCGTCCGGGATGCGACACCTCCACGTTTTCAAGCGTTATATTGCTGATTATTGCGTCGGGCAAACCTGTGATGCTGTTGGGAAACGGATTGTGGATTGTGTTGATATCGGGGCCCCGGAGGTCGTAGGCCTCGTCGGGACGCCCGAAGGGGATTTCACAGCGAAGATTTCGGATTACGACGTTCGACATGCTGCCCGGATGCTCGCCGCGCCTGTGGCCGAGGCGCACGAAGAAGGCGTTGCCGGTATTTACGGCGTCGATGCCGTCGACCTCGATGCTGTCGACCACAGCTCCGTCGACCGATTCGATTGCAATGGCCGAGCGAAACGTATCGGCCACGCGGATGCGCTCCACCCTGACTCGGCGGAAGCCGCCGAAACTCTCCGTTCCCATCTTTATGGCGTTGGCGCTGCTGCGCACGTCGCAGTCGGAAATGCGGATGTTGCAGCATCCGGAGTCCGGGTTGAATGATTTCAGCACTATGCCGTCGTCGGCCGAATTGATGCGGCATTTCTCCACCACCACGTCGCGGCAGTCGGCTATGTCGATGCCGTCGTTGTTCCAGTAAGCCCGGTTCACGAAGTCGATACCGGAAATCACCACATCGGTGCATCCGTTGAGCGAGAGACCCCACGAAGCCGACGCGCGCAGATTCACGCCCAGGATTCTCACTCCCGTGCAGAATTCGATGTCGAGCAGCTTAGGCCGAATCGAGGGACGCATGCGGCGGCGGTTGTAGCTGGGGTCGACCCGTACACCCGTGTGGTGGAGACTGTCGATTGCCAGGGCCACCTCGAGGCCGCGTCCGTCGATGGTACCCTCCCCTTCGATGAGTATATCAGAGGCATCATGCGCCACGATGAGACCCATCTGAGGTTCCGAGCATTTGTCGGCCTGAGGAGTAGAGGAGGCTGAACCGACGGCATACCCCTGATAATCAAAAGGATTTATACTTCCAAGAATAGTCGCGCCACGGCTCAGACGCAATCTGGCGCCCGAAGGGAGACGGAGCGTGCCGCTGACATATGTGCCGGGGTCGACTACCAGAGTACCCCCTATGGAGGCAACCGAGTCGACAGCACGCTGAAGGCCGGCTGTCTGCACAATGACCGAATCCGACAGGATTCCGAGCGCGGAAGTATGGAATACGCGGGAAGCGGGAGCAATCTGGACGCTGAAAATCAGCAGAAATACGGTAATCAGGAATTGGCGGAGCATAATCATGGTAGATTCAAGGATAGGTATCAACAGTAGAGGAGATGTCCGCCTGCAAAGATATGAACTATTGCCGGGAATCGGAAGCGGGCTGCAGCCACAACTCTGAAAAACGGATAAAAAAAATCGAAACCGGGCTCGATTCACATCGATCCCGGCTCCTTCCTTATTGGCATTTGTATATGAAACAAACTTATCAGTATATCTTGAAGGGCTGCACCGCGTTGCACAACGAAGGCAACCTTGTCGTTCGTTTTGTATATTCCAATTAATCAATCATTCATTCAATCAATCATTACATTCAATCAATCATTACATTCAATCAATCATTATCATGAAAAAATTCTCTTCTGTTTCAGTGAGACCTTCTGACGGGAGGACTCAATAAGCCACTTTGTCGGCTTTTTCGGCCCATTTCTCGAAGGCCCGGATGGTGAATGCATTGTCCATGTGGATGCATGGAATGGCGCGTTCCACTCTCGGGCGGGCGAGCTCCCTGTAAAGGAATTCGTCGGAGAAATTGATGCGGTCGGCATCCTGCTGCGTGTTGCCGAAGAAAATCCGGCTCACGCCCGCCCAGTAGAGTGCCGACAGGCACATCGGGCAAGGCTCGCAGGAGCTGTAAACGGTGCATCCCTTAAGCGAGAAAGTCTGCTCCTTACGGCAAGCTTCGCGGATGGCGTTGACCTCGGCATGGGCCGTTGGATCGTTGGTAAGCGTAACGGAATTTGCTCCGGTGGCGATTACCTTGCCGTCGCGAACTATTACCGCCCCGAACGGGCCGCCTCCGCGGTCTACGTTTTCTTCAGCGAGGCGC
>UREH01000033.1 GCA_900546835.1 uncultured Porphyromonadaceae bacterium
CACCACATTGCCGCGATAGCCCACTGCGGTGAGGGGGCTATCAGGGTTGTGGGGTATGCTCCGGATTGGTCTGACCGACTGAGCGCTTGGCGCGAAAAAATCGCGGACTTCATATTTTACCGCACTGGCCTGCGGCCGGACACGGCCGAGATGCTGTGCGCGCTGCTGACGGGATGCGACGACTTTCTCGACGAAAATATCCGTGCGGAATTCACCACTGCCGGACTTGCCCATGTGCTTGCTCTAAGCGGCACCCACCTCGCCGTCATAGCTATGCTTCTCGGTCTGCTTCTTATCCCCCTGCGCATGGTGGAGCACAGGAGGCTTGCCGGAGCGGTGCTTCTTGCCTGCCTGTGGGGATATGTGGCGCTCACTGGAGCCTCGCCCTCGGTGGTCAGAGCCTGTCTGATGGTGTCGATTGTGGCGTTTGGCCGATTCAACTCTATGTCTGGCAACCCGCTAAACAGTCTGTGTGTCGCCGGTATTCTTATCCTGATTTTTGACCCTGAGGCACTTTTCATGCCCGGTTTTCAGCTTTCGTTTGCGGCCGTGGCGGGCATTCTGATGTTCGGCGCGAAAATCCGCGATCTCGGCGGCCGTAGTCAGTGGGGGCGCCTGCTGCTGGGGTGGGGAGGTGTCTGCATTGCCGCTGTGGCAGGCACAGCTTTGATTTCCGCATGGCATTTCCATGAGTTCCCGCTGCATTTTCTCGCCTCTAATCTGCCTGTCGGCCTGCTCCTCCCCTGGTTCATGGGTCTGGGGATACTTAAAATGGCCTTTGCGGTCGCAGGCATCCACGCCGCGTGGCTTGCTGGAACGCTTAACGCCATTTACGACGTGATGACCGCCACGGCGCAATGGGTGGGAGACCTCGGATTCTCGTCGGTCAAAGGGTTGTATTTCAGTGCGTGGTGGCTTGTGCCATATTTCCTGGCGTTGATTCTGCTGTGGCGCGCGTGGGAGCAGCGGCGCCTCCTTCCGGCAATAGGTGCGGGCTTCGTCGCTGTCGGAGCGGTCATCGTCGCACTTCTTATTCCCGATGGGCAACGAAACACCGAAAGCTACGCTATTTACGATTATTACGCCACGACTTTGCTGTTGCGCGACGGCCGGGAGGTCTGGTTTGTGACCGACGCCTCGGAAAAATACCATCAGTCGCTGATAGAGCGCACCTCTTTCCGTCTCGACGAGTATTACTCGCGCAGAGGAATCGACTCAGTGAAGGTTGTGAGCAGCCTCAGGCATTCTCACTTCCGTGCCGACGGAAAGCGGTGGACTACGCCCGAAAGCGAAGTAGTGCTTCTCAACGCCGACTGGCGTCAACTTTCCGACAATGAAATCCGTGCGGGTGTTGCCCCCGTCAGCGACAGGAAACTCATACTGCTGGTTACCACCGGCTTCCGTGGTGATTTGCCGAAAATATGCCGTATGAGCGGAGCCGACCGCATAGCCATATCGCGGCGGCTCTCGGAGGAGCGGCGTGAGAAACTGGCTGAGGCGTTGGAATCCGCAGGAATACCATTCGCCATCGGGCTTGAAGGTGAACTTTGAGGGTGGAGGCCCTCCGGGAGTCTTATCGGCCGAGACTGCTTAGACCGCGCCGGAAGTGAGGCGAATCATATTCCTGCCGGTCGACGACGCGGCCGGCATACTCTACAAGGTCAATATCGATTATTATTTTTCCTTCGGCCTTATCGGCTGGTGTGCGGCCGCGCTTACGTTCATATGCTTTGAATTTCGACTCCAGAACGGCGCTGTCAAAGGCAGTTGTGCCATAAACTACCGCGTTAAGATATGTTCCTGCGGCGGTTGTGCCGTCGGGGGCTTCGGTTGGCGTCTCATATGGAGTTGTCTCCACCCCCGCAGGCATGAATCTCCGCAGCCATACCAGGGCGCGGGAAACCTCCTCCGCACGGTTCTCGACATTGCTGCCGATGCTTATCGTGATGCTTTTCAATGCCATTGCTCTCGGGGTATCGGTTCAGATATTCTGGTCTACGCCGCGTATGCTCAGGGCTATGCGTCCGCGGCGGATGTCGATGTCGACGACTTTCACCATCACGTGCTGGTTTAGTTTCAGTACCTGCGACGGATGACCGATGCGCTTCCCTTCGGCGAGCTGCGATATGTGTATCAGTCCGCTCTTGTGAATGCCGAGGTCCACGAATGCTCCGAAATCCGTGATGTTGTTGACGATTCCGGGTAGTATCATCCCCTCGCGCAGGTCGTTGATGTCGGAAATCGACTCGTCGAAGCTGAATGCGGATGCCTTTTGGCGCGGATCGCGGCCGGGCTTCTCAAGTTCGGAGATTATGTCGGCGAGTGTTTCCAATCCGGTGTCTGCATCCGTGTAGGCCGCGATGTCAACGGCCTTGATTGCCGCGGGTGAATGGATGAAGTCGTCGAGCGGCATCCCGGCGTCGGCTGCCATGCGGGCCACAAGCGGGTAGCGCTCGGGATGTACGGCTGTATTGTCGAGAATGTTTTTACCTGTGGGCACGCGCAGAAAGCCGGCCGCCTGCTCGAATGCTTTCGGGCCCATGCGCGGCACTTTCCTGATGGCTTCGCGCGATGGAAAATCACCGTGCTCGGCTCGGTAGGCAACGATGTTGGAGGCGAGAGTGTCGCCAATGCCCGATACGTAGGCAAGCAGTTCGCGCGACGCGGTGTTCACGTCGATGCCTACGGAGTTGACGCATGAGGCAACGGTCATGTCGAGGCTTGCCTTGAGTTTGGTCTGGTCGACATCGTGCTGATACTGGCCCACGCCGATGGCCTTCGGGTCGATCTTTACGAGTTCAGCCAGAGGATCCATGAGTCGGCGCCCTATGGAGACGGCTCCGCGCACGGTGACGTCGTGGTCGGGGAATTCCTTGCGCGCCAGGGCGGAGGCAGAGTAGACCGATGCGCCGTTTTCGTTTACCACGAAAATCTCCACTTCGCGGGGATAACGCAGCGATTTCAGAAACCGCTCGGTCTCGCGGCTGGCGGTACCGTTGCCAAGCGAGATAGCCTCGATGTCGTAGCGGGCTACAAGGCGCAGAACCGTTTTTGCCGCGCCTTCGATGTCGGAGGCGGGCGGGGTGGGATAAATTACGTCGTGGGCGAGCAGATTGCCGTTGGCGTCGAGACATACCACTTTGCATCCTGTGCGGAAACCGGGATCGACACCCATGATGCGTTTTGATCCGAGCGGAGCGGACAGCAGAAGCTGCCGCAGATTGTCGGCGAATGTGTCGATGGCTGCCGAGTCGGCGCGGAGTTTCGCCTCGGCGGCAAATTCATTTTCGATAGCAGGACGCATAAGGCGCCGGTAGGCGTCGTCGATGGCGTCGAGAATCACGTCCTGACATTCCTCCGAGCCGTTTGACTTGAGAAAGATGGGGTAGAGGCGGCCGAGGGTGCGCTCGTTGTCAACGTCGATGCTCACCTTCAGAATTCCTTCGGCTTCGCCACGCCGCATAGCGAGGTAGGCATGCGAGCCAACGCGCCGCAAGGGTGCGGAAAAATCGAAATAGTTGGCGTAGTTCGCTCCTTCCTCCTCTTTCCCTTTCACCGCTTTGGATGATATTACGGCGAAGCGGCGGAACTGGTCGCGCACGCGCGAGCGGGCAGCCTCCGATTCGTTCACCCACTCGGCTATGATGTCGCGGGCCCCTTTTATGGCTTCGTCGGCGGTAGCGACTTTTTCACCGGTGAATTTTGCTGCCGCGCGGCCTACTTCGGGCGTACGTTGGGCCATAATGATTTTGGCAAGCGGTTCCAGACCGGCTTCACGGGCCATCTGGGCGCGTGTACGTCGTTTCGGTTTGTAGGGAAGATAGATGTCCTCGAGCTCCGAGGGGTCGAGCGTAGCGAGGATACGCTCCTCGAGTTCGGGTGTGAGTTTCTCCTGGCTGCGTATGGTTTCAAGGATATATGCGCGCCGCTTTTCGAGTTCGGCAAGTTCGGCCGCGCGCTGCTCGATGCGGAAAATCGCCACCTCGTCCATATTGCCGGTGGCTTCCTTACGGTAGCGGCTGATGAACGGGATTGTAGCGCCATCGGCAAGAAGGTTGATGACGGCCGTGACGTGGGCCGGATTCACTCCGAGTTCCCGGGCAATGATGGCGTCGGGCGTGGTGGCGTATTGCATGGATGAGTAGTATAGGAAAATCAGCGCGAACGCAGCGTGATCAGTGTGATTTCGGGAGTAGCGCCCATGCGCATGGGAATGCCTACGGTTCCGGCGCCGATGTTTACGTACAGGTGGCGGCTCCCGGTGGAATCGGAATATAGGCCGCCCCACGTGGGATAACGCCAGGCTGCTGGCGAGAGGCCGCCCAGTTCAATCTGCATGGCGTGTGTGTGGCCCGAAAGAGTAAGGGCCACGTTGGCGTCAGGGGTCTCAGCGATAGAATCGACCCAATGCTGAGGATTGTGTGTCAGCAGGATTTTCGAGTTGGAGTCGGCAAGCCGGGGATATGCTCTGGAAAGAGAACCATAGATGGTGAATGGGGGGGCACCGATGTTCTCCACTCCAATCAGGGCAATTGAATCGTTGCCGCGTCGAAGCCATTCCGTTTCGTTGAGGAGCAGACGCATGGGCGTGTGTCGGTAAAAGTCATACAGGCGCTGCATGTTGTCTGCCTTCCGGGCCGGGGAGGGCCAGTCGAGATAGTCGCCGTAGTCATGGTTGCCGAGTATGGCGTAGACGCCCATCGGTGCATCGAGGCGGCTCAGGGGGCCGATGAATGGCTTCATCTCGTCGGAGCGGCGGTTTACGATGTCGCCGGTGAATACGATAACATCCGCGTTGAGTGCGTTGATGCTGTCCACAAGTTCCGCGACGAACGTCGTGTCGGAGCCGAATGTGCCGGTATGGAGGTCTGAAAACTGGGCAATTGTCATACCGTCGAATGCCGGGGGAAGATTTTCCACCGGAACTTCAACATGGCGCACATCGATACGGTAGCGGTTTATCAGCGCTCCCCACCACATTGCTGCGAATAGAATCGCACACAGTCCGATGCCGGTTTTTGTTAGCCAGTGCAGCCGGTTGCGTCTGAGGAGCCGAGGCACTGAGGCTATCAGGTCGACAACCATCCCGACGTATTTCGAGGCGTAGACGCTGAGCCATGCAAAAAGCGTCCACATTTTTATGGCCAGGGTCTGCTCCGAGCCGAAGCGGGCCGGCAGGCACATGGCCACAACCATCAGTGCCACAAGTGCTATTGAACTCCATAGAGTAAGCCGGCTCCATAGCGGGTTTTGGCATCTCCGGCGCGTCTGCACGTAGATATAAGCGTCGGCAATGATGCCGACACAAAGCAGAACGGCGAGAGCAAGCAGAGGGGCACGCATGGAGTGGAGGAAAATCAGATGTCGGAGGGGTGGAGCGCTGCGAGCTTGTTGCGCAACGGGTTGGCATACATGCGCATGATCTGGTCGCGCATGAATTCGCGCTCTTCGGCCGAAACGTCGGGAAGGTCAACTTTGTCGAGCTGCGACTCGATATAGCTGTTGAAGGCCTCCACTTCGGCCGGGGAATACTCTGAGGCGAAGCGGCTGCTACCTTCCACCCGGTCGAATGCAATGTAGTTGACCGGATAAATGCGGTAGTTGCGGTGGATTTCGGAATCGATAATGGCGCATACGCGGTGAACGACTTCCACCTTGTCGGGGTTCTCTGCCATGGACTTCAGCTGCGGATTGATACACGGGCAGAAGGCGAAATTAACGCGGCCTTTGTACTGAAGGATGCCCGTCTCCATGCTGAACAGGTCGTCGCGCTGCGATTTCTTGAATTCCGGGTCGCGGCGGCGTGCAAGGAATTCGCGGGCCTTCAGATAATCGTTGGGGTCGTATTCGTAGGATATGGACAGAGGTGTGATGTTCAGCCCCATGAGCCGTTCGGCCATGAATTCGGAGTCGCCGCTGAGAGCGAGCATTTTGATTACACTTTCCTGGGTAAGGTCGTTGGAATCCTTCGCGCGCCCCTCGCGCTGGGCGAGCCATACCGACTGGTGTTTCTCGCCGATGCAGTAGCGGATGTAGCCCGAGAGCTGCTTTGCGGCCTCAAGAGCTTTGGTAAGGCGCAGATTGCGCTTTACGATGATGCCCTTGTTGAGCCTTACGAGGTTCTCGATCCAGGGGTAGATAAGCAGGTTGTCGCCGAGAGCCACCTCCTGTGCGGGAAGTCCGTGGCGAATCATCACAAGACCGAGAAACGATGCGTCGAGCACTATGTCACGGTGGTTGGAAATGAACAGCGCGTTGTGGCCGGGGCAGATGTTCGCCTCTCCGCTTTCGCTTACGCCAGCGGTGGTCTTGCGCTCGAGCAGTTCGAGAATGCCGAGCATCACCGTGTGCTGGAACTCGTCTTTGCCGCGCAGAGCGGTGAGCTGCGATACCAGCGAGGGGTAGTCTGCGTCGGGCATTACGTACTTTATGGCGTTTTCAAAGCCCGGTTCAGCCACGAGCTGCTTCATGTGGCTTTGAAATTCGCTGTCGTCGAAAGGGGCTATATCCTGAAATTCTTCCTTCATAATTTGCATGACTTGCATAATTTGCAGGGCAATTTGAGGCAAATTTACAAATACCCTGCTAAATCTTAAAAACTTCACGACCCTTTTAGGTTAATTTAATAATGTGCAAAGAAGGCCGTGAAATGTGCAATTTGAGGTCAGAATGTTGATATAGGCCGATTTATTGCTCTGCGTAGGAGAGCACGGTGGGACTCTCTACGTCCACGCCGAACTCTTTGGCACGGGCCATTATGGCACGGGCAAGGCGCGGTTTGAGCTCTTCTGGACAGTAGCGGAAATATGCTTCGGCAGCACGCACATGGGCGGCGTCGGGCATAGGGTACTCGCGGCGCTCGGGAAGCCCGAACACTGAATCCGGAAGTTCTTTTTTCTCTTCGTAGGAAATACGGTCGGTCATGGGGAAGGATTGTTTTAAAGTTATCATTTCCTAAACAATCCGGCCGCCCGGATAGTTTAACGGGCGGTAATCAGATGGTGAGCACAAACGTCTCAAGCCAGATGCACACCATGCCGGCTATATATCCCAGGAAGGCCAGCCACGTGATTTTCTTTGCGTACCAGAGGAAGGGAATCTTCTCGATGCCCATGGCCACAACGCCGGCGGCCGAGCCGATGATGAGCATGGAGCCCCCCACGCCGGCGCAGAATGAGAGCAGATGCCAGAACAGGCCGTCCTCCACGAAGTAGGCTGCATAGGCCGGATCGGCGGTAGCGGCGATCATGTCGGGCGTCATTACTGGATACATGTTCATGCAGGCGGCTACCAGGGGTACATTGTCGACAATCGACGAGAGCACGCCTATCACGCCGTTGATGATGTATGGCTGATGGAATGTCGAGTCGAGCCACATGGCCAGATGGTTGAGGATTCCTGCCTGCTGGAGCGCGCCTACAGAAAGAAGGATGCCGAGGAAGAAGAGGATGGTTGACATGTCGATATGGCGCACTACCTGCGAGATGCGGCCCTCGATTTTGCCGTCGAGGCGGTAGCGGCGCACGATTATCTCGGTGAGCAGCCACAGAAGGCCGAGCGAAATCAGAATGCCCATGTAGGGAGGGAGATGTGTGATTGACTTGAATAGGGGCACGAACAGCAGTCCGGCCATGCCGCAGACCAGGATAAGGATGGAGATTCTGCCGTGGTGGCGGCTCATCTCGTAGCCGATGCGCTGGTCGATGGCGTTGAGCTGCTCCATGGGCTCGTTTTTGATGGCGCGCGAGGCTATGAATGTCGGTATCACTACTGAGATGAGCGAGGGAATAATCAGATTGACGATAAGGCTTACCGACGATACGTAGTTCTTCATCCAAAGCATAATCGTGGTTATGTCGCCGATGGGCGACCATGCGCCGCCCGAGTTTGCCGCCAGGACTATGACGCATGCAAAGAGCCAGCGCTCCTTCTGGTTGGAGAGCATGCGCCGGAGCATCATCACCATGATGATGGTGGTGGTCATATTGTCGAGTATACTCGAAAGGAAAAACGCCACGAAAGCCAGCACCCACATCAGGCCGCGTTTGTTTTTCGCGTTTATGTGCCTTACGATGATGTTGAAGCCTCCATAACGGTCGATAAGCTCCACTATGGTCATGGCGCCGATGAGGAACACCACTATCTCGCACGTGTCGCCCAGGGCAATGATTAGGTCTTCCGACAGATTGGGGTCGTGGCCGCCCATGGCATAGACTGCCCAGAGCAGGCCGCACATCATCAGTGCGAATGTGGCTTTGTTGATGTTAATCACGTGCTCGAGGGCTATCATGAGGTAGCCCGCCACGAAGAGCACAATCATCAGCGTAATCATCGGGGTACGGGGAGTAGACACTGTCGTGCCGGGGGCGCGGCGCGACGGTTGAAACGGTTTGGGTTGGTTTACAATAAGTGACTGTTCAAAATAATTTTGAGCGGTTACTCATCGCAAATATACGATTAATTGGCGAAAAATTTCCGTAATTATTCGCGATGCGCTGTAAATGCCAATTTCTTATCCGATTTGCCAAATGCAATCCCGATGATATGCCGGAGGTGGCCGCCCTGGCTCCTCAGAGCCGTCAGTCGATACGCCGGATTGAGGCGCCGAGTGCGTTGAGGCGCTCGTCGATGTTCTCATATCCGCGATCGATCTGCTCGATATTGCCTATTGTGCTGGTGCCTTTGGCCGACATCGCCGCAAGAAGCAGGGCGATACCCGCACGGATGTCGGGCGAGCTCATATTGTTGGCGCGGAGGGTGAACTTATGGTCGTGGCCGATGACCACGGCGCGGTGGGGGTCGCACAGAAGTATCTGGGCGCCCATGTCGATGAGGCTGTCGACAAAGAAGAGGCGGCTCTCGAACATTTTCTGGTGGATAAGCACACTGCCGCGGCACTGTGTGGCCACAACGAGCATCACGCTGAGCAGGTCGGGGGTGAGGCCGGGCCATGGAGCGTCGGCTATGTTCATGATTGAACCGTCGAGCGAAGTCTCGATGATATAACTTTCCTGGGCAGGCACGTAGATGTCGTCGCCTCGCTGCTCCAGGCGGATGCCGAGCCGGCGGAAGCTCTCGGGGATAATGCCGAGATTGCGGTAGCTCACTTTCTTTATGGTGAGCTCGCTGCGCGTGATGGCCGCCATGCCGATGAAGCTGCCTACCTCGATCATATCCGGGAGAATCGTATGCCGGATTTCAGGTCCGTGCTCGCGCCATAGGTCGGGTTGGCCGTCGATGGTGAGCAGATTCGAGCCTGTGCCGTAAATGGTATAGCCGATTTTCTGCATGAGCGAGCAGAGCTGCTGCACGTAGGGCTCGCATGCGGCATTGTAGATGGTGGTTGAGCCTGTGGCGCACGCGGCGGCCATAAGGATATTGGCCGTACCGGTCACGGAGGCTTCGTCGAGAAGCATGTAGCAACCCCTGAGATGTTTTTCCGGGATTGTCAGAAGGTATGCCTTGAGAGTCGGGTCATATTCGTATGCGGCACGGAGATTCATGAAACCCTGGATATGGGTGTCGACTTTGCGGCGCCCGATTTTGTCGCCTCCCGGTTTGGGGAAATATGCCTTCCCCATGCGGCCCAGCAGCGGGCCGACCACAAGCACCGATCCTCGCAGGCGTGCGCACCGCTTCACGAAATCCTCGCTCATGGCATATCCGGCGTCGATATTCCGGGCACAGAAGGTGTAGAGTCCGCGCCGGTGGCGCGTGATTTCCACTCCGAGCATGCCCAGGAGCCCGATGAGGTTTTTGACGTCGCTAATTTCGGGTACATTGTCGATTGTGACCTCGCGCGATGTCAGCAATGTGGCGCTGATTACCTGCAATGCCTCGTTTTTTGCACCCTGGGGTACGATTTCGCCGCTGAGCGGCCTGCCGCCTTCGATTATGAATGATGCCATGGATGGGTTGTGGATTTCTGTATGTTTTTTTTATCCGATATGGATTACTTCGGGGTGAAGCGTGACGCCGAAACGCTCGGCGACGCGATTGATTACAGCCTGCTCGAGAGCCACTACGTCGGCTCCGGTTGCCCGGCCGGTGGCGTTGACGATTACGAGCGGTTGCGCGGGCCAGAGAGCGGCCCCTCCGCGGGTGAGCGGTTTGCACCCGGCCTTGTCGATGAGCCATGCGGCCGAGAGCTTGACATAGCCGGAGTCGAGACGATGTCCGGGCATCGGGGTGTCGCTCTGCGCTTGCATGCGCTCGAATTCTTCAGAGCTTACCACCGGATTCTTGAAAAAGCTGCCGGCGCTGCCGGTCTGTGCGGGCGAGGGAAGTTTGGCGTCGCGCAGGGCGATTACCTCCTGCCGGAGCACTTCGGGGGTAAGAGTCTGCGGTTCGGAGTCGCCGAAGGCTTTCTGGAGTGCGGCGTAGCTTAGCACTGGCTGCGGACGTGTGGACAACTCCAAGACGGCCTCGTAGACGATGAGCGAACCCGGGCCGTCGAGATGCTTGAACATAGAGTCGCGGTAGCCGTAGCTGCAATCGGCGTTTGATAGCGAAATGGTGCGCCCTGTGGCGGTGTCAAAGGAGCGTATCTCCACCGCCACATCCTTCCATTCGGTGCCGTAGGCTCCTACGTTCTGCACCGAGGCTCCGCCAACCTCGCCGGGGATGCCCGAGAGGTTTTCGATGCCCCACAGACCGCGGGCGCAGGCTTCGCGGCAGAGGTCGTCGAGCGTTACGCCGGCTGCTGCGGTGCAGACCACGCGGCCTTTGGCGTCGGGAGCGGAAAATTCCATGTGGGCAGAGCGGCAGTGAAGTACCGTCCCGTCGTAGCGCGGACTGACAAAAAGCATGTTGCTGCCGCTACCTATGGGAAGAACGTCGGCGAGCATCCCGCTTTCGTAAAGCGTGGCCAGGTCGTCGGCGTTGTCGTATTCAATCAAACGGCCACATCCGGCCTTGAGGCCGAATGTGGTCATTCGTGTAAGGTCGTAACCTTCGTGTATATCAATCATATTAACTGATGAGGGAGAGGGGGAGGGGCGGGCGTCAGCCGCCGAAATTGTCGTAGTGGATGTTGGCGGGATCTACGCCGAGCGAGTCAAGCATGCCGTTAACGGCCTTGCTCATCGGGCCGGGACCGCACATGTAGTATTCGATATCCTCGGGCGACTCGTGGTCCTTGAGGTATGTGTCGTATATTACCTGATGCACGAATCCGGGGGTGTATTTCACTCCTGCGGCGTCGGCTGTCGGATCGGGGCGGTCGAGAGCCAAATGGAACTTGAAGTTGGGGAACTCCTTTTCAAGCTGCAGGAAGTCGTCGAGATAAAATACCTCGTTGAGGGCGCGGGCTCCATAGAAGTAGTTCATCTTGCGGTCGGTGGTCTTGAGCGTTTTGGTCATATGCATGATCTGCGCGCGCAGGGGGGCCATACCGGCGCCTCCGCCAATCCACATCATCTCGTTTTTGGTGTCGAAAATCGGGTGGAAGTCGCCGTAGGGGCCGCTCATCAGCACTTTGTCGCCGGGCTTGAGAGTGAAGATATAGCTCGATGCGATACCGGGGTTCACATCCTTGAAGCCCACTTCGGGTTTCGGCTTGAACGGCGGTGTGGCTATTCGCACGGTGAGCATGAAGCGGTCGCCTTCGGCCGGATAGTTGGCCATGGAGTAGGCGCGGACCGTTGTCTCGGTGTTGACGCACTTGAGGTTGAACAGTCCGAATTTTTCCCATGCCGGCAGATATTCCTTGCCGATCGAGGCTTTGTCGATGTCCTTGTCGTAGTCGATGGAGAAGGGTGGAATCTTGATCTGGGCGTAGGAGCCGGGGATGAAGTTCATGTGCTCGCCTTCGGGGAGAGCCACGATAAATTCCTTGATGAATGTGGCGACATTGTTGTTCGACACCACGGTGCACTCGTATTCCTTGATGTCGAGCACTTCGGCCGGAACCTTGATGTCAAGGTCGCCCTTCACTTTCACCTGGCAGGCGAGTCGCCAGTTGTCTTTAATCTCCTTGCGGGTGAAGTGTACGGCTTCGGTGGGGAGAATCTCGCCGCCACCTTCGGTGACGCGCACCTTGCACTGGCCGCAGCTGCCTTTGCCGCCGCAGGCCGAAGGGAGGAAAACGTTTTCGGTGGCCAGTGCCGAGAGAAGCGGACGCCCGGATTCGACGCTCACCTTGCGGTCGTCGTTGATGGTGACGGTCACTTTGCCCGAGCTGACCAGGAAGTGCTTGGCCACGAGGAGCACTATAACCAGCAGAAGGGTAATCACTAAGAAAATACCTATTCCCGACAGAAGGGTGGCGCCCATGGGCGACGTTGCGAGTGTAGTCATTCTGTTGTGTTGCTAATCAGATTTTGATGCCGAGGAAGCTCATGAAGGCGATGCCCATCAGAGCGCAGATTATGAAGGTGATGCCGATGCCGCGCAGGGGGGCCGGAACATTGGAATAGGAGGCCACGCGCTCACGGATGGCGGCGATTGCCGAAATGGCCAGAAGCCAGCCGATACCCCAGCCGGCGCCGGCGCATGTGGCGGTCCATACGCTGTCGAATCCGCGCTGCTGCATGAAGAGCGAACCGCCGAGAATGGCGCAGTTCACGGCTATAAGAGGCAGGAAGATGCCGAGCGACGCGTAGAGCGATGGCGAATATTTCTCTACGGCCATCTCGACGAGCTGGGTCATCGATGCTATTACGGCGATGAACATGATGAGCGAGAGAAAGCTGAGGTCTACGTCGGCGAAATCAGGCCCGAGCCAGCTCAGTGCGCCTGCCTGGAGTACGTAAGTTTGGAGCAGGTAGTTGATCGGGAGGGTGATGACCAGCATGAAGGTTACGGCTACGCCCAGACCGAAGGCGGTCTTTACGTTTTTCGACACGGCCAGGAATGAGCACATGCCCAAAAAGTAGGCGAACACCATGTTGTCGACGAAAATCGACCGTATGAACAGATTCAGGTTTTCCATCTGCGGTAGATATATGTATTCTGTTGTCTTCTAAAGGGTAGGGGGGTATGGCTCTGCCTCAGGTTATTTCTCCTGCAGCTCCTTGTTGTGGGCGCGGTGTACCCAGATTATGCATGCCACCACTATGAGAGCCATGGGGGGGAGAATCATCAGGCCGTTGTTGGCGTAGCCGGCGTCGTAGAAGCATTGGGGAACCACCTGGAATCCCATCAGAGTGCCGCTGCCGAGCAGTTCGCGGAAGAAGGCCACTATTACGAGCACGAGCGAGTAGCCGATGCCGTTGCCCACACCGTCGAGAAACGACGGCCAGGGCTTGTTGCCCATGGCGAAGGCCTCGAGGCGTCCCATCAGGATACAGTTGGTTATGATCAGCGACACGAATACCGAGAGCTGGCGGCTGACGTCGTATGCGAATGCTATTAGCAGCTGGTTGACGATGATTACCAGTGCAGCCACCACCACGAGCTGCACGATGATGCGGATATTGGTGGGGATGGTGTTGCGCAGCAGTGAGATAATCACGTTGGAAAAGGCAAGCACGGCGATTACCGAGATACCCATCACCAGCGCCGGCTCAAGTTTGGCCGTTACCGCCAGCGCGGAGCAGATGCCGAGCACCTGTACCACTACGGGGTTGTCCTTCGAGAAGGGGTTGAAGAAAATATCCTTGTTTTTGATTTTTTCTGCCATGACAGGGAGAATTCAAAATGTGTGAAATCAACTTGTTAAGTGTGTGCGGTCCGGATGGAATGGCCGGCGCTTCAGCGGGCTGACTTTTCGAGGTAAGCGCGGTAGGGGCTGAGGCAGTCGCCGAGCATGGCGCTGACACCCTTGGAGGTGATAGTGCCTCCGGAGATGCCGTCGACGTAGTCGGCGTCGCCTTCGGGTTTCATCCCTTTCTTCACGACCTCGACGGGGAGGAACTGGCCGCTTTTGAAAATTTCTTTGCCTTCAAATTGGTCGGTGAATGCCGGTTTCGTTATCTCGGCGCCCAGTCCCGGGGTCTCTCCCTGATGGGAGAAGAAGGCGCCGTAGATGGTTGTACCGTCGCTGTCGATGGCCACATATCCCCAGATCGGGCCCCAGAGGCCCATTCCGGCGAGCGGAAGCACATATTTGGTGGCTCCGTCGGCCATAGTGCAGACATACACGGGGAGCTTGCGCTCGGCGGCCGGCTTTTTGGCCTCGGCGGCCACGTCGACGGCGAATGCCTGGTTGCCTTCGGCTACTATGTTGCCCTCGGTATCAACAATCAGTTGCGAGGTTACGGTGGTGTTGAAGGTCTCGACTACGTCGGAGCGGTCTGTAGCCACATGGACCGACATGAGAATCTGCCTCATCTTGTCGGCGTCGGCGTTCTCCTGCTGGCGGCTTTTAAGCCCCATGGCGGTGAATGCCAGGGCGGCTCCCACCACAATCACCATTACGGTGATGTAGACTATGGTGTAGACGTTGCTTTGCTTGTTGATCATATCGTGGTTATGATGATTGTCTGTTCAAATTCTTTGGGTTGTGGCGATCAGCGTTTCACGCGGCTCAGACGGCGACGCACGTTGGATTCGACCACGCAGTAGTCGATAAGCGGAGCAAGCGCGTTCATAAGCAGCACGGCCAGCATGGCTCCTTCGGGGTAACCGGTATTGTAGGTGCGGATGATTATGGCGATAGCTCCGACCAGGAAACCATAGATGTATTTGCCGGTGTTTGTGCGGCATGCCGTCACGGGGTCAGGGGCCATGAACACGGCTGCAAAGGCGAATCCGCCAAGGCAGAGCTGATCGGCCACCGAAAGGAAGGATGCCGGATAGGTAGGCGTTGCGAATGCGTTGGCAATCAGCGCCATGACAGCGCCTCCTGCGAATACCGACAGGATGATGCGCCAGCTGGCTATGCCGGTGAGCAGCAGTATGGCCGCGCCCACGAGGATGAACAGCGTGGAGGTTTCAGCAAACGAGCCGGGCATCAGGCCCAGAAACATCTGCCAGGTGGTGAGCGGTTCGCTGGTGAGGGTGGTCATAGCCTGGGCAACCTCGGCATGCGAGCCAACGGTAGCTGATGCCAGCTGTCCCAGCGGGGTGGCGCCGGTGAAGCCGTCGGGAGCTTGGCCGCCGAAGCCGAGCATCGGGCTGAGCGACACGAACACGCCGTCGCCGCTCATCTTGGCCGGATAGGCGAAGAAGAGGAAGGCGCGTGTCACCAGGGCCACATTAAATATATTGTAGCCGGTTCCGCCGAACACTTCTTTTACGAAAATCACGCTGAAGGCTGTGGCTACGGCAATCATCCATAGCGGCGTCTCGATGGGGCATATCATGGGAATGAGAAGTCCCGTCACGAGAAATCCCTCCTGAATTTCCTCCTTGCGCCACTGTGCGACAACAAACTCAATGCCGAGGCCCACTACGTAGCTTACCACGATGCGCGGAAGCACGGCGAGAAATCCGTAGAACAGCAGGCTCCAGAAGGGGAACTCGGTCTGACCGCAGGCCAGCCAGTGCTGGTAGCCGGTGTTGTACATGCCGAAAAAGAGGCAGGGGAGCAGCGCCAGCACCACGATAATCATCGTGCGCTTGGAGTCCATGCTGTCGTGGATGTGCACGCCCGAGGCCGAGGTCTCGTTGGGAGTGAACAGGAAGGTGTCGAATCCGTCGAACACCGAGCGGAAGGCATGGAGTCTGCCACCCTCGCTGAAGTGCGGACGGGCTTTGTCGAATATTTTCTTTAGTGCTTTCATATCTGATGTTTCACATCGGTGCTGATTGGTTCAAGTTCTTATTCAAGCTCTTTGCGCAGATAGTCGAGGCCTTCGCGCACGATTTTCTGCAACTCGAGCTTCGAGGTGTCGACGTATTCGGCCAGCGCGAAATCCTCCGGTGCCACCTCGTAGATGCCGAGCTGCTCCATGCGGTCGATGTCGCGGGCTATGATGGCCTTTATGAGATATTCGGGGAGAATGTCGAGAGGAACGACGTCGTCATACTGCCCGCTCATTATCATGGCGCGGCGGCCGCCCAGAAGGCGGGCGTCGGGGTTGAAAAGCTTTTTGGCGAGGAAATGGCCGGGAAACGAGCGGCTTGTGCTCATCTTTTTTGGCGATACGGAAGCCCATCCCATGAATTCGTCGGCATCGTCGCCTTCGGGAATCACGGTGACCTGCGTGTAGGGATAGCGCAGGTAGCCGTCGGCTCCGGCGTTCACTCCGGTGAGCACGTTGCCAGAAATAACGCGGTGGTGGCGTCCGTCGGCCTTTACTTCTCCCTTCAGCAGCTCGATGAGCGAGGCTCCGATAAGGGTTTCGACCATCTTGGGCGTCTCGATTTCAGACCCGGTGAGAGCCACGGTGGTGGAGCAGGGCACAATACCCGTAAAGGCGAGCATGCCGATGCGCATCAGGGTGTCGAGCGTAAGGGTCATTACGGTCTCACCCTTGTTGACGGGTTTTACCAGGCCGATGGCCGTGCCCGCGTTGCCCGAAGGATGGGGGCCGCTTACGGTGACCATCTCGGCACCTTCGAGGTCGGGAATCTGCTGCCAGGTCTGGCGGGTTACGTATACCTTTCCGGCTGTCAGTGTGGCCAGAAGCTTCACTCCGGCCTGCATTGCCTTGCGCTGTTGGTCGGTAAATTCAGCGGGGCTTTCGGCCAGCGGAGCGGAGTCGAAGCCGGAGACGAAAATATCACATATCTCGGCGTCGGGATTGGTGACGATGGCATAGGGGCGCTGCAGCGTCATGGCCCAGAGCCCGGATTCGAGCAGGAGAGCTTTGGCCTTGGCGGCATCGGTAAGCGCTCCGTCGACGGCATGCATTACGGCCTGCTCGCCGGTTACTTCAACCTCCACGCGCAGAATCTTACGGCGTGCTCCGCGCACTACGGCTTTTACCTTCCCCTGTGCGGCTGTCTCTTATACACATCTCCGAGCCCACGAGACACTGAGCGATCTCGT
>UREH01000034.1 GCA_900546835.1 uncultured Porphyromonadaceae bacterium
GAATTCCGCCGCGGATTCCGCTCCGGAGCTACTCTTGACTGGAAAAATGCCTCAAATCTAAACTAATCATAAAATGCATTTCAGATTCTACACCTCGAGCGTGAAACTCCTCGTGCTGTCGGCCGCACTGGCCGGAGGGCTCACGCTGACGGGCTGCAAGGACGACTACGTCCTCGACGACGAGGAGCCGTCGGCCGAGCTGCTTGGCGCAAGTATCTACGACTATCTGCGGGAGGACGGAGGATTTACCTATTTCCTGCGCCTGATCGACGACCTGGGATATGGCGAGACGCTGCAGCGCACAGGAAGCAAGACGCTCTTTCCGGCCCGGGACGACGCTTTCGAACGCTTTTTCAGGAACAACCCCTACGGCGTAAGAAGCTATGAGAAACTCACAGCTGCCCAGAAAAAGGCAATCATGAATTCAAGCATGATCAACATGGCGTATCTTGCCGAGATGCTCTCGAACGTGGCGGGAACAGACGGCGCCGTGGAGGGTCTGGCCATACGACGCTTCACGTCGGCCACACAGCTCGATACGGTGGCGCGCGTGAACGATCCCGAACTGTTTGAGAATCCTCAGTGGGCCCGTTTCGCCGAAAAGCCTCTATATATGGTGGCCGACGCGCCGATGATGGTGAATTTCACCCCGGTGCAGATGCAGACCATGGGGATGACGGCCGACGACTTCTCGGTGATTCTCAATGGCAAAAGTGTCTCCACCTCGGGCATATATATCAACGGCATCCGCGTGGTGCAGCAGGATATCATATGCAAGAACGGCTATATCCATGTGCTGGCCGATGTGATGGTGCCCGTAGGCACGATGGCCGACGCTATCGCCTCGGCTTCCGAAGCAAAAATTTTCAATCGCCTGCTCAATAAATTCAGCGCCCCATATTTCGACAAAGCCACCGACGCCGCTGTGAAGGAATATTACAACGGCTCGTCGGCCATGCGTCCGTCGCTGGGCGGAGTCGACTCGATATTCCGCAAGCGCTTCTTCAACGAGCGCAACTGTACCCGCGGTCCGCTTGGCGAAGATGTGTCGGGCAACGGTCTGCTTTATTACGATCCTTCGGAGGCTGCCTATTCGCAGGCGTCGCCTGAACAGGATATGGGCACCATGTTCGTGCCTACCGACGAAGCGATGAACGAATTCTTCAACAGCGGCAAGGGCGTGTATCTGCGTGATGCCTACGGTTCGTGGGACAACGTGCCGAAGGATATTCTCGCATCCTTCCTCAAGAACCATCAGAAGCGCTCTTTTACTGCGTCGCTGCCACACCTGTGGCCCACACTGACCGACGAGACCTCCTATCCGATCGACATTACCCCGGCCAATGTGGTGCGCACGGAAATCACAGGCAACGGCACAGTATACTTCATTAACACGGTGTTCCCTCCCATCGACTATCAGGGTGTTTACGGCTCTGTGCTCACAGCCGACAATACCACTATTATGAAATGGGCGATAACCGACGACTGGAGCAACCTTGACGACAAGCAGGCCATGCGCTACTATATGTATCTGCGCTCGATGGAGAATATGTACAACCTGCTTGTGCCCACCGACGAGGCTCTGCAGAACTACCGCGAACCCATCAGCTGGGCGCGTGGAGGCAGCAACCGTGAAATCTGGAGTTTCAGCTACGACAAGGCCACGAACTCGGTGCGTGCGGCTGTCTACGCAGCCGACGCAAACGGCAACAAAGGAGAGTTCAAGCGCAACGTAACCTCCAAGAGCGCTATCCGCAACCGAATGCGCGATATTCTCGACCTCCATATCGTGGTTGGCGACAACGACGGCAGCACTCTCAGCGGTTATATCGACGACGGCAGCCGCCGCTTCGCCCTCACCAAGGGTGGAGGCACGATCGCCCTGTCGGGCCGCGACAACGGCCTGACCGTAAACGGCGGAGGCGACATGGAACTCAACCAGGCGCCAGCCGGGATTGTCACAGGCTCCAACGGCGACATTTGCCGCTATTCGTCGGACAACGGCCGCACCTTCTTTATCGACCACATAATCCACGACGCCACCACAAGCGTATACAACCGCCTGGGAGAATCGCCTGAGTTCAAGGCGTTCTTCGATCTCTGCCGCGGTCACGACCAAGTGTTCAACATCTTCGCCAACGACAAGGAAATCGAGGAGATTTTCTCCGTGAAGACTACTACCGGCACCACAAGCGTGGGAAGCATCGTAAGTTTCTTCAACAACTACCGTTACACGATACTCGTGCCTACGGCCGAAGCGCTTGACCGCGCTTTCGCCTCCGATCCGAAACTCTACACCTGGGAGCAAATCGCTTCGGACTCCAACCTCGAGTCCAAACGCGCCAAGACTATATATCTGCTGCGCTTCCTGCGTTACCATTTTGTGGACAATTCCGCTTATATCGACGGCACGGCCTATGGTCCGATGGTCTTCGAGACGGCTGCACGCAATGCTTTCGACAAGTTCCACAAGATATCCATCTCGAGCGACGGCATGGGGATGACCATCCGCGGCGTGGACAATCCTGTCGACAACGAGGCACACGTGATAACCTCGACCGGCCTCTACAACATCATGGCCCGCGACATTATCGTCGATAATTCGGACCTCAACAGCGCCACCGGCATCTCGGCATCGAGCCGTGCGGTGATTCACCTTATTGATAAGGCCCTGAAGTTTGAGTAATATATTAGAAGGCGCCCCTGCGCGGGGGCGCCGGGCCAACCAAATATCTTTAACCGAAACCGATATTCTCAAATGGGAAAAGTGAAACATATATTCCTCACGCTATTGCTGACTGTGCTCCCGGCTCTTGCGGCGGCTCAGTCGGCCAATATGGTGCGGGGAACCGTTGTCGACGGCGACAACGAACCGATTATCGGCGCCACCGTGCATGAAATCGACAAGACCAACCGAGTGCACAGCATGACGGTGACCGACATCAACGGCGAATTCTCGCTTCAGGTGAAGAATCCGGCCAACAAGCTGAAAATTTCGTTTGTGGGCTTCACGGCGCAGATGCTCCCCATCGAGCCAGTGATGAACGTGAAGCTCGAAGACTCCTCGACACTGGCCGAGGTGGTCGTGACGGCCCAGAAAGTAATGAACGACGGCACGATGCCGATTCCCATCCGCGAAATCTCCGGCGCCATGCAGACCATCAACACCAAGGCCTTCGAGGGCGTGAGCGTATCGTCAATCGACGACGCCCTGCAGGGCCGTCTGGCGGGCCTCGACATCGTGAACGCATCGGGCGACCTCGGTTCGGGCTCGGCCATGCGTATCCGCGGCTCCGGCTCGATCAACTCCAACTCTACGCCTCTTATCGTTCTCAACGATATCCCTTACGAAAGCCATGTCGACGGTTCGTTCGACTATGCCAACGCCACTTCCGAGCAGTTTGCCAACCTTCTCAGCATCAATCCCGAGGACATCGAGGAAATCACCGTGCTGAAGGACGGTGCCTCGGCGGCCATCTACGGCTCGCGCGGCGCCAACGGCGTGATAATGATCAAGACCAAGCGCGGCGTCAAGGGTCCGCCAAAGGTGCAGTATCTTTTCAAATTCTCCGCCCACAAGCAGCCCCGCGGCCGCAAGATGCTTAACGGCGACGACTACACCATGCTCATGAAGCAGGCCTACTTCAATCCCCGCCAGGACGTGAACGCTGCCGATATTCCCGAATTCAACTACGACCCGACATTCTCTGAATACTACGAATTCAACAACAACACCGACTGGGTCGACGCCGTGACGCAATACGGCTACACCTACGATAATACCGTAAACATTACCGGCGGCGGCGACAAGGCCCGCTACCGCGTTTCGGTGGGATATCTCAATCAGTCAGGCACAATCATCAAGCAGCATCTCGACCGAATCTCCTCGCTGATGAACCTCGACTACCAGGTATCGGACCGTCTGCGCTTCTCGACCGAATTCTCGCTTACCCACTCCAAAAACAAGCAGAACTATAAGGAGAACTGGGATTCCGAAGGCCTGCTCGACATCGCCTACCGAAAGATGCCCAATGTGAGCATCTACCGCCACGATGCGCAGGGCAACGAGACCGATGAGTTCTACAATATCCCCATCACCTCGCAGCTCGACGACAACCAGAAGAACCTGGTGAACCCCGTGGCTCTGGCTCACAAGGCCAAATACGACGAGACCAGCATGCGCATCATCCCCACGCTGCGCCTCAACTACGAGATTCTCGACCCGGCTAAACACCGCCTGCGCTACACGGGCTATGTGCAGTTCGACATCGAGAACAAGAAGGAGGACAAAATCCTGCCGCGCGAAATATCCTCGCAGCCATGGACCAACTGGGCCATCAACCGCGTCTACGGCCGCGAGGCGGAGAGCCTGAATATCCAGACCAAGCACGACCTCCTGTTCGTGCCGAAACTTCCCGAGAAACACTCCCTGTTGCTCTACGCCGCATGGGAACTCACCACCGGTAACTCCCAGTATCAGGAATTCCGCAAATACGACCTCCCCAACGGCATCCACAGCCCCACAGCCGAAGGATATGCCGACACTCAGGAGAGCATCAAATCGGAATGGCGCTCGATGGCTTACATGGGCCGAATCCACTACGCTTTCGACAACCGCTACATTCTCGACGCCACCATACGCCGCGACGGCTCCACCCGCTTCGGCCCCGACAACCGCTGGGGTACCTTCCCCGCCGTATCGGTGAAATGGAACATCTCCGACGAGCACTGGATGGACTGGAGCAACGACTGGCTCAATCTGCTGGGCATCCGCCTGGGCTACGGCAAGACCGGCCGCATGCCCGACTACGAATATCTCCACTATTCGCGCTACACCGGCGGAGGCAACTACATCGACATCTCCACCATGAAACCCTCCACAATCCGCCTCTCAAACCTGAAATGGGAGACGAACACGAGCTATAACTTCGGCGTGGACCTCAACCTCTTCAACTACAAGTACAACCTTGACTTCAACCTCTTCCACGAGAAGAACCAGGACCTCCTTTTCAAGGACTTCACCATCCCGTCGAGCACCGGATTCGGCTCGCTGAGCTATATCAACGGCGGCGCCATGGAGAAAAACGGCTGGGAACTCAATTTCTACACCAACAACCTCGTGAAGGTGGGCGACTGGAGTTTCGACGTGAATTTCAACCTCGCCAACTACACCAGCAAAATCACCGAGCTGCTCCCCGCCATCGCCGAAATGAACAAGGGCGAGTTCAATGGCCAGAACGGCTCTTATCTCTCGCGCTTCCAGGTAGGCAACGCCTACGGTTCGGTCTACGGCTTCCGTTATAAAGGTGTATATCAGTACTCCGACTACAACGAGAACGGAACATCGCCCGTGGTTCGCGACGAAGCCGGCAACGTGGTGCGCGACGCCAACGGCAATCCGCTCTACATGACCTTCGGCTACGGCACGGCCAACTACCGCTTCCGCGGCGGCGACGCCATCTATGAGGACGTGAACCATGACGGCACCATCGACGAGCTCGACATCGTATACCTGGGCAACTGTAACCCGAAATTCTACGGCGGCTTCGGCTTCACCGTACGCTGGAAGAACCTATCGGTGAATGCCTTCTTTAACTTCCGCACGGGCAACAAGATTGTGAACTACGCCCGCATGTGGTCGGAGAACATGTATACCAACAACAACCAGAGCATCGCCGTGAACTGGCGCTGGCGTAAGGAAGGCGACCTCACCGACATGCCGCGCGCCCTCTATCAGTACGGCTACAACTGGCTGGGAAGCGACCGATTCGTGGAAGACGGCTCGTTCCTGCGCTTCAAGTATCTTACCTTCAATTATGAGTTCCCGAAGACTCTCTGCGAGAAGATAAAGCTCAGCCAGATCAACACCTATCTGACGCTAAACAACCTCTGCACCTGGACAAAATATTCGGGTGTGGATCCTGAGATTTCGCCTAACCAGTATGGTATAGCCGAGGACCGCAGCAACACTCCGCGCTCGCAGTACTTCACACTCGGCATCACCGTAGGCTTCTGATTCTCAAAATCCTTCAAAAGCAGTTCCAAACTATGAAATCCCGAAATACAATGATAAAATCAGTGGGCAGGGTCCTCGCGGCCATCGCCGTCGGCGTGTCGCTTGCCGGCTGCAACGACTTCTTCGACCTGCAGCCCACCAACGAGATGGTGCTTGACGACTTCTGGAAGTCGGAGGACGACGTCAAGTCCGTGACCAGCTCCTGCTACCGCAACATGCAGGAGAGCGATTTTCTCAAGCGCGTGATCGTATGGGGAGAGTTCCGCAGCGACAACATGCTCCTGAGCCCCTCCAACGGCGACGACAACCTGCGCTACATAGCCAACCTCAACCTGTTGCCTTCCAACGGTTACACCTCGTGGGGCAATTTCTATAACGTAATCAACCTCTGCAACACCGTGGAGCACTTCGCCCCAGGCGTACGCGACGAGGACCCGAACTTCACCCAGTCGCAGCTCAACGCCTATCTTGCCGAGGTGAAGGGTATCCGCGCCTACTGCTATTTCACTCTGGTGCGCGCCTTCCGCGACGTTCCTTTCGTCACCGAGCCTGTAATCGACGATACCGACACCTTCGAGGCTCCGCAGGCCGCCCCCGACCATATAATCGACTTCCTGATCGACGACCTCAAGGCTGTTGAGCCCCGTGCGGCCGCCACCTACAGCAACAAGACCTACACCAAGAGCCGCATGACGCAGGCCGCTATCCGCGCCCTCATCGCCGACATGTGTCTCTGGCGCGGCCGCTACAGCGAGTGTATCGAATACTGCAACCGCATTCTCCGCGACGCCAACAACGTCTTCACCCTCGTGCCTTCGATGAGCTACAGCCGCGAGGTGTTCACCACCGGCCTCAGCTCCGAGACAATTTTCGAGCTGAACTACAACACGGTTAACTACTGGAACTATGCCGTAGCCGACTTCTACGGCGAGCAGAGCCAGGGCTACGCCCAGCAGATTATTCCCTACGACTTCAAGACGGGGGTACGTCAGCTCTTCGGCGAGACCGACCTGCGTGAGCGCACCTCCTATTATTCCAACTCTGGCGGAGGAGCCATCATCCGCAAATATGTGAGCTATCTGGAGGGCACCGCACTTACTGCCTCCAACGTATCGTCGGGCGACTATACCCGCGTATCGCCCTACGAGACCAAATGGATTGTATACCGCCTGCCTGAAATATATCTTATGAAAGCCGAGGCCATCGTAGAGAGCGGAGGCGACCTTCAGGAGGCGTTTCGACTGGCCTGCATCAGCTACGACCGCGCCAATCCCGAGGCTGGTGCCGGCTCGCTCAGCTTCGACAACTATAACTCCACCGAGCTGATGCTGAACTTTATCTACGACGAGCGCCAGCGCGAGTTCCTCTACGAGGGTAAGCGATATTTCGATCTGCTGCGCCGAATCACGCATCACCGCGACCAGTTCCGCAATCTTGTGAGCACTTATCTTGCAGTGAAATACGACAATCTCGACCAGAGCACCGTATCGAGCAAACTCAGCAGCTACGACGCGCTTTATATGCCGATCAACGCAACGGAAATGCGTGCCAACAGCCTGCTCGTGCAGAATCCCTTCTATAAGCAGTCGACCGACATAACGAACTGATTGCCGGGCATCGGCATATCCTGAATTACGATACCATAGCAAAAGCAACACAACATCACTCCGCAATATGACCAACATAAGAAACATATTCAGCCGCATGGCTGCCACCGCGCTCCTTCTGGTGCCGGCAGTGGGAGCCACGATGCTCACCGGGTGTTCCGACGACGTTGACGACGAGGCTTTCTACACCTTCACCGGCCACACCGTCTCCTCCTACATCCACGAGGACGGCCGATTCTCCATTTTCGCCTCGCTACTCGACGAGACGGGCATCGGGGGCCTGCTCTCAACCTACGGCCACTACACGCTCTTCGCTCCCACCGACGAAAGCATACGCCGCTATCTGTCGGACAACGGCATGCGGCTGGGCGACCTCACCCTCGACGAGAAACGCGAGCTGGTCTACAACCACATCGTCAACTCCAAAGGAATCGACTATACCTCCGATCAGTTTGAAGAGGGCGCCCTCCCTGAGTCGTCGATGAGCGACAACTATATCACCGTGTCGTTCGCCGCCGATGCCACCGGTTCGGGTCTGGTGATATACCTCAACAAAAATGTGCCCATCATCGAGAAGGACATCGAGGTTCACAACGGTGTCGTCCACGTGGTCGGCAACGTAATCGTGCCCTCGAAAGATTTCATCGCCGACGTAATAGAGCAGGAGGGCCGTTTCACTATCTTTGCCCAGGCTCTTCGCGCCACAGGGCTTAACCGCGCCATGGAGCCCATACGCGACGAGAGCTATGTGTCGCCCTATCCGTCGGGTGTGGTGGTGCGCGGCGAGAATTCTTTCCGTGTTCCCACCGTGAAACGCTACGGCTACACTCTCTTCGCCGAACCCGACAACATCATGGGCCTCTATGGCATTCACACCCTCGATGAGCTTGTGACCTACGCCGAGCAGTATTACGGCACCGACGACCGCGGCGACTACACCTCCGAGTCCAATGCCCTGCATAAGTTCGTGGCATATCACATCCTCGACCGCCAGATGTCTACAAACTCATTCCTCTACAACGGCCCATGCACCGTAAGCTCGCGCATGAACGAGCGCACCGAATACTATGAGACTATGCTCACGTACCGCCTGATGGAAATAAAGGCCGGCAACCGCATCAATACCCTGAGCGACGGCCGTTGTGTGGGTCTCGACGAGCAGCTCTCCAACATCAGCGCAATCAATGGTTTCGCCCACTCGCTGACGTCGATGCTTGTCTACGATGAGAACAACATGGTGAACGACGTGCTCAACAAGCGCATCCGCTTCGACTTCTACAACATTCCCCCCGAACTTACCAATAACAACATCCGCTGGCAGCTCGCCGACATCCAGGGCGAGAACGGCTACGTGATACCCAACGATTTCTGCTCCAAGCATCTCAGCTTCTCCGACGAGACGGAAATCACCATGTGGGCATCCAACGGCTGGACAAACTTCGAGGCCGACGAGCTCAAACTCAACGGCTGGTACGACTTCACCCTGCGAATGCTTCCGGTGCCTCCGGGCTCCTACGAAGTGCGCATCGGCTACCGTCAGGAGGCGTGGCGCGGCATTGCCCAGCTTTTCGTCGATGGCGAAATCCAGGGTATTCCCCGCGACCTCCGTATCGCCGGCACCGATCCGCAGGTGGGCTGGCTTCCCGACACCGACACCCCCGCCGACTCCGAAAACGACAAGGCAATGCGAAACCGCGGGTATATGAAAGCACCCGCATCGATCTATACGCCCCAGAGTGGCGGTGTATCGCTCCGGGCGGTCAACACGTGCCTGCGCGTGATTGTAGGCCAGTTCACCTGGCAGGAATACGGTGCCCACACCCTACGCGGCAAGAACGTATACGACCCCAATCAGGAGTTCCACGGCGACTATATCGAGATTATACCCGTGAGTCAGATCGAGCGCGAGGACATCTACTGATTCCTGCTCCCTTTCCTTTCCATCGAAACCTGTAAATCAGAATATCAGATAAAGCAATGCTGAAAATAAACGCACATATCCACCGTTTCCTCGTTGCGGCCTCCGCGCTGGCCCTTCTTGGCGCCTGCTCCGACAAGTGGGACAACCACTATGATCCGGACCCCTCGCTGGTGGCTGCCGACCAGACCGTCTACGAAATGGTGAAGTCCGACCCCGCGCTCTCGCAGTTCGGCAAGATGATTGAGGTGGCAGGCTACGCCGACCTTCTCAACACTTCTCAGACCTTTACCCTCTGGGTGCCCGACAACCGGGCGCTGGCCGACGTCGACCTCACCGACGTGGCCGAGGTGAAACGCATCGTGGCAAACCACATGGCCCGTTTCAATATCTCCACTGCCAACGGCGCATCCCGTGGCGTGAGAATGTACAACGGCAAGGTGCTCTACTTCGACGGCGCCTCCTTCGGCGGGGCGCGCATCACGCGCTCCGACATCGTGCTCAACAATGGTGTGGTCCACATCCTTGGAGAGCGCATCCCCTACAGCTACAACATCCGTGAGTATATCGACACGCACTCCAACACCACGATGATACGCGAGTTCCTCAGCCGTTTCGACGAGGAGCGCTTCGACGAGGCTTCGTCGGCTCCAATCGACATCGACGAGAACGGCAATACCGTCTACGACTCGGTAAAAGTGGTATACAACCGCCTGTTCGAGCATCCGGTCTATGGCCTGGGCAATATTCTGGCCGAGGACTCGGTGTTTACCATGGTGATTCCCGACGACAACGCATGGACAAAGGCCTACAGCGAGATTTCCCCGCTCTTCAAGGTATATAACGCCGACCAGGCCGTGGCCGACTCCATCCAGCAGACCCAGGCCTGCCTGGCCATAGTGCGCGACCTGGTTTTCCACCAGCGTATCACCGACCCGCTCGCCCTCGGCACCCTGACCGCCACCTCGGGCAGTAAGATTTTCGACCCGCTGGGGCTCTTTCGCGGCTCCGAGCAGATTCAGGCTTCCAACGGCATGATCTATCTCTCGGGCTCAATCGACTACCCGCGCGAACAGACCTACTTCAAGCCCGTAGAGGTCGAGGCCGAGAACGCCAACGGCCGTGTGCGCGGTGCCAACACGATCATCACCACACGCACTGTAGGCACTTCCAATCCTCTCTTCGCCGAGGTTAGCGAAGGCGGCTATATCGAGTTGTCGGGCACGTCGCCCTCCACACAGCCCTCCGTTACGTTCAATCTCCCCGACGTGCTTTCCGGCAAATACGACATCTACGCCGTGTTCGCTCCGGCATCGATCGAGGACGCCACCGTAACCGGCGAGTCGACCAAGCTGCGCTTCGTGCTCAGCTATATGGGCGCCAACGGACGCACAGCGCGTCAGACCTACACAAACAACGGCTTCACAACCTCGCCCACCGAAATGACCACCATAAAGGTGGCCTCCGGATTCCAGTTCCCCGTGAGCAATTTCTACGATTCGCTCTGGCTGATGGACGATGCAAACGATGAGTCGGCCAAAACGTGCACTACCACGCTTTTCGTGCAGACCAACGTATCCAATTCCGAATTCAACAGCAATAAATTCGTGCGCCGGTTCCGCATCGACCGCATATATCTCGTACCTTCCGAACTATAAACCGCCAACCCAGTAATTTTGCTTTTTATGAAAATGAATATCATAACCACCCTTGCAGCCCGAAATCTCAAGCCGGCGGCAGCGGCTCTGGCAGCGGTTTGCTTCGGCATGATTCCCGCTCTGGCGGCCGATCACCAGGTGAGCGGCTCCATAACCGATGCCGCTACGGGCAACAGTCTGCCTGGCGCACGCGTCACGGTGGTCGACGGCCACGCTACGGCCATGACCGGTGCCGAGGGAGTTTTCTCCATCACTGTTCCCTCCGCCGACGTTACACTCCGCGTTGAAGCTCCCGGCTACAACGTGATTCTCGTGCCCGTACAGAATAAATCTACTATCGACATCAAGCTCACCGGCCAGACCGGCGACAACTTCTATACTTCGCCCCGACTCTCGGCCAAGGCCGGCGAGGGATTCACTCAGTTCGGCGTAGGCGAGACCACCGGCGACCAGAGCGTCGAGGATCTCCAGGGACAGCTTTACAGCATAGCCCGCTCGGGCATGCCTGGTGCCGGCCACGCCGTGTTTGTCGAAGGTCTGCACTCGATCAACGCCGGTTCGCAGCCACTCTACGTGGTCGACGGCGTGGAGTGGAGCGTTACCGAGAGCGATATTCAGCTCCTCGGCGGACATTACAACAATCCGCTGGCTCTTATTGACCCCAAGGACATCGACCGCATCTACGTGATGCGCAACGGCTCAGCCATCTACGGCTCGAAAGCCGCCAACGGCGTGGTAGTGATCAATACCAGGCGCGCACGCTCCGAAGCCACCGAAATCGAGGCATGGGCGCAGCTCGGTGTGCGCCAGAAGCCCAAATCGATTCCCGTGATGGACGCGCGCCAGTATCGCCTCTATGTTTCCGATGTGATGGGTGGCATGTTTGAGAACTCCACGGCCGTAAACCGCTACAACTTCCTCAACGACGACCCCACATCGGCCAGCTATGCCTCGACCCACAACGATACCGACTGGCTCGACCTGGCCATGCGCAACGGTCTTATGATGAACTACGGAGTGAGCGTGCGCGGCGGCGACGACCGCGCCCTCTACGGTTTCTCGCTCGGTTACACCAAAAACGACGGCGCTGTCGACCAGACCTCGTTCGACCGTATCAACGTGCGCTTCAATTCCGACATCAACCTCTGGAAAGGACTCAAGCTGCGCTTCGACGTGGCTTTCGCCCAGGCTACATGGAAGCTTTTCAACGACGGCATCGACGCTGTGGGCTCGCCGGCCTACCTGTCGATGATCAAGTCGCCGCTTTACCATCAGAACGTGATCTCCAACAAGGGTGAAGTCACCGTGAAATTCTCCGACGTCGATGAACTGGGCGTGGGCAATCCGCTCTCGATTCTCGACCTCGGCCAGGGCGAAAGCCGCAACTACCGCTTCAACCTCAATGCCTCGCCCGAATACCGCTTCAACGACACCTGGGCCATCCGCGGCCTCGTGGGCTATACCTTCGACAAGGTCAAGGAAAACGCCTTCCTCCCCGACTACGGCGTGGCCGACATCGACCTTCTCAACGCCAACGGCGAAGTCTACGCCACGATGAAAAACCGCGTGGAGAACATGATGAACCGCCACACTACATTCATAGCCAATATCTACGGCCAGTACACCCCGCTGCGCGGCATCTACCACAAGCTCGACCTCAAGCTCGGCTGGCGCTTCCGCAACGACTCCTACAACCTGGCCTACGGACGCGGCCTCAACACCAGCTCCGACTATATGAACTCGATGGGCAACACCACGGCGTCGCTACGCACGTCGGTTGGCGTCGATTCCAAGCAGCGCAACCTCGCCTGGTTTTTCAGCGGAGAGTATTCGTGGATGAACCGCTACTTTCTGGCTGTCGACGCTTCGATGGAAACCTCCAACCGCTTCGGCAAGGAGGCCAAAGGCGCCCTCCATATGGCCGGCGTAAGCTGGGCCTTCTTCCCCGCGGTAAACGCCTCGTGGGTGTTCAGCTCCGAAGAATGGATGAAGAATCTCACTTGGCTCGACTACGGACGCCTGCGTCTGGGCTGGGAACTCACCGGCAACGATAATCTCCCCGACTACGCCACGGAGTCCTACTTCACATCGGCCGGCCTTCTGGGCAACGCCTTCGGCCTTGTGCTCGACAATATCGGCAACGACGGCCTTAAATGGGAGCAGACATCCACTTTCCGCGCCGGTCTCGACGCCTCGCTCTTCCACAACCGCTGGAGCTTCGCTCTCGACTTCTTCAAGTCGCGCACAAGCAATCTGCTCGTTCGCAAGCAGCTCAACGAAATCGCCGGTCTCGACTGGTATTGGACCAACGGCGGCTCCCTCGACAACACGGGCGTGAACTTCTCGACCACAGTGCGCGCCCTCGACCTCCGCGACTGGAAGCTCGACCTCGGTGCCTCGATCGGCCACTACCGCAACCGCGTGCATAAGCTCGACGACGGCTCGTTCATCACCACGATCGACGGCGCCCAGGTACTCACCTCCGAGGGCAATCCGCTGGGCGTATTCTACGGCTACCGCACCGAGGGTGTATTCTCCACATCGGCCGAAGCCGGCGCCGCCAACCTGGCCGTGCGCAACGCCAACGGCACGCTTACTCCCTTCGCTGCCGGCGACATGCGTTTCGCCGACAACGGCGACGGCATAATCGACGAGGCCGATCGCACCATTATCGGCGATCCCAACCCCGACGTTTACGGCAACTTCAACTTCCGCCTGCAGTGGAAGCGCTTCGCGCTGAGCTCGCTCTTCACCTATTCGGTTGGCAACGACGTATACAACGCCCTGCGCGCCAACCTCGAATCGGGCTCGGAAATCCACAACCAGAGCACGGCGCTTATGAACCGCTGGGTGGCCGAAGGGCAGCAGACCTCCATCCCACGCGCCACCTACGGCGACCCGATGGGCAACGCCCGCTTCTCCGACCGCTGGATTGAAGACGGCAGCTATCTGAAGTGGAAATCCATCCAGCTCACCTACGATATTCCTATCCGCTCGACCTTCCTGCAGGGCGTATCGGTGTGGGTGGCTGTCAACAACCTCTGCACCTGGACCAAATATCTCGGTCCCGATCCGGAATTCTACAGCGGCCTGACTCCGCTGTCGATGGGTATCGACAACGGCCTGACGGGCGCCTCGCGCGAATTCAATTTCGGAGTGAAGATTCACCTCTGATCCGCCGCGGCATAATCGTGCAGGATTTCCAAAACACCTTCCACTAATACATCAGCATCAATATATCAGCATCACAACGATGAAACTCAGACATATAATTCCGGCCTCGATTGCCCTGGCGGCCATGGCGCTGACGGCGTGCTCCGACATGCTCGACCTCAAATCGGACGATTACGTCTTCGCCGGCGACAATCCGCTCAATTCGGCCAACGACTCGCTATACTCGGCCATGGGTATTCTCACCCAGATGCAGAAACTCGGCGAACGCTACGTGCTCCTCGGTGAATTGCGCGGCGATCTGGTCGACGTTACGGCCGACGCTCCGCTCTCGATTCAGCAGGTGTCGAATTTCGCCACTTCGGAGGGCAATGACTTCTCCGGCCGTCGCGACTACTATAGCGTGATCAACAACTGCAACTATGCCCTGACCCACATGGACACCACAATCACCGAGCATGAAAACCGCGTGATGGTGCCCGAATATGTGGCTATCCGCACTCTCCGCGCCTGGACATATCTCCAGATGGGCCTTACCTACGGCCGCGTGCGCTATGTGGAGACTCCGCTTCTCTCGCTCGAGGAGACGGAGATGAACTACCCGGTAGTTGAACTTGACGCGCTCATCGACCGCCTCGTGGCCGACCTCGAGCGCTACGCCGGCAACCGCACGCCCGACTACGGCTCGAACGACGGTCTCGATACGCGCCGCTTCTTCATCGAGCCTCGCCTGCTTCTGGCCGACCTCTATCTCTACCGCGGCCAGTATGAGGATGCCGCCCGTTTCTACTACGACTACATCCGCGAGCACTCGCTCACCGTCGGCTCCTACCTCAACACCTGGATAACCAACCAGGCTACGGCTCCCTCCACCCAGGATTTTCTCAACTCCTTCAGCATCGAGACGCTCTCGGAGATTCCCTACGCTTCAGACGTCAAGAAAATTCACCCGAATCTGGTCAACATGACCTACAACCGCAAGCCAACTCTGGTGGTGGCTCCGTGGTTTGTCGATGAGATGGGGCTGCGCACCCATTACCATACCGACAATGCCCAGGCGGTGGCAATCAGTGTGCTCGAGGGCGACCTCCGCGGCCGCTTCCTCATGCCCGCCACGGGCGCCCAGATTCCGGTTTCGTTTGGCTCGGTGTCCGGCATGCCCGATAATCAGGTGCTGATCACCAAGTTCTACAACACTGCCACTTACGAGAGTACCCTGCACAACCCCGACAACACAATTGCCGCCGGATATTATACCCGCGAGGTGCCTCTCTACCGCATTCCGCATGTGTATCTCCGCTATGCCGAGGCTCTCAATCGCCTGGGCAAGCCCTCGCTAGCTTTCGCCGTGCTGCGCTACGGTCTGAGCTCCGAGACTTTGGCCGACGAAACCAAGGTCAACCCCTTGGAGCTTGAGGACGAGGTATACTGGACCAATTTTTCAGCCACGACCTTCGACAGCAACATCGGCATAACCGCGCGCGGCTGCGGCCGTGGCGTCAAGCTCCCGGGTTGCTCGTATGTGATGCCCGAATTTGATACTACTATCGAACTCACTGAATGGGTGGAAGACCAGATTCTCTACGAGCTGGCGGCCGAGACACAGTTCGAGGGCAACCGCTTCTTCGACCTGATGCGTATATCGCGCCACCGCGGCGGAACGGAATATTTCGCCGATTGCGTGAGCCGGCGCTTCGCCAATCCTGCCGCAATCCGCGCCCGTCTGCTCGATCGCGAGAACTGGTGGGTGAAATAAACCGCGGCTCCTCCGCTCAAAAATTCAGCAAAGAGGCGTATCGGACATCTTTTCGGGCGATACGCCTCTTTAGCATCTCTACAGAAGCAAAGACCTCAAAGACCTTACGGGCTTCAAAGTCCCTGACGACCTTAAGGCCCCTGACGATCTGAACGGCTTGGAAGGCTTTGATAAAATATTATGGCCGGGGGCTGAAATGTAGCTGAAATTGCTGAAAAGCGGCTGT
>UREH01000035.1 GCA_900546835.1 uncultured Porphyromonadaceae bacterium
GGAAACGCTTGTGGATTACGATTATGGTAGCCGGACGCTGTCCACAATGGCTTTTGCAGGGACACGTAAAGTCGCCGAAAACAATCCGTGGGACTTGAAAAACCAGATAGAGAATCAATTTGTTGTTGATTATATAGAGCGAAGTCTACTGGCTCTGGGGCTGACTCCGGTGATTGGTGACCCGGAGAACGTCTCATTCGGTGAGATTGAGCATCTTTGCAGGAGAGTTCGATGCAAGGCTCCGGCCTCGATGCTTGCCGCCACAATCGATGCACTTAATCCCACACCTGCCGTCTGCGGAACGCCACGAGACCGGGCAATCGCCGACATAGCGGATCTGGAGAATCATACCAGAGGTTGCTACGGCGGCGTTGTGGCACTTTCGACGCCAACCGGCTACCATGCTTTCGTAAACCTGAGATGTATGCGTTTTGATGTTCGTGACTATTGCATATACGGTGGCGGAGGTATTACATCCGGGTCTATAGCCGAGTGTGAATACAATGAAACCGAAGCCAAAACAACGGTTTTACAGATGCTGACTAATTCGACGTTAGTCGGAGTTGATAACATAGTTTGTTGATGATTAAACAGATAAAGCAGAAGATAGTCGGAATGCTTACCGAGGGGGAACGACCCAGGCCTCCCTATCGTCTTGGCGTGGCGCTGAGCGGCGGCGGTGCGCGCGGCTTCGCACATGTGGGCGCTCTCAAGGCCTTGGAAGAAGCGGGCATGAAGCCAGACGTTATAGCCGGCGTATCGGCCGGGGCTGTCGCCGCAGTTATGTATGCGGCCGGCGTTCCCCTCGACGAGATGCTTTCACTGTTTACTTCGACAAAATTTACGGATTTCGCCCGTCCGTCGCTCATTCATGGAGATGGCATGTTCAGTCTCATGCGTTTTAAGCAATTTATTGAAGAGGCGACGGGAATAGACCGGCTTGAAAATCTTCGAATACCTACCTACGTCGGTGTTACTGATCTTGACCATGGCGAGCCGGCAGAGTTCCATGAAGGCCCTCTTGGAGAACGTGTGGTGGCATCATGCAGCATTCCCATCGTTTTCTCGCCGGTGGAAATAGATGGAATCCATTATGTGGATGGCGGCGTACTGCGTAATCTGCCGGCATGGATAATCAGGGAGAAGTGTGAGACTCTAATCGGTATTAATGTTTCTCCCCTCCGTACGTTTGAATATAGGAAATCATTTCTTGACATCGGTATGCGCACCTACAACCTGATGGCCAAAGCCAATCAGCAGCAGGATATGGATATCTGCGACCATGTTATTATTACACCGGAGCTGATTCACTATCAGGTCTTCAATCTGAAAGATATCCATAAGGCTTATCTAAGCGGTTATGCCGCTGCCCATCGGGCCATACGCCAATGGCTAAGGGCCGAGGGAAAGCAGCCTCGATGAAAATATTGACTATTGAGCTGAGTAATAAGCTGTTTCAAATATAGATTATACGAAATTTTGCTATGAACAGAGATAAGACGAAACGCCTTCCTGAAATCGGCAAGGCTGTGATATACCAGATGTTGCCTCGATTGTTCGGAAATACTTGTGAGCATTGTCGTCCCAACGGTGACATAAATGAAAACGGTTGCGGCAAGCTCAACGACATAACCGACCGGGTGCTGAAGCAGATTCGGGATCTCGGAGCAACACATGTATGGTATACAGGTATAATCGAACATGCCACGGCCACAGACTATTCCAGATATGGAATTCAACCGGACGATGCTCATGTGGTAAAAGGTAAAGCCGGTTCACCTTATGCAATAAAGGATTACTACGATATTGACCCCGATGTGGCTGTAGACGTCCCCAAGCGTATGAAGGAATTTGAGGCGCTTGTGGGACGCACACATAAGGCCGATCTGAGAGTGGTGATGGATTTTGTGCCCAATCATGTGGCTCGTCGTTACCATTCCGATGCCGCTCCGGCCGGAATAGAAGATTTTGGCGTGAACGACGATTCAACAAAATTTTTCGACACCAAAAACAACTTCTATTATATTCCGCGGCAACTGTTTCAGCCCCAGTTTGAGATTGGCACATATACGGAATTCCCTGCCAAGGCATCCGGCAACGACTGTTTCAATGCGTTTCCCACCCGTAATGACTGGTATGAGACTGTAAAACTAAACTACGGAGTGGATTATGGAGACGGAACTTGCCATTTTCATCCGATACCTTCCACCTGGATGAAAATGCTCCGTATTCTACGGTTCTGGGCCTCCAAGGGTGTTGATGCCTTCCGGTGTGATATGGCATTCATGGTTCCTCTGGATTTCTGGGAGTGGGCTGTTCCTCAGGTAAAGGAGCGCTACCCCAATATCGAATTCATAGCCGAGATATATGATGTGAACATGTATCGGGATTTTCTCGGACGCGGTCATTTCGATTATCTGTATGATAAGGTGAATCTTTACGACACACTGCGCGACATTCAGACTCATCATCATTCGGCAGCACGGATTACTGATTGCTGGCAGCGGATTGACGGCATCGGCCACAAAATGCTGAATTTCCTTGAGAATCATGACGAGCAGCGGTTCGCCTCATCGTTTTACGCCGGCGATGCTTCGAAATTTCTGCCGTCGCTGGTTGTAAGTTCCATGATGAGCAATGCACCTTATATGATATATGCCGGCCAGGAGCTTGGTGAGCGCGCCGACGATGCCGAAGGTTTCAGCGGATGCGATGGCAGAACCACCATATTCGATTACTGGAGTATACCGACCGTGCGCCGCTGGCTTAATGGTGGTGCCGCCGACGGGGGCGCTCTTTCTACTGCTGAACGGGATCTCCGCGCCATGTACAGAAAGGTTCTCCGCCTGCTTAACAGCGAGCCGGCATTCTATCGCGGTACATTCTTCGATGTGATGTATGTGAATTTCAATAACCCTCGTTTCTCTCCCCATCATAATTACGCATTTCTCCGCCATGCCGACGATACGACAATCGTTGTGGCTGTGAATTTCTCGGGAGAGGCGAAAGATCTTGAAATCAAGATGCCGGAACTTGCTTTCGAAGTGATGGGAATTGAACCGGCTTCGGCCACGGCAACCGACCTTATTTCGGGCCGTCGTCTGAAAAAAACGCTGTCGCCCGACGCTCCATTCATCACACATATAGGACCTTGGGGAGCTGTTGCCTGGAAATTTCAAAAAAACTGCAAATAATGCAGTAGCGATTGCCGAATAATCCTTACCTTTGCACCAACAAAACCATCAACATTCCTTATACTCAAAGGCTACCCAATGAATCCCAATCTGCCCCCCATTAAGGTCTTCGCAGGTACCAAATCGCACTATATGGGCGAGGAAATCTGCAAAGACCTCGGTATTGAACTTGGTAAAATGAACATTCTACATTTTGCCGACGGAGAGTTCGAAGTGTCGTTTGAAGAGTCGATTCGCGGTTGCGAGGTGTATCTCGTGCAGTCAACCTTCCCCAATTGCGATAATCTGATGGAATTGCTGCTTATGATTGATGCCGCCAAACGTGCTTCGGCCAAATCGGTTATTGCAGTTCTGCCATATTTCGGCTGGGCGCGTCAGGACCGAAAGGATAAACCTCGCGTATCAATCGCCGCAAAGCTGGTGAGCGACCTGCTTGTCACCGCCGGAGCCGACCGAATCATCACCATGGATCTGCATGCCGACCAGATTCAGGGTTTCTTCAATATTCCTGTAGACCACCTTTACGCCTCTTCGGTATTTCTCCCCTATATTGAGAGCCTCAATCTCCCCGATCTCGTAATCGCAACTCCCGATGTGGGTGGAGCAAAACGAGCCAACAGCTATGCCAAATATCTGAACGTTCCGCTGGTGCTCTGCCATAAACAGCGAGCCAAAGCCAATGTTGTCGCTACAATGACCGTTATCGGAGATGTCAAGGATAAAAATGTAATCCTTATCGATGATATGGTCGATACAGCCGGAACCATTACAAAAGCTGCTGACCTCATGCTTGCCGAGGGTGCAAAATCTGTTCGTGCGCTTGCCTCCCACGCCATAATGAGCGACCCGGCATCGGAAAATGTGGACCGCAGCGGCCTTACTGAAATGATCTTTACAAACTCGATTCCGTTCAATAAGCCCTGCAAGAAAGCCCATATCATTTCGGTGGCAAAACTCTTTGCCGATACAATTCGTCGTGTACACAACAACGAATCCATCTCGAGCCAGTATCTTATCAAGTAAGCGGTTCTCGAATTTCTTAGCAGATAATATAAAATACCCCGGAGGTTCAATAGAGCCTCCGGGGTATTGCTTGAAAGCCGGTATTTTTTTTGACTCTCTAATGCTTATTTATCGCCTTTGATGGCTGCGATGCCGGGGAGTATCTTGCCTTCAATGGCTTCGAGAAGAGCGCCACCGCCGGTCGAGACATAAGATACCTCGTCGGCAAGACCGAACTTGTTCACGCATGCTACAGAGTCGCCACCACCTACAAGCGAGAATGCGCCGTTGTTGGTAGCCTCAACAATTGCTTCTGCGATTGCTCGCGATCCTGCAGTGAAATTGTCGAATTCGAATACGCCTGCAGGGCCATTCCAAAGTATAGTCTTGGCGTCGCGGATAGCATTTGCAAAAGCCTTACGAGTCTCAGGACCGGCATCAAGACCTTCCCAGCCTTCGGGGATGTCCATTACTGAAACAACCTTTGTGTTTGCATCGTTAGAGAAGGCATCGGCAGCAACACAATCTGTGCCGAGAACAAGGTTTACACCTTTTTCCTTTGCTTTCTTCATGATATTGCGTGCAAGGTCAAGTTTATCCTCCTCGCATATGGAATTGCCGACATTTCCACCCATGGCTTTTGCAAAGGTATAGGTCATGCCGCCGCAAAGAATAAGATTATCAACCTTGTCCATGAGGTTCTCGATGATGCCGATTTTGGTTGAAACCTTCGAGCCACCCATGATTGCGGTGAACGGACGCTTAATGTCGCTGAGAATTTTGTCAACGGCATTGACTTCCTTCTCCATAAGGTAGCCGAGCATCTTGTCGTCTTTATCGAAATAGTCGGCGATAACGGCAGTGGATGCATGTTTGCGGTGAGCTGTTCCGAACGCGTCGTTAACGTATACGTCGGCATAGCTTGCAAGAGTTTTCGCGAACTCTTTCTGGCGCGCTTTCATCTCTTTTTTGGCTTCCTCATAAGCGGGATCAGCTTTGTCGATACCTACCGGCTTGCCTTCTTCCTCGGGATAGAAGCGGAGATTTTCAAGGAGGAGAACTTCACCGGGCTTAAGATTGGCAGCAGCTTCGGCAGCATTTGCGCAATCGGGGGCGAATTTCACGTCGCGACCAAGGGCTTTGGCAACGTCGTCCTTAATCTGGGCGAGCGAGAACTTGGGATTAACCTTCCCTTTGGGTTTGCCCATGTGGCTCATGATGATGAGGCTTCCGCCGTCGTTGAGAATTTTCTTAAGAGTGGGCAGAGCGCCGCGGATACGGGTATCGTCGGTGATGTGGCCGTTTTCGTCAAGAGGCACATTGAAGTCAACGCGAACGATGGCTTTCTTGCCGTTGAAATTGTAGTTGTCGATTGTCATAGAAATATGTTAGTTTAGAATTGAGTTTCCTGCGTTGTTGCTGAGGCAAAGATAGCTTTTTCGAGTGAAAAAATGGACGAAGAGCAGTTAAAAAATCGCAATACTGTTACAATTTGGAATAGCGCCCCAGCATTGCATCCATCTCTTGGGCCAAAGCTTTTGCAGCATTTCCGGCGGCAACTGCGTAATCGGCACCTTTCGATGCGAATATAATCGCTCGGGATGAGTTGACAAGCAGTCCGCAATTGTCAGTCATTCCATAGCGGCATACCTCCTCCAGGCTGCCACCCTGAGCACCGACGCCCGGCACGAGGAGGAAGTTATCAGGAGCAATACGACGCACATCGGACATAAGTTCACCTTGCGTAGCGCCGACAACAAACATTAGCTCGTCGGCCGACGCCCAGCCCCGAGCGGTAGCAAGCACGTTTTCAAAAATCCGCACTGACTCTGCGGTGAGAAGCATCTGGAAATCGTGAGAACCGGGGTTGGAAGTCAATGCCAGGAGAACAACCCACTTACCGTTATAACCGAGAAATGGGCGCACACTGTCGGAACCCATATATGGAGCCACCGTGAGCGCATCAACCCCCATGTTTTCAAAAAATGCGCGTGCATAAAGCGCGGAGGTATTGCCGATATCTCCACGTTTTGCGTCTGCAATAATCAAATGTGAGGGATACTTTTCACGGATGTAGTCGACTGTCGTCTGCAGGGCGTTCCATCCATCTGCACCCAGCGCTTCGTAGAAGGCCGTGTTAGGCTTATAGGCCACACAGTATGGAGCTGTCGCGTCGACAATCTCCTTATTAAACGCAATCATAGCGTCCGCGGGGCTTGCAGTGGATTCAAGGACACATTCAGGCAATTTGAGCGGGTCGCTATCGAGGCCTACACACAGGAATGTACATTTTGCTGCAATATTTGCAGCTAATTGTGATGCGTTCATCTCTTTGGTATATTGAGGTTTATAATTCTGTAGCTTTCAGTTTTTCAGCATTTTCGGCAACGATTAGATGGTCGATGCAATCCTGAATGTCGCCCGCCAGAAAGGCCTGGAGATTGTAAACGGTGTAATTGATTCTGTGGTCCGTAATCCGGCCTTGGGGAAAATTGTAGGTACGGATTTTGGCAGAACGGTCGCCGGTACTTACGAGCGTTTTGCGTCGCGAGGCTATATCGTCGATATACTTCTGATGTTCTTTATCGTAAATAAATGTACGCAGACGGCTGAGTGCACGCTCTTTATTTTTTGGCTGGTCGCGTGTTTCCGTACATTCGATAAGGATTTCATCCGTCTGGCCCGAAACGGGGTTGCGCCACATATATCTAAGGCGCACACCGGATTCGACCTTATTGACGTTCTGTCCACCTGCGCCACCGGAGCG
This sequence comes from uncultured Porphyromonadaceae bacterium, assembly GCA_900546835.1. GTDB lineage: Bacteria > Bacteroidota > Bacteroidia > Bacteroidales > Muribaculaceae > UBA7173. Next base: position 6,964 of record UREH01000035.1, read on the forward strand.
GAATGTCTCCCATTTGATTTCGCCTTCGTTGATTTCGACATCAAAGGCCTCTGCCTCCGGAAGAACAGCAACCGTCGCGGCAGAAGTATGCACTCGCCCCTGGGTTTCCGTAGCGGGGACACGCTGCACCCTATGCACGCCGCTCTCATACTTCAACGTGCCATAGACGCCGTCGCCGGAAACAGCGAAAACTATTTCCTTGAATCCGCCCGCAGCCCCTTCACTTGCGTTGGTAACGGCCACCTGCCATCCTTTCTGCTCACAGTATTTGGAATACATCCGGAAAAGGTCGCCGGCAAACAGGGCGGCTTCGTCACCTCCGGTTCCACCTCTGATTTCCACAATGGCATTTTTTGCATCTTCGGGGTCTGCCGGAATCAACATGATTTTAATCTCCTCCTCCAGACCAGGAAGTGCGGCTTCGGCTTCCGAGAGCTGGTCGTGAGCCATCTGACGGATATCCGGGTCGTTCTCCGACACCAGCAGGCTTTTTGCCTCGGAAACGTCAGAAAGCAGTTTGCGGTATCTGCAAGTGGCTGCACACATCCGTTCAAGGTCATGATATTCCTTGTTGAGCCTCACATATCGCTTCATGTCGGCAATTACCGCAGGATCGGTGATGAGAGTTGCTACCTCTGCAAAACGTGCGTCTATGCCGTCGAGGCGATCGAGTAGTGATGTGTCAGCCATATTTATATGGAATTATAGTTTACTTTAGGAATTATTTAAAGAGGTGCCTTTTCATCGGTTACAGCGATGCGTATCACATCAAGAACCGTATGTACATAATGAAACTGCAATCCTTCGACATACCGCGAGTTGATGTCTTCAATATCCCTTCGGTTTTCCTCCGAAAGAATGATTTCATGAATCCCCGCACGCTTTGCAGCAAGAATTTTTTCCTTGATGCCACCTACCGGAAGCACCTTTCCGCGGAGCGTAATCTCGCCGGTCATGGCAAGCCGGTTGCGCACCTTCATTCCTGTGAGAGCGGAAACTATAGCTGTTGCCATGGTGATCCCGGCGGATGGGCCATCCTTGGGAATTGCCCCTTCGGGCACATGGATGTGGATGTTGTTTGATTCAAGGGTTTCGCTTGAAATGCCGAGCTGTGCGGCATGCGACTTAACATACTGCAGAGCAATCATGGCAGATTCCTTCATCACGTCGCCAAGATTACCGGTAAGAGTGAGCTTTTCCCCTTTGCCTTTTGACAAGGATGCCTCAACGAATAATATTTCACCTCCGACGGCCGTCCATGCCAGACCCGTCACCACTCCGGCAAATGAATTTCCCTCATACCGGTCGGACCGATGCACGGGCAGGCCCAGAAATTCCTTCAAATCCTCCTTATGAATGGTTTCCGGCACGTCGCGATGCTGCATTTTTCGGAGAATAACCTTGCGGATTATGGATGCAAGCTGTTTCTCAAGCTGGCGGACACCACTTTCAGCCGTATAATCCTCGATAATGCCACTCAGCGCATCGTCGCCAAGAGCAAAATCTTCCGGTGCCTTTAATCTTTTGGAAATGCGCGGAAGCAGATGGCGACGGGCAATCTCCATTTTTTCCTGTGAGAGATAGCCTGAAAGCTCAATTACCTCCATACGGTCGATCAGTGGCTGGGAAATAGTAGCCAGACTATTGGCCGTCGCGATGAACAGAACATCGCTCAGATCGAAATCGAGATCAATATAGTTGTCATGGAAATGGCAGTTCTGCTCCGGATCAAGCACTTCGAGGAGGGCTGCCGAAGGGTCGCCTTTGAAGTCGGCTCCGATTTTATCGATTTCGTCGAGCAGAATAACCGGATTTTTTGATTTAGCCCTACGCATCGCACTTATTATACGGCCGGGCATCGCACCGACGTATGTGCGACGATGACCGCGGATTTCCGCTTCATCGTGAAGTCCGCCGAGGGCCACTCGCTGATAGTTGCGCCCGAGTGCCGCGGCAATAGAGACGCCAAGAGATGTTTTTCCCACACCGGGAGCGCCGACAAGGCATATAATCGGTGCTTTCCCGTCGGGATTATTTATCATTACGGCCATCTGCTCAAGAATGCGGTCCTTGACTTTTTCAAGTCCGTAATGATCGGCATTCAGCTGACTTTCTGCTTTATCGAAGTCGGAGTTTAACTCGGTCGTGTTCTTCCAGGGTAGGTCAAGCACTGTTTCGATATAGGTGAGCAGAGTGGTATAGTCGGGCGTCTGAGGATTGGTTTTCGCAAGTCGTTCGATTTCTTTTCCTACAGAAGATGCAACTTCCTTGGGAAGGTCGCACTCGGTAAATTTTTTCCGGATTTCATCTATTTCGCTGTCTTCATCGCCGTAAAGTTCCTCCCTGATGGCATTCATCTGCTGCATCAGAAATGCATTTTTGTTCTGCTCCTGAAGACCCATACGGGCGCGCTCCTTTATTTTGTTTGCGACTTCGACCTGCTCGGCCAGGCTCAAAAGCATGGAATATAGAAGGAAGGCGCGCCTGCTTATCAGGTTGGTGGCCAACATCTTCATCTTTTGCGCCGGATCGAAACGCAGATTCGTTGCAGTCGTATTGATAAACTCAGCGCTGTTCTCGATATTGCTTACAGAGAAAAGCATACCCTCATTTCCGTCCGCGCGGCTCAGTTTTTCCGTCAGCTCACGCAGATTCTTCATAAGGACATTGAATTCCGCCCTTTTCGAAGCCATACGATCGGATACAATTCTTACGTTTGCATGTAGAGCATCAGGAATTATCTGTTTTCCTCCTTTGCCGAGAATCCTGAATTTTTCGCGGCCGCGCACAATTGCGGTCTGCTCGCCATCAGGCAAATCTATAATCTGAAGAACATCAGCGATTACTCCGTAATCAAACAAATCCTTGAGCGATGTATTCCCTTCTCCCGAGGCATCAATCTGACATACTATGCCGATAGGGATTTTGCGTTCGTTTGCCTCTTTCGCTATCTGACGTGAGGCCGGTCGCATCAATGCAATCGGAATAGTGACACCGGGAAACAGAACAAGATTTCTCGTCGCCATCAAAGGCAGCGACGTCAGGTCCGGGTCGGGTTCAAGGTCGGAAGTGTCGATATTGACCCTTCCGAAGGATAGTATATGGCAATTGTCGTCCATCTTGATATGATTTTTTCCGGCACATTATCCCGTACATCCCCTTTCTCACGTCGTGAAAACGCTTCTGCCGGCTTGAATATACTGAAAATTATCGGAGTGCAAAGTTACGTAAATTTTGCGGGAATTTATGTGTGAAGTAGTATGTGTTACCGGATTTTTTTGTGTACCTTTGCAGTGTCGGGGATCGGTAGACTCCGTAGCTTATTTATCAGCAATCCATCACTTCACTCATTCACATCCACCCTATCAATGGCAAAAATCGGATCGGTATTCACACCTTCCTCCCGAAAGGCACTTCTTCTGGGAAGTGGCGAACTTGGCAAAGAAGTCGCTATCGAGCTTCAACGTATGGGCGTTGAGGTTATTGCATGCGACCGTTATCCCAACGCGCCTGCAATGCAGGTAGCACACCGCAACCATGTTTTCAGCATGCTCGACGCAGACGCTCTGTCGGCTACCATCAGAGAAGAGCAGCCTCACCATATCATTCCCGAAGTCGAAGCAATCGCTACCCCCACACTTGTAGCGCTTGAGCAGGAAGGTTATAATGTCACACCGACCGCACGTGCCGCATGGCTCACCATGAACCGTGAAGGGATTCGCCGGCTTGCCGCCGAGGAACTCGGCTTGCCGACGTCGCCCTATCGTTTCGCCTCTACAAAGGATGAGTATCTGAAAGCGGTGGAAGAAATCGGCATTCCTTGTGTTGTAAAACCTGTAATGAGTTCTTCCGGACACGGCCAAAGCACGGTCAAATCGGCCGATGATGTAGAATCGGCCTGGGAGGAAGCTCAAAGCGGAGGACGCGCCGGTGCCGGCCGTGTGATTGTGGAAGGTTTTGTGGATTTCGACTACGAGATTACCCTCCTGACGGTTCGGTCTATATCGGGAACCCAATTCTGCGAACCAATCGGTCATATCCAGGTAAATGGAGACTATCGCCAATCATGGCAACCCCAGCGCATGCATCTTAAGGCGTTGCGCCAGGCGCAGGATATCGCCAAGAAAATCACCGATGCTCTTGGCGGATATGGAATTTTCGGCGTTGAACTTTTCGTTAAAGACGATCATGTGATTTTCTCTGAAGCCTCTCCGCGCCCTCACGATACAGGAATGGTTACAATGATTTCGCAGGAGCTTAGCGAATTTGGACTGCATGCCCGCGCTCTTCTCGGGCTGCCGGTACCCGAAATACGCTTCCTCGGCCCCTCGGCATCGCGTGCGGTAGTGGTGGAAGGCGATTCGGCTGAAGTTGAGTTTGACAATCTTGAGGCAGTGCTCCGCGAACCTGGCGTGCAGATGCGTATATTTGGCAAGCCTGAGGTAAAAGGACATCGACGTATGGCGGTAATACTTGCAACCGACGAGACCGTGGCTGCTGCCCGGGCGAAAGCCGAACGTGCATATAATGCACTTAAAATCACTATGCACTAAGCATTTGAAGCATCTTTCACATATTGTTTAGATAACATTTGAGTGCCCCTCGCGCAATGCGCCGGGGGCACAAAAAATCTCCCATGGACAACAACGACCGGCAAAACAATACACGTCGACAAGCCCCGTTCACTCCCAGGCAACCCAAATCGGATTCAATGTACGATTCCGGCGGCAGGCTTGCTCCACGCGACATAGAAGTCGAGGAAGCTGTGCTCGGAGCATTAATGCTTGAGCGCGACGCTTTCACTACCGTCTGCGATATTCTCAAACCAGAGAGTTTCTACGATCCTCGCCATCAGATGGTCTATTCAGCCATCCAGTCACTCGGGGCTCAACAGAAGCCCATCGACATGCTTACGGTGACTGAACAGTTGCGTGCCGACGGAAATCTCGAGAAGGTAGGCGGCCCGGTGGTCATCTCGCAGCTGACGGCAAAAGTGGCATCCGGAGCCCATGTTGAATTCCACGCCAGAATTGTCGCCCAGAAATATCTTGCGCGTGAACTGATTACTTTTGCGTCGGGCATCGAAGGAAAGGCTTATGACGAAAGTAATGACGTGGACGACCTTCTTCAGGAGGCCGAGGGTCGTCTCTTCGAGATTTCGCAACGAAATGTCAAGAAGGATGTAACGCAGATAGACCCGGTTGTACGCCAGGCCATCGAACAGATTCAGGTTGCGGCCAACCGCGACAGCGGACTTTCTGGACTTGAAACTCAATTCCATGAACTTGACGCTCTCACGTCGGGTTGGCAGAATTCGGATCTTATCATTATTGCGGCCCGACCTGCAATGGGCAAGACCGCCTTTGTGCTGTCCATGGCAAAGAATATGGCAGTCAATGTCAATATCCCGGTAGCCATTTTCTCGCTTGAGATGAGTAATCTCCAGCTTGTAAACCGATTGATTAGTAATGTCTGCGAGCTCGAAGGCGAAAAGATTAAAAGTGGCCGCCTTACCGACGCCGATTGGGACAAACTGATGAGCAGTGTACAGCAGCTTTATTCTGCTCCTCTATATATCGATGATACCCCTTCCCTTTCGATTCTCGACTTGCGCACGAAGGCTCGTCGCCTTGTAAGAGAACATCAGGTGAAAATCATCATCATCGACTATCTTCAGCTTATGAATGCCTCAGGCATGAAGTTCGGCTCGCGAGAGCAGGAGGTGAGCATGATTTCCCGTTCACTCAAGCAGTTGGCCAAGGAATTAAACATTCCGATAATTGCCCTGAGTCAGCTGAACCGTTCGGTCGAAAACCGCGGTACCGACGGACAAAGTAAACGCCCGCAGCTCAGCGACCTTCGTGAATCCGGCGCCATCGAGCAGGATGCGGATATCGTATGCTTTATCCATCGTCCGGAGTATTATCTTCACAGTTCGCACGATGCAGAAGGTAACGACATCCGTGGTCTTGCCGAATTCATTGTGGCAAAACACCGCAGCGGTAAGGTCGACGATGTGAAAATGCGCTTTGTAAGTCGTTTCGCTCGTTTCCAGAATTGGGATGAAAACGATCTGGTAACCCGTCATGTAGTAGGTTCGAAACTAAATGACGGAAACGGCTCTGAATCCGATCCGCTTGGCGCACCCGCATTTTCCGGCGGTTCCGCCAATATAGCCGGTAACGGCGAGGATGTACCGTTTTAACAGTATAAATACGTAAACAGCACAATACATAATAATATATATGGCCCGTACCACAATCGACCGGGAAACAGTTCAGCGCATAATCGACACAGCCAATATTGTTGAGGTTGTGAGCGATTTCGTTCATCTGCGGCGACGTGGTGCGAATTATGTCGGACTCTGTCCGTTCCACAGCGAACGCACGCCATCCTTTTCGGTTTCCCCGTCAAAAGGTCTTTGCAAATGCTTCAGCTGCGGCAAAGGCGGTAGCGTAATCGGCTTCCTGATGGAGCATGAACAGCTCACCTATGTGGAGGCACTTCGATGGCTTGCAAAAAAATATCACATCGAAATCGAGGAACACGAGTTGACTGACGACGAACGTCGGGAGATGAACGACCGTCAGGCTATGATGGCCGTCAATGATTTCGCATTGGCTCATTTCGAAAAGAACCTTGCCGATACAGCCGACGGACGCGACATAGGACTCTCCTATTTTCGTGGCCGAGGCATCAACGACTGGGCTATCAAACGTTTTCATCTCGGATATTCGCTTGACCGACGCGATGATCTATTCCGTGCGGCTCTCGATGCCGGACATAAAGAGAAATATCTCGTTGACACCGGGCTATGCATCCATACTGATAAAGGTTCTTATTATGACCGCTTCAAGGCCCGCGTTATGTTTCCGGTCTTCACCATCTCCGGAAAAGTCGTGGCATTCGGCGGAAGAACCTTGCGCAAGGATAAGGAAGTGGCGAAATACGTTAATTCGCCGGAATCAACAATCTACAGCAAAAGCCGCGAACTATATGGGCTTTATCAGGCCAAGCAGGCTATAGTAAAGAAGGACCGCTGTATCCTTGTAGAAGGATACATGGATGTTATTTCCATGCATCAGCGAGGTGTGGAAAATGTTGTAGCTTCTTCCGGAACGTCGCTCACTCAGGGCCAGATACGACTGATTCACCGCTTTACAGAGAATGTCACCGTAATCTACGATTCGGATGCTGCCGGTATAAAGGCTTCGCTGCGCGGCATCGATCTGCTTCTTGCCGAAGGCCTAAACATCAAGGTACTTCTTCTGCCTGACGGCGACGATCCCGATTCTTTCGCCCAGTCGCACACTGCCGAGGAAGTCGAAAAATATATATCCGAAAATGAGGTGGATTTCATCAAATTCAAGATGAATATCCTGCTTGCCGACTGCTCCGACGATCCTATCAAACGGTCGAAGGTTCTTGCCAGCATTCTCAAATCCATTGCCAACATTCCCGATGAAATAACCCGATCCATCTATATCAAGGAATGCGCCATACGCTTTGAAATAGAAGAGGCAGTGATGCTCCGCCATGTGAACGTGGAAATCGCCTCCATGAAGGAGAGCAATGCACGTCAGGTAAGACGCGACTCTGCCATAAAGAGCATCGATAATCCACCCGTACCACCTGAAAGCGCACAGGAATCTGAGAATGTAGAAACCGGCTCTCGCGACAATACCGAAAACCCCGGTGTTCGACAAGCAGTGAGCTCTCCCGAGGATTTACCCCATGCAACGACACTTGCCCCCCAGGAACGGACTCTTCTGCAGATTGTGCTCCGATACGGCCTTCTGCCTCTTGGAAATGATTTTTCCACCGACGGCAAGCCAATCAGCGTGATAGATTTTATTAAGGAAGACCTTGAAATAGATGATGTGCGTTTCGCCTCAGCAATTTTCCGGCGCATTTTTGAAGAGGCTTTTCGACTGAGAAACGAGTCGTGGCCAGACGATTATGCGACTGCCCAGGAGAAGGCTCTCCTTAAATATAATCAGAGTCTCGATGAAGGGCGCGAACAGATTAAACGCGACGCTTCCACCACCGAGGAGATAAACAGGCTGGAATCTGGCCTGGCGATGAGATGCAAGGAGCAGTATGATGCCGATCTGATGGATTTCAGTCTCAATTATTTTACTCGACATCTTTCCTCGCATCCCGACGACGCCGTGAGGGCAAACGCCTCTAATCTGGTGATTGAAAAACACATATTGAGCAAAATTTATACCAAAGGTACAAAAATCGTCACTGATGCCGAACGGCTTGACGACCTTGTGCCGAGAGCTCTGTGTGCACTGAAATACGACAATTTCCGGTGCAAAGCAGAAGACTGTAGAATAAGAATAGCAGAATTACAGAAACAACCAGACTACGACATTGAGGAAGTTTTGCGGCTGATGGCGCGTCAAAAGGAACTACAGGAATTCTGCAGCCATCTTGCCTCGCATATAGGAGAGCGTGTGTACGAACCTCTTCGCCAGTAGTACAATGGTGGCCGAAGGTACAAATTAAAACTCCAATTGACATATTTTTACATCTCCCGTTGGTATTTTCTATCCAAGGATTGTTATATTTGTAACATAAAGGTTTGAACACGTTAAACCTGTGCCCTTTCAGGCAGTCTTATATTCAGACATCATAGAATCAGAAGATATATTATAACAATATTCTCAGGAGGACTCTTCAACATGAAACCAACAGCTCTTTTCTCCCGCATTTCAATGCTTTCGCTTTTTGTCGGGCTTTCGGCAGGCATCATTTCTGCCCAGAGCTATTACGATGACGATATCTATTACGACGCTTCAAAAGCAAAAAAGGAAGCGCCTCAAAAGAAAACGCAGAAACGTAACCAGTCGGATTCCGGCAGGTCTACGGCCTCACAGCCCACACAGCTCTACTATGACGGGGCGACATATGTGCCTTGGAATAATGTAGGTGATTATCAGAGCGCCGACACCTATACTGTAGAAAGTGGTTCCTCACGCGATGTCGATGAATACAACCGGCGTACGCCCGCCGTGAGAACCGATAGCCCCAATCAGCCGGACTCCATCACGCTTCAACAGTTTGTCGACATGAGCAATACACGTCGTCTTGCACGCTTCCAGGACTCGGATGTCGCAAGTCAGGCGGTCGCGGCTGAAACCGGCCATTACGACGATTACAGCACGTACGACAACAGCAATTATTACAGTCAACCCGCTACTACAATAAACCTCAATGTCGTGGGCGGTTATCCTTATGCCGGATATTATGGCTACTACGATCCATGGTATTACAGTAGTTGGGGATACGACCCATGGTACGGCGGATATTATCGCCCCTATTACACCTGGGGACCATCCTGGAGCTGGAACTGGGGCTGG
>UREH01000036.1 GCA_900546835.1 uncultured Porphyromonadaceae bacterium
GCTCACATGCCATATATCGCCCGACGGCGACGCCATGGGTTCAACCCTGGGATTTTGCCGCGTGCTTCGCAACAAGGGGTTCAACGCCCGCGTGGCTACGCCCGACACACCGCCGAAGCACCTCTCCTTTCTTCCGGGCGCGGAGCATGTGGTAAGCTATTCGCGCAATCCTGCGTATGTATCCCAGCTGATCACCACCGCCGATGTGGTTTTCTCGCTCGACTACAACGAACTTAAACGTGTCGACCAGATGGCAGGAGCAATCGCCGCGGCCCCCGGAGCGAAGGTGATGATCGACCACCACCTACATCCGGCCGATTATCCCGAGGTGGTTATTTCCCGCCCGGAGGAGTCGTCGACTTCAATACTCATATATAAGGTACTCGACGCACTCGGATGGTTCGACGCACTCGATACTGAGGCAGCCGAATGCCTCTACACGGGCATGATGACCGATACGGGCAATTTCTCGTACAACTCCAATAATCCGGAAATCTACACCGTGGTAGCCGACCTGATGCGTCGCGGCATCGACAAAGACGCCATCTACCGCAAGGTATACTATTCGGCAACGGCCGACCGGCTGCGCCTCAACGGCTATGCCCTGTCGGAGAAGATGACCGTTTTCCCCGACCACCGGGCGGCTCTGATTACACTCACCCGCGAGGAACTGAACCGCTACCATTATCAGAAAGGAGATACGGAGGACCTCGTGAACCGTCCGCTCACGATTGCCGACGTCACCTATTCGGTTTTTCTTCGCGAGGAGTCGGACTACATCAAGGTCTCGACCCGCAGCAAGGGCGATTTCCCGGTCAACAGGCTCTGCAAGGAGTATTTCAACGGCGGAGGCCACCTGAACGCCGCCGGCGGAGAATTCTACGGCACCCTTGAGGAAGCCGTCGCGACAATCGAACGCGCAATGACTGAATTCGACCGATTTCTTCCTCAATGAGACAGGTGCACACCCTACATGCAAGACAATACAGAATCAAACATCACACCATATCCACTACCCCACCGATGAACCTCAACCTCAAGATACTGGGCGCCACGGCCCTACTGACCGCTGGAATTCTATTCTCCGGCTGCAACGACAGCAAAAGCTACGCCGAGCTCCTCACCGAGGAGAACCAGGCCATCAACGCCTATCTTCTGAACCAGAAAGTCGAGACGACCCTCCCCGACGACGGAAATTTCCTGACCGGAGAAGACGCGCCTTTCTATAAACTCGACGAGGAAGGGAACGTATACATGAAAGTAATCGACGCCGGCAAACCGGAATGGATGGCCGAATCCGACGAGCTGGTTTACTTCCGCTTCACCCGCTGGTCGCTTCTGAGCTACAACCCCTATACAAACGAACACATCGACGGCTGGGGCAACTCCGACGACCTCGGTCTGGGGTCGGCTTCGTTCCGTTTCGGCAACTACACGCTCAGCAGCAGCTCGGCGTGGGGGTCGGGCCTACAGATGCCGCTCAACTACATCGGCCTTGAGAGCGAATGCTATCTTATTGTAAAATCGCAGTACGGGCTCACGTCGGAGATTTCCAACGTGACGCCCTTCCTCTATCATATCCGGTACTTCAAGCGCGGCGCAACCGGAGCCGACGACGAAACATCCGCAGGCACCACCACCGCCCAGTAACCTTACCCACCACACTGCAACCTGACCAATCAATCCACAACGAAATATTCGAATGTCGCTTATAAAATCAATTTCAGGAATCCGCGGCACCATCGGCGGCCGCGCCGGCGAGGGCCTCAGCGCTCTCGACGTGGTTAAATTCACTTCGGCCTATGCCGCTTTCATTCGCAAAAATACCACACGCACATCCAATCTCATAGTGGTCGGTCGCGACGCACGCGTGTCAGGCCCGATTGTCAGCGGACTTGTTTGTTCCACGCTCCGCGCCATGGGATTCGATGTCGTAAACATCGGACTGGCCTCCACCCCCACCACCGAGGTGGCCGTAGCCTCGCTACAGGCATGCGGCGGTATCATCATAACCGCCTCGCACAACCCGGCGCAATGGAATGCCCTCAAGCTCCTGAACCAAGACGGTGAATTTCTCAACGACGCTCAGGGCAAACAGGTGCTCGCCCTGGCGGCTGCCGACGATTACGAATACGCCGACATCGCCGACATCGGTGCAGAGATGACCGACAACACATGGAATCTCCGCCACATCCGTCAGGTGCTCGACCTTGCTCTGGTTGACCGCGACGCCATAGCCCGCGCCAACTTCACCGTGGCCGTCGACGCCGTCAACTCCGTAGGCGGCGTGGTGATTCCTCAGCTTCTGCGTGCCCTGGGAGTGAAAAACATCGTGGAACTCAACTGCGAGCCTACCGGCAAATTCGCCCATACACCGGAACCGATTCCCCAGAACCTCACACAGATTTCCGACCTGATGAAGAAAGGCGGAATCGACGTAGGATTCGTTGTCGACCCCGACGTAGACCGTCTGGCAATCGTGATGGAAAACGGTGAGATGTTCGTCGAGGAATATACCCTCGTAGCCGTAGCCGACTATGTGCTTGGCCATACACCCGGCGCCACTGTGTCGAATCTCAGCAGCTCGCGCGCGCTGGGCGACGTGACACGCGCCCACGGATGCGAATATCATGCGTCGGCTGTCGGCGAAGTAAATGTAGTCACCAAGATGAAAGAAGTCGGCGCCGTAATCGGCGGCGAGGGAAACGGCGGAGTGATATATCCGGCAGCACACTATGGCCGCGACGCTCTTGTAGGCGTAGCCCTCTTCCTCTCGCTCCTGGCCAAATCGGGCAAGAAAGTAAGCGCACTGAAAGCCGGCTATCCTCCATATCAGATTGCCAAGAACAAAATGGAGCTGACACCAGAAATAAACATAGACACCGTGCTGGCCAAACTGAAGGACACCTATGCCGGCGAACGCATCACCGACATCGACGGCGTGAAAATCGACTTCAAGGATTCGTGGGTTCACCTGCGCAAATCCAACACCGAGCCGATAATCCGCATTTATGCTGAAGCGGCTACAATGGAGAAGGCCGAAGCCCTCGCGGAAGCCGTGAAGCAACAGCTGATTGAGGCATGCTGAAACCGTAACCGGGGCTTAACTCCCTGGTTCCACCCTCCCTACACCTTCTCTCCACCATTATCCATCTACCGTAACGAAATGACAAATTCCCTCAAATGCATGGCTGCCCTTGCGGCAGCCTGCGTTGTATACATATCGGCAGCCCGGGCTCAGGAGTCGGCAATGGCGTTGCCGAGAGTATCCGTGGCATGCGTCCGCGAGGAACCTCGCCATTCCGGCGAACTGGGCACCCAGGTCGTAATGGGTACACCCGTGAAAATCACCGGACGACACGGAGAATGGATGGCCGTCGAGACTCCGGAAGGATATCATGGCTACATAATCGCCAACTCACTTCAACCGCTTACCGCCAATGAGTTCGACCTCTGGAAGCAGTCGAAGCGAGTTGCCGTCAGCACTACCGACCAGACTTATATCTTCTCCCGCAGAGATGACGACCCTACGCTTAGGGTGAGTGATGTGGTAAACGGAAGCATTATCCAGACAGACTGCACCACAGAAACGGCCGACTCGCTGTTCACTCCCGTACGACTTCCCGACGGGCGCCATGGATATATACGCACATGCGATGTGATGCCGCTTCAATATTGGGCCGACCGGAAATGGAGCGCTGAAGGTGCCATCGCCTTCGCCACCGCTATGACGGGCACACCCTACCTGTGGGGTGGCACGACATCGAAGAGCGCCGACTGCTCGGGTATGACTAAAGCCGCTTTCCTCTCCCAGGGGGTTATACTGCCACGCAATGCATCCCAACAGGCTCTCGTCGGCACAGCCGTGGATTTCAGCGATCTCAGTAATCTCATACCGGGCGACCTACTGTTTTTCGGCAATCGCGCCACCAAAAAAGTCAACCACGTAGGGATGTATATCGGCCACGGAAAATTCATCCACGATTCCGGACGGGTGAAGATCAACTCACTCATAAAAGGAGATTCCGACTACACACCCCTCGCCCTGCTCGGCGCCCGTCGCCTTGATTCTGCGACACTACAGCGACTCGCTCTAAAAAATCATCCATGGTATTTCTAAACCAGACATAGGAATCTGACGTCAGAATAACCGGCCGATCATAAATAACTGTTCACAATTATTTTATAAAACTATAGTCTATTTTTCTTAATTTTGTAGACTGAAGGAATTACCTACATCCACGATAATCCCTCCACAACCACAATATCACACATCCCACGACAATGCCTCAGATGAACCACGATAATTTCAACGACCCGGACCGGCTTCTCGACCCCGACCAACTGCATGCCGACCGCGCACGTCAACCGCGCCAACGACGTAAGCCGGACGAAGACACCCGCGGGCGCCGTCAGGAGTCCGGCAAACCTACCGGCAACACCCTTAAGGAAAGCCGGGAGCCCCGCCAGCGAAAACCGCTGCGCCAATGGGGCATAGTACGGTTCTTCACCGACAGCCGCCTATTGGCCGTGGTCGGGGTGGCACTGATGCTTGCCGCAGTATATATAACGGTTGCTGTCATCGGATTTGCGAGATCCGGAAGCGCCGACGCCAGCGTCGCGACCACGATGACAGTCTCGACAATAGCCGACAACAACGTTGCGGTCGAAAATCCCGCCGGCCCTGTGGGAGCCAAAATCTCGCATTCCATGATTGTCGGCGGCCTCGGGCTCGGGTCGCTCGCCATAATCGTGTATCTTTGTCTGATGGGGCTCAGCCTGATGGGATTCCGGCGCACGCGCTTCTGGTCAACGACATTCAAGACACTGCTTGTAGCGATTACCGCCTCGATTATTCTCGGGCTCATATCCTTATGGATGGGCTGGGAACTTAATCTCGGCGGATACCACGGCCACTACATGAATATCCTTATTGTGAAATACCTCGACTGGGTGGGAGCCATCCTTATCAGCGTACTTCTTGCAGTCGCCACTTTCTATGTCTACATCAACGACCTTGTAGCCGTAGCCAACCGATACAAAGCTCTGAGGCGTGCACGCCGCGACAAGGCAGAGCAGCAGCGGCTCCAACGCGAAGCCGACCGCGAACGCGTTCGCCAGGCTATGCTCGACGCCGACTCGTCGGACGACGGACTCGCCCGCCCCTCACACGAAGAATCCACTGTCGAGGAGTCCGAACCACGGACTCTCTCCATGGGATTCGACGATCCGTTTGCCAGCACCGACTCGCCGGAGCCCGACGACGTATTCTCGACAACCGCCGGTGATACCCCGGAAATTCCCACACCTTCCGATGAGCTGCCTGTGGAAACGCCAACCGAGCAAACTCCCCCGGCTCCGGAAGCCACAACCGAAAGCGAGCCGGACAAGCCGGAAGGTCCGAGCCTGGAGGTCGAGACAAATACCATCGAGGCAGCCGCCCATCATGGCGTCGACGAGAAGTTCGATCCGACCGCCGAACTCTCGCGCTACGTGATGCCCGGCCTCGACCTGCTTAAGGACGTACCTATGAAGTCCAACAGCGTGGACCGGGAGGAGCAGGAGGAGAACAAAGAGCGCATCACCACAACCCTCAACCACTATGGCATATCAATCAGCCATATACACGCTACCGTCGGCCCGACCGTAACGCTCTACGAAATCATCCCGGCCGAAGGAACGCGCATCGCAAAAATAAAACGCCTGGAAGATGACATCGCGATGAGCCTGTCGGCTCTCGGCATCCGAATCATTGCCCCCATACCTGGCAAAGGCACCATCGGCATCGAGGTGCCTAACAAAGACCCGCAGACAGTATCAATCCGCTCCATCCTCGGCTCGAAGAAATTCCAGGAGTGCAAATACGAGCTGCCGATGGCCATGGGCGCCACCATATCCAACGATGTATATATAGCCGACCTCTGCAAGATGCCCCACCTGCTTGTGGCCGGTGCAACTGGCATGGGCAAATCGGTGGGACTCAATACAATCATCGCATCGCTGCTCTACAAAAAGCATCCCGCCGAACTGAAATTCGTGCTTGTTGACCCGAAGATGGTGGAATTCAGCCTCTACAGCGTGCTCGAACGCCATTATCTGGCGAAATTGCCCGACGAGGAGGAGGCCGTCGTAACATCGATGGACAAAGTGCTTGCCACACTCAATTCGCTCTGCGTGGAGATGGACCAGCGCTATATGCTTCTGCGCGACGCCAATGTACGCAGCATTCTGGAATACAACCAGCGGTTTATCGAAAAACGACTCAATCCCGAAAAAGGCCACCGCTACCTCCCCTATATCGTGATGATAGTCGACGAGTTCGCCGACCTCATAATGACAGCCGGCAAGGAGGTGGAAAAACCCATAGCACGTATCGCACAGAAAGCACGCGCCGTAGGGATGCATATGATTATAGCCACACAGCGTCCGTCGACCAACGTGATTACCGGTCTGATCAAGGCCAACTTCCCGGGCCGCATCGCGTTCCGCGTCAGCCAGATGGTGGATTCCAAGACCATCCTCGACCGCACGGGAGCCAACCAGCTGATAGGCCGCGGCGACATGCTGTTCAGCCACAACGGATCGATGGACCGCGTGCAGTGCGCTTTCATCGATACACCCGAAGTACAGGCAATCTGCGACCATATCGACCGTCAGGCCGGATTCGAACATGCCTATTACCTGCCGGAGCCTCAGCTTGACACAGAGGGAGGCGGACCTGTAGGCGCCCTTACAGACCGCGACCCGCTATTCGAAGAGGCAGCCGAAATCGTAGTGAAAACTGGACTTGCCTCCACATCTTCGCTCCAGCGGCGCTATTCAATCGGCTACAACCGCGCAGGAAAGATTATGGACCAGCTCGAAGCCGCCGGAATCGTAGGTCCCGCCCATGGAGGCAAACCTCGCGACGTGCTTATTGACGTGACCCAACTCGAGCCCCTTCTGCGCACACTCGACTGACAAACCATCGCAATTAAAGGATTGTTAAAAGATAAATGAAACTCCGAAAAATAAAACTATCGGTCCTTTTTCTGACGCTGGCCGCCACACTGAATTTCACTGCGGCGGCAGCAACGCCCACGGCCTCCGAGATACTTGCCAAAGCCATCGCAGCACTGAAAGCCGCACCCGGCATCGACGCGCAGTTTACGGCATCGACTCAGGGCTCACATGCAAAAGGGAGCATTCAGATTGGCGGCAACTGCTTCCGCCTCACCACCAACGAGATGTCGGTATGGTTCGACGGCCGCACGCAGTGGGCCTACTCGCCTGCGATGGGCGAAGTCAACATTTCCGAACCGTCGCTGGCCGAACTCGGTCAGATCAATCCGTTTGCCGTTGTCGACGGACTACAGAAAGGATATAAGGCCCGTCGGCTGAAAGCGCCCTCCGGTCTCGACAAACTTGAGCTTACTCCCGCCGACAAAAAGCGCGCGGCCTATGCTAAAGTTGTCCTCACGCTCAACGCCTCGACCTCGATGCCGGCCCACATCTCCGTGACAGCTTCCGACGGCACGCGCGCCGACATCGCCATCAGTTCGCTGAAAAAGACGGCGCAACGGCCGCGATCGTTTTTCACTTTCAATCCCAAATCGCATCCGGGAGTCGAAATCGTCGACCTGAGGTAGCGCGAAAAATCCAAGAATCAGAAATCAACCACACAGACAACAGACATACAACCATGGCTGAACTTATCACCAAATGTGCAATCGTAGGCGGAGGCCCAGCAGGCTACACCGCCGCAATCTATAGCTCACGTGCCAACCTTGCTCCCATCCTTATCGAAGGGATGCAGCCCGGCGGACAGCTCACCACCACTACCGACGTGGAGAATTTCCCCGGATTCCCTGAAGGAATCAACGGAACGGAGATGGTAATGAAGATGCGCGAGCAGGCCATCCGTTTCGGCGCCGACGTGCGTCTGGGTGTAGTTACCGACATCGACCTCAGCATGCGTCCATTCCGTCTTTCGCTCGACAACGGCGACAGCATATTGGCCTCCACCCTGATTATCGCGACAGGAGCCAATGCACGCTACCTCGGGCTGCCGGGCGAAGAGCGGTTCATGGGGATGGGAGTCTCGGCTTGTGCCACCTGCGACGGCTTTTTCTATCGCAAACGCGTAGTTGCAGTGGTGGGCGGTGGCGACACTGCCTGCGAGGAAGCAGTTTATCTCGCATCGCTTGCACGCAAGGTATATCTCATAGTCCGCAAACCTGCGCTGCGCGCATCGAAAGTAATGCAGCAGCGTGTGTTCGATACTGAAAACATCGAGGTACTTTTCAACTCCAACCCCGTCGACCTCTACGGCGGTGAAGTGCTTGAAGGCGCAAAAATCGTGGAATTCAAGGGCTCGGAACGCGAGCGGATATTCGATCTCCCCCTCGACGGATTCTTCCTGGCCATCGGCCGCACGCCCAACACCGACCTTGTGCGTGGCAAACTCGACATCGACGAAGCCGGCTACATCCGTACTCAGGCTCCCACAACCGCCACAAGCGTCGCAGGGGTATTCGCCGCCGGCGATGTGGCAGATTCCATCTATCAGCAGGCCATCAATGCCGCAGCCTCGGGCTGTCGCGCCGCTATGGACGCCGACCGGTTCCTTATCGACGGTTAATCGTCGGTTGCCTCGGTCAATCCGCCGGGGCAGTGCGTACGGAGGCAGCAAAGCCACTATCAATGGCGACAGAACCCTCTCTCGAAACATCTCTCCTATTATCTGTCAACTCAGAAAAATATCGCCTTATGGACCATACGATGCCTAACCTTGATGCCTCGCTTTTCCGCATCAATATGCCCTCGCCCCGCCCTGCCTCCGGCCGACTGCTAGTTGCCGAGCCGTTCCTCCGCGAGGAGCATTTCAACCACGCGGTGATTTCTCTGGTCGACTACGAACCCGGCGAGAAATCAATGGGAATAGTGCTCAACAAACCTACCGGCGTCACCCTCGGGCAAGCCGTAGAAGGAATTGACGACGAAGTCGACATTCCCATATATTGCGGCGGTCCGGTAGGCAACGACAGGCTTTTCTACCTCCACTCCCTTCCGGGAGAGTTTCCCGACTCTCGTCCGCTTACTGCCGACCTGTTTATAGGCGGCGATTTCGAACGTGTGAAAGCCTACGTCAACATGGGGCTCCCGACCGACGGCCGTATAAGATTTTTTGTAGGCTACAGCGGCTGGGACGCCGGTCAGCTTGACCGCGAAGTGCACCAGCATGTATGGGCCGTGGCGCCGCAACCCGAAACATCACGGATACTGAACGTGGAAGGGGAATCATACTGGTATAAGGTAGTGCGTTCCCTGGGAAGGTCCTACAGAAACTGGCTGTACCACCCTACAAATCCGAAACTCAACTGAGCCCTGTCTCACCAAACCAAAATCCCCGATTTCCTGACATTTCAGCCGAAATGTTAAAAAATCGGGGATTATTAATATCATTTAAATCAGGAGTGAAAAATTTTTGCCCATGTCGCGGTTAACTTTGTAGCGCAGACAAAAAATTACAAACTCTCATATCCTGACCAGATGGAAACAGCTTTTGTTATCTCCGCTCATGTAATCAACACCATCAACTCGCTCCCCGCCGAAGAGCGCATCGCCGTTACCACAGCCCTGGCTGCAGAAATGATTCTGGGAGCCGACACACGCGGGCGACTCACACCGATGCAGGAAGTGCTCTACTCGATGATACGCCAGTATGTGGAACGCGACACAACGCGGGCAACGTCTCCGACGCCAAAAGGACTGGACGCCACAGATTTCGAATCCACATTCCGCCCGGCGGCCGCGGTCTGACATAGGGCTCAGCGCACCGCGCGCATGCGTACCTTATCCGAAGGGTTAATCTTCTTTCCCTTGAATTCCCCGGCGATATAGTCGGAAAGGTCGGCGTGCATTATACGGCTGCTCCGGGACACAATCTCGCCACGGGTCAGCGGCTGCATATAGTCGCCACCTTTGGCAAGATAATCGATGGTTGCAATACGATAGGTGCGCTCGGGGTCAAGAGGTTCGCCGTTGACAATCACTCGTGTGCATTTACCCGTTGCGGGGTCGAACTCCACGTCGACACCCCGGCTGACACCGTCGCCTCCTCGCGAAGCCATCACATTAAGCGCGTCGAGCAGATCGGAACCTTTAATTGTCTCTACAAGAATCCTGTTGTCGAACGGCTGCAGCATGATAATCTGTCCGCGTGTGATATTACCGGCAGGGAGATTGCGGCGAAGGCTCCCCTTGTTGGTAATGGCAAGATCCACTTTGCCTGCGCCTTCGAGGCGCGATGCCCGGTCGAGCACAAAATCACTGAGGAAATTAAGTAGCGGGGCTCCATCGGCCGAGAGCTCGCGGGCTGTACGGCCGATTTTCTCACCCATCAGTCCGTCGACTCCGGCACGATATGGCTTGAGCAACGAATCTATGCGTGCATCCGTACGCTGGTCCAGACGTCCGTCGACCGAAATCTGGCGATAATCCGGGGCCTTTTTGCCGATAGAATCCAGATCTATCTCTATCTCGCTTATCCACAGGCCGCTCTTGCCGTTCTGCGCCACAAGCACATCGCGGCCGTCAGCATTGCGCACCCATTCCTGACCGCTGCCCGGACGGATAAGCGTATGCGAATGGCCGCCGAGAATTATATCGATATCCTCCGAAGCCTCGGCTACGGTACGGTCGGAAGGGGGCACTTCGTCGTAGCCGAGATGGGTGATGGCCACAACCATATCCACTCCTTCGTTGTGTTTCAGGTGCCAGGCGGTAGCATTGGCGGCCTTCACAGCGTCGAGATACTTCACGCCGTCGTAGTTGCCTTCCGAAATCATACCTTTGGGATTCAGGTTAAGGCCTATGAACGCCACTTTTTTCCCGTCGTATTCTTTGATTACATACGGCTTGAAATACTGCTGTATATCTGTGGCCGAAAGGTCGTAGTTGGTGGCAAGCCACTGGGCGTCGCTGAGCGCAAGATTGTGCTGCAGGGCATCCATCCCGTTGTCGAAATCATGGTTGCCGAGAACGGCGAGATCGTATCCGAGTTCGTTCATCATCTTCATCTCCACCTCCCCTCCATAGAGGGTAAAGAAGAGTGTACCCTGAACGGCATCGCCGGCATCAATCAGCAGAACATTCGGATGCACCGACCGGATACTGTCAATTAGAACCTTGCGTCGTGCGATACCGCCAAAACCCTTGTCGGTGGGATCAATCTGACTGTGGGTGTCGTTCGTATGTACCAGAACCAGCGATTCCGCCGACATGCAGCCTGCTGCGAGAACGGCCACGGCGGCCAGCGCGATTTTACGGTATGAGTATTTCATATCTGAGATGGCGTTTGAGGATAAAAATATACGTTGATATAAGATATAACGCGAATTTACACTATTTTGCCGAGCACGGCAATCGGACTGGGGATAAATTCGATTAAAAAGAGTATCCATCCGGCCGAAATTACCTAAATTTGGCATATGAAAGGTTTTGGAAAACTCAAATCCATTTTCGTCCGACCATCCATCCCGATGATGCCTGCACCTCCCCACGGAAGTACGCTCCCCCCGGTAATAGCTGTCGCGCCCGATAAATTCAAAGGCACGCTTACGGCCGCGGAGGTTTCCTCCATCATCGCCGACGGGCTGCGCGTAATACCCGACATCGATCTGCGAGTCTATCCCATGGCCGACGGAGGGGAAGGTACAGCCGCCATCCTCGCCGAAGAGATGCATTTGGCTCCCGCATCGGCCGAGGTTCACGACGCCTACATGCAGCCCTGCACAGCGCAATATTTTACTGACGGACACACAGCCGCGGTCGACTGTGCGGCCGTGGTCGGCCTCGCCATGCTCGGCGACCGACCCCTCAATCCCTGGCATGCCACAAGCTATGGTTTCGGCGAAATAATCCGTAATATCCTTGATTCAGGGGTCGGCGAGATATTCGTGGGAATCGGAGGAACCGCTTCGACCGACGCAGGCGCGGGGATGCTCCAGGCCCTCGGTGCAAGATATTTCGACTGCTGGGGAAATCCCATAGGCAACGGAAGAGCTGTCGGAGCCGCCGACCTCTGCAACATATTCAGTGTGGACTTCAGCCGGATGGACCGCCGGAATCTCCGGCAACGGATTACGGTGTTGGCCGACGTGAACGTTCCACTTACGCCTGCCGCCACCGATATGGAGGCCGGCCACTCGATGTCTGCACTTTCGTTTGCCCGACAGAAAGGAATGCCGGATATCGATCTGCCTGACCTCGGGCGCTCCCTGAACAATTTCAGGCATGCCGTGGATGCCACACTCCTTGCGCCGGCGGTCGAACCACCCTTCCAGGGCGCCGGTGGCGGCCTTGGCTATGCATTCCGCAGAGTGCTGAAATGCCCCACTCATGCCGGGGCAAAGTATATGGCCACACACTACGGTATATTCTCATCCGATCCACTGCCCGACATTGTTATAACAGGCGAAGGATGCTACGACGAGCAGTCGTCGGAAGGGAAAGTGGTCGGCACACTTTGCGACGAGGCATCGCGTCGCGGCATTCCGGTCGTAGTAGTTGCCGGTCGGTCAACCATCAGTCGCGCCGGCATATTTCAGACGTCGGCATTCATGGACGCAGGTACTCCGCTCAACCATTCCACAGCGGTAGTCTCCCTTCAGGCCTCCCTTCCATACGTGGTCTCCTCAATAAAACGCATGCTTCTCGAAGCTAAGAAACTATAGCGCGATTGCACACTTTTAGTGCATTTGTGCAATCCCATACCGAGAATGCTGTTTTGTTTTACAATCAACTCCACATTATTAATTAAATATTTTAATCATACAAAAACACATGTGTTTTAAAATCTTCAAAAAACCACTGCTGCAATAGGAAATTTTAACCAAAAATAAGTAAGCACGGAGAGGTGATAAATCAAAAAAATGTATGATATTTGCGGATGGATAGGTGTAGCCCGTCGCGACACGTCCGCAATATGTTTGACCATGAAAAAAATTGAGACATTCGCCGACCTCGTGGCGCAACTGCCAGCGAGACACGAGTCGAAACGTATCGCAGTAGTCTGCCCGTATGATGAAAGTACAATCGGCGCCGTCGCCATGGCGCTCAAGCGCAATGCCGCCCGGTTTGTACTGCTCGGCACTACCGCCCGTCTCGCAGTGCTTCCCGCAGAATGGGCAACGCGACCCGACGTGCAGATTCTCGAGACTGCCACCGATGCCGACGCCGCGCAGGCGGCCACCGCCATAGCGCGCAACGGAGAAGCCGATGTTGTGATGAAAGGACTTATCGGCACCGACACGCTGCTGAAAGCCGTACTCAACAAGGAGACCGGCATACTTCCCGCCGGCAATGTTCTGACCCATCTGGCAGTGGCCCAGCTACCGGGCTACCATAAACTGATATTTTTCTCAGATGTAGCGGTAATCCCCTATCCTACATTGGCTCAGCGTGAGGCAATTCTGCGCTACGACCTTGCCACATGCCGCCGCCTTGGAATCGCACATCCCAACGTCGCTCTGATTCACTTCACGGAAAAAGTGAACCCCAAATTCCCCAACTCGACCGACTATGTCAGTCTGATTGAAAAAGCAAAGGCCGGCGCGTTCGGCAATGTCGAGATGGGTGGCCCGATGGACGTGAAGACAGCCTGCGACGCCCACAGCGCCCAGATAAAAGGAATCGAAAGCCCAGTATGCGGCAACGCCGACCTGCTTATCTTCCCGAATATCGAATCCGGCAACACGTTCTACAAGACAATCACCGTTTTCGCAGGCGCCGTAATCGCGGGAATGCTTCAGGGAGCTATGGTTCCGGTTGTCCTCCCCTCGCGCAGTGACACAGCCGAATCGAAATTCTATTCGCTCGTAATGGCAGTTCTCACGGCCTGAACGATCGGACAGGTATTTATCCCCTACTCCAATCATAAGAAATGAAAATACTTGCAATAAACCCCGGATCGACATCAACCAAAATAGCCGTATACAACGACAGAAACAAGGTTTTTGCCACGACACTGCGTCATTCTGTCGACGATCTCGAACCATTTCCGCGCGTAATCGATCAATTCGAGTTTCGCAAGCATTTAATTCTAAACGCACTGGCCGAAAATGAGATTCCTCTGGAATTTGATGCCGTGATTGGGCGCGGCGGTCTGCTGCGCCCGATTCCGGGTGGCGTCTATGAGGTCAACGATGCGATGGTAGCAGACATAAAGAAAGTGCGCCGCAGCCACGCGTGCAACCTCGGTTGCCTGATCGCCCGCGATCTGGCCGACGAGCTCGGCTGCCCGGCCTACATTGCCGACCCCGGGGTAGTCGACGAACTCGACGAGGTAGCCCGCATCACCGGGTCGCCCCTCATGCCGCGTATCACGACATGGCATGCGCTCAACCAGCGCGCCATCGGGCGCCGCTATGCACGTCAGCTTTCCGAAGCCAATCCCTCGCAGCCCCCTGTACGCTATGAGGAGATGAACCTGATAATCGTTCACCTCGGCGGAGGTATCTCCGTCGGAGCCCACAAACACGGGAAAGTGGTAGATGTAAACAATGCCTTCGACGGAGAAGGCCCCTTCTCCCCCGAGCGAGCCGGAACTCTTCCTTCGGGAGCGCTGATTGATCTATGCTACTCCGGGCGCTACACCAAGGACGAGCTTAAAAAGCGCATAAGCGGTAAAGCCGGACTTGCGGCACATCTGGGGTCGACCGACATCCAGGCCATTGTGGCACGCATAGAGAAGGGCGACGACTACGCGCGCCTCGTGCTCGACGCAATGATATACCAGATTGCAAAACATGTGGCGGCTCTCACGCCGGTGTTCCGCGGGAAAGTCGACGCGATACTCATAACCGGTGGAATCGCCTATTCAGACTACGTTATGAGTCGTCTGCTGCCACAAATCGATTTCATCGCCCCCGTTGAGATTTTCCCGGGAGAGGATGAACTCGAAGCCCTCGCCCTGAACGCGCTCGGAGCTCTCGACGGATCGCTTCCGGTGCAGACCTACGTTCAAAAAAAAACTAATCACCAGACCATCGCCGATCCCCAGCTCAACTGATGATAACGCCTCATCCTCAACTGATTGACGAAATCGTAGGCATCGGCGTAGCCAAAACGCACGCCTCGGTGGGACGAGTGGCCATGCTGGCAATAATGGCCGGAGCCTTCATTGCCCTGGGCGGAATGCTGTCGGTTGCCGTCGGATTCGGATTTTCTGAAATTTCCACCGGAAATCCCGGCCTGCAGAAGCTTCTCAGCGGGCTTCTCTTCCCGGTAGGGCTATTGCTGGTTGTAATGTTCGGCGCCGAACTCTTTACAGGCAACAATGCGGTCCTTATGCCGGGGCTGTCAGCCGGGAAATTCGGGCCAGTCGACGTGCTGCGGCAGTGGTTTGTGGTGTGGATTTTCAACTTCGTCGGAGCCTTGGCTTTTACATGGCTTTTCGTGGATTTCAGCGGACTGACATCTTCCGAGCCCTACCATTCGGCCCTCATAGGGATTGCCACCGCCAAAGCCAATCTGCCATTTATGGTAGCCTTTGTAAAAGGGATTGCGGCCAACTGGTGTGTATGTCTGGCGGTGTGGCTCGCCCTGATGGTCAAGACACTTCCGGCCAAAGTGCTCGCCTGCTGGATTCCGGTCGGAGCGTTCGTGATTCTCGGCTATGAGCACAGCATTGCGAATATGTTTTTCATCCCCGCAGGGATGCTGCAGGGTGCCGACGTAAGCCTCGGCCAATTGTTTCACAACCTTCTTGCTGTCACCCTCGGCAACATTATCGGGGGCGCCATCCTCGTAGGAATGCTATATCACAAACTGCATTTCCGTGAGCCACGCAGCAAGAAAAGCTGACAAAATCAAAAAAATTGCAGAAATTTCAGCTTAGCTCTTGCCAGATTCAAAAAGAATTCCTACCTTTGCATCGTTGAAAGGAGATAACGAGAGCGTTATCAAAACCGACAACAAAAATGGCGATTTAGTGTAGTGGCCTAGCACGCCACCCTCTCACGGTGGAGACCAGGGTTCGATTCCCTGATTCGCTACAGAAGGAGATACCAATCGGTGTCTCCTTTTTCTTTATACCCCTTCCACGACAACCTTCAGCCCATCTCAATAATCAGATCTACATTCTATTATTT
>UREH01000037.1 GCA_900546835.1 uncultured Porphyromonadaceae bacterium
GCTTAATCTTCGGGATTCTTTATTCAGATAATAATAAATCATAGTTATATAAGATGGAATCAGTAGGAAGTATCATCGTCTATACGATTATCGCTCTGGCGATTGTCGTCTTCTCGGTGCTTGCTGTTACGACACGCAAGATTCTGCGTGCTGCCACTTACTTGTTGTTCGCGCTTTTTGCGACGGCCGCCCTCTATTTCCAGCTCGACTACGAGTTTCTGGGCGCCGTGCAGATTGCCGTCTACGCCGGCGGTATAGTGGTGCTGTTTGTGTTCTCAATTTTGCTGACAAGCCACCCCGGCGACAACACTCCGGCTCTCGTGTCGCAGAAACGCGTCCTCGGGCTTATCGCGGCTGTGGCGATGTTCCTCGTCACGGGCTATTCGCTCATCAGCCGTTGCTCTTTCCTTTCGGCAACCGCCTCGGGCGATAACCCCCTTATGGAGGAAATCGGCACCGCGCTTATGGGTACCGGCCACGGCCAGTATCTCCTCCCCTTCGAGGCTATAAGCGTGCTGTTGCTTGCGTGCATTATCGGTGGCGTTGTAATCGCCCGTAAAAATTAACCGCTGTAGTTAAGGAATCATGGATCTGACAATTCTCTATTATCTTATTCCGAGCCTTTTCATGTTCTGCTGCGGTGTCTACGGCTTTATTACCCGTCGCAACATGATTGCCATGCTCGTGTCGCTTGAGCTGATGCTCAATTCGGTCGACATTAATTTTGTGGTGTTCAACCGCTTCCTGTTCCCCGGCGAAATGGAGGGAATGTTCTTCTCGCTCTTTGCCATCGGCCTCGCCGCCGCAGAGACCGCTCTCGCCATCGCCATTATTATCAACGTGTTCCGCGTGTCGAAGAATATCGATGTGCGCGACGTCAACAAAATGAAATTCTAAGGCGCCATGCAACCAGTAATTCCTATCATTATCCTAGCCTTGCCGCTTGCCATGTTCCTCTTCCTGGGACTCTGCGGCCATAAGATGAGCCACCGCCTTGCCGGTATCTTCGGCACCGCAGGTATGGGTGTCACCATGGTGCTTGCTTATATCACGGCATTCACCTATTTCTTCTCGGGAAGCCCCGAGTTTGTCGACGCCGAAAACCATGTGCGCCTGCAGGCTGTGATTTTCAATCAGGACTGGCTCTCGTTCACCGATAGCCTCGTAATTCGTCTCGGATTCCTCCTCGACCCGATTTCCGCTCTTCTCCTGGTGGTTATCACCACCATCTCTTTCATGGTCCATCTCTATAGCAACGGCTATATGCGCGACCATCATGGAGTGTGGGAGACCGGCTTCCAGCGTTTCTACGCTTTCCTGTCGCTTTTCAGCTTCTCGATGCTTGGCCTGGTAGTCGCAACCAACATTTTCCAGATGTATATTTTCTGGGAGCTTGTAGGTGCGTCGTCCTACCTCCTTATCGGCTTCTACTACACCAAGCCTTCGGCCGTCTCGGCTTCGAAGAAAGCGTTTATCGTAACGCGCTTCGCCGACCTCGGATTCCTGCTCGGCATCCTCGTGCTCAGCTTCTATACCGGTACGTTCAACTTCACCGACCTTACCTCTACGCCCGTAACCGACGGCGTCTATCAGATCAGTGAAGGCACCGCCGAAGGCATCCGCAACATCTTCGCCACTTCGGCCGCTCCCACCTTCATGGGTGCTTCGGTGCTCACATGGGCGCTCGTGCTCATCTTCATGGGTGGTATGGGTAAGTCGGCTATGATGCCGCTCCACATCTGGCTCCCCGACGCCATGGAAGGCCCGACTCCTGTTTCGGCCCTCATCCATGCCGCTACTATGGTTGTGGCCGGTGTCTATCTCGTTGCCCGTCTGTTCCCGCTCTACCTTATGGAGACGGCCGCCCTCGATATCATCGTGGTAGTCGGTGCTCTCACCTCCTTCTACGCAGCCATGGTGGCCTGCACGCAGGTCGACATCAAGCGCGTACTCGCCTTCTCCACCATATCGCAGATTGCATTCATGATGGTTTCGCTCGGCGTTGCCCGTCCGGAATTTCACCATGGCCTCGGCTACATGGCCGGAATGTTCCATCTGTTCACCCACGCAATGTTCAAGGCGCTCCTCTTCCTCTGCGCCGGCGCGCTGATTCATGCTATCGGTTCAAACAACTACACCGAGATGCACGGTCTCCGCAAATACATGCCTGTTACGCATATCACCTTCCTCATCGGCTGTCTGGCAATCGCGGGCATCATCCCCTTCGCCGGATTCTTCTCGAAGGATGAAATCCTGACTGCTACGATGGGCCACTCCACTTTCTGGTATCTCTGGATGTCGCTCGTGGCCGGTCTGACCGCCTTCTATATGTTCCGCCTCTACTACCTTATCTTCTGGTGGAAGGAACATAAAGTGCCCGAAGGTCATCACGCTCCCCACGACCAGCCTTGGACCATGACGCTCCCGCTCGTGATTCTCGCCGCCATCAGCTGCGTTGCCGGTTTCGTGCCCATGGGCAATCTCGTCACCTGGAACGGCCACGAGATGTTCGACCACGTCAACTTCTTCACCAACCTCGGTGCTCTCGATTGGAGCGTGGCCGGAATCAGCCTCGCAGTCGCCATCGTGGCAATCCTTATCGCCACGAAGATGTACAAGACCGAGAACGACCTCCCCGCTAAGATGAAGAGCGCACTTCCTCGCCTTTGGGACTGGTGCTACCACCGCTTCTACTGGGACGAGCTCTACATGTTCATCACCCATAAGATTATCTTCGGCTGCATCTCGAAGCCTATCGCCTGGTTCGACCGCCACATTGTCGACGGCACCATGGACGGTTTCGCCTACTGCACTCAGAAGGCATCCGAAGCAATCAAGGGCCTTCAGTCGGGCAATGTGCAGACATATGTCTGGTTCTACCTCGTCGGCGCCCTCCTTCTCGGCGCTGTCACAGCCATCTGCCTTATCTGACAATTAACCGATTCTGAACACAGTACAAATATCATAAAACAGACATGTTTTCGAATATTCTGATATATTTCGTGATAATCCCCCTGCTCATGCTGGGTGGGTTTGCCCTGTGCCGCAACGTGAAGCAGATTCGCGCCGTGGCAGTGGCCGGCTCGACTGTCCTGATCGGGCTGTCCGTATGGCTGTTATGCGATTATCTTGCCCAGCGCGCCGCTGGCGCCACCGCCGAGATGCTCTATACCGGCTCGTGGACCTGGTTCGCTCCGCTTAACATAAATCTTGCCGTGGGTGTCGATGGTGTCTCGATTGCGATGCTTATCCTTTCGTCGATTATCGTCTTCGCAGGCTCCTTCGCCTCCTGGGCTATCGACGACGCACGCCACTTCTTTATGTGGCTATTGCTGCTCTCCACCGGCGTATTCGGCTTCTTTATCTCGGTCGACCTCTTTACGATGTTCATGTTCTATGAGGTCGCTCTTATCCCGATGTACCTTCTCATCGGCGTGTGGGGCACAGGCCGTAAGGAGTACTCCGCAATGAAGCTTACCCTGATGCTTATGGGCGGCTCGGCCTTCCTGATGCTCAGCCTGATCGGCATCTACTACCACTCGGCTCCCGAGGGCGCTCCGCTCACCTGGAATATCCTTGAGATTTCGCACAACGGTGCAATCACCAAGGGGTGGCAGTATTTCCTCTTCCCGATGTGTTTCGTCGGCTTCGGCGTCCTCGGCGCCATGTTCCCCTTCCACACATGGAGCCCCGACGGCCATGCCTGCGCACCCACAGCGGTCTCGATGCTTCACGCCGGCGTACTGATGAAGCTCGGCGGATATGGCTGCTTCCGTGTTGCAATGTACCTGATGCCTCAGGCCGCCAACGACCTTGCCTGGATTTTCCTTATCCTCACCGGTATCTCGGTGGTCTACGGAGCCTTCTCGGCTTGCGTGCAGACCGATCTCAAATACATCAACGCCTACTCTTCGGTGTCCCACTGCGGCATGGTGCTCTTCGCTATCCTCATGATCAACACCACTGCAATGACCGGCGCCATCATGCAGATGCTTTCCCACGGCCTCATGACGGCTCTCTTCTTCGCCCTCATCGGTATGATTTACGGCCGTACACATACCCGCGACATCCGTCTGATGGGCGGCCTGATGAAGATAATGCCTTTCCTCGGCGTTGGCTACGTGATTGCCGGTATGGCTTCGCTCGGTCTGCCGGGTCTCAGCGGCTTTGTTGCTGAAATGACGATTTTCGTAGGTTCGTTCGAGCATGCCGACATGTTCCACCGCACCTTCACCATCATCGCCTGCTCGTCGATTGTTATCACCGCGGTCTACATCCTCCGCGTGGTCGGCAAACTGCTGTTCGGTCCGGTGCAGGATCCTCACCACCTCGAGCTCACCGACGCCACATGGTGGGAACGTCTTTCGACCATCACGCTCATCGTCAGCGTGGCTGCCATCGGCTGTTTCCCCAATTTCTTCGAATCGTTAATCAAATTCACCTTTAATCCTGAGATTTTCCATGCCATCGGCATGTAATCGGGTTGTGGTGCAATAATATAATCCTTACAACAACGCTTTACGATGGATTATTCACAGTTTCTTGCGATGCGACAGGAAATCGGCCTGCTGATTGTATTCCTGTTGGTATTCCTTTACGACACTTTCATGCCTAAGAAGGCGCTCAACGCCACAGCCGGCTTCTCTACCGTGCTCTTCCTGATTTTTACGGTCGCTTCGTTCATCTGGGGCAACTCCGGTCAGGTCGACGCCTTCGCCGGGATGTACGCCACGTCGCCCGTGTGCGCCATGATTAAGAACATCCTTAACGTCGGCGTGCTCATCGTGTTGATTCAGAGCTGCAAATGGGTCGACGGCGAACTGATCATTATGCGCCGCGGCGAGTTCTACGAGCTCCTGCTCGTCACGCTCTTAGGCATGTATCTCATGATTTCCGCCCGTCATTTCCTTCTGTTTGTTATCGGTCTGGAAAGTGCCTCGCTCCCGCTGGCTGCCATGGTAGCCTTCGACAAGAACCGCTATGAGAGCCATGAGGCCGCCATCAAATATATGCTCACCGCCGTATTCTCTTCGGCTGTGTTCATGATGGGTCTCTCGTTTGTCTACGGCCTGAGCGGCTCGCTCTACTTCGACCAGATTGCCCTCCAGATTGGCGGCGAGACCGGCACGCTCCTTATCGTTGCCCTCGCTTTCGTAATCTCCGGTATCGGCTTCAAGCTCTCGCTCGTTCCTTTCCATCTCTGGACAGCCGACGTATATCAGGGCGCCCCGACTCCCGTCACCGCCTATTTCTCGGTTATTTCCAAAGGTGCCGCAGCCTTTGCCTTCCTCGTGATTCTTGTGCAGGTATTCGGCCAGTTCTACTCAATGGTCTGGGAGTGGATGCTCTATGCACTGATTATCCTCACCATCACTGTCGGCAACCTCTTCGCCATCCGTCAGAAGAACATCAAGCGATTCCTTGCCTTCTCGTCGATTTCCCAGGCCGGCTACATCATGCTCGGCATCGTCGGCTGCAACGCCATGGGTCTCTCGGCCATGATGTACTACATCCTCGTCTACATCTTCTCCAACCTCGCCGCCTTCGGCGTAATCGGAGCGATTGAAAACAAAACCGGTATGGTACACATCTCCGACTACAACGGTCTTTCCAAGACCAACCCCTGGCTTGCTTGCTCAATGATGCTTGCAATGTTCTCGCTCGCAGGTATCCCCCCGTTTGCCGGATTCTTCAGTAAATTCTTCATCTTTACCTCGGCCATCAACCAGGGCTCGATAGCAATCTACATCCTCGTGCTTATCGCGTTGATCAACACAATCGTGTCGCTCTACTACTACCTCCTGGTGGTCAAGGCAATGTATATCTCTCCCGAAGAACCGCAGATCGCACCCTTCCGCAGCGCATGCAGCGAGCGCCTGGGTCTCTGGATTACCGTAGCCGGCATCATCGGACTCGGCATCGTAAGCTTCTTCTACGACACCATCCTCAACGTCGGCGAGGCCACCACACTCTTCACCTTCGTCGGCTGATCCATAGTCAGATATTCTTCTAAATTCCAGAATATAACTGAGATTTTCTCCCGTTCAGGATATTACATATAAAATCTTTTATTCCCAGGATTTTACAAAAAAATCTTTTTTATTCCCAGGATATTACCCCATCAGAGCAGGGACGTGGCAGTTGTGCCGCGCCCCTGCTGCATTCTGATTTTGGATCGAGTCGGATTGCGACAGGGGCGTTGGGTTTACTCTGGCACTCTGGCAGCTGGCTCTGGCAGCTGACAGCTGCGGGGTTAAGGCTTTTTGGCTTTTGGGGTCGACTTATTTTTCTTAAATTTGCAACATCGCCGCAGGTGGTATTCACTTTGCGGTGTGAAGCCGTATAGCTCTCTCGTCCGGCCTGTTTGTATTTTAAGTGCCGTGAGGCGCAACCGATATTCGGATTTATTTGTTATTCGGATAAGAGAATGTTGAGCATCAGTAAACAGCAGTTATTGGAATTCCCGGAAGTGAAATTTCCCGGCAAAGTGATTCTGGTCGACAGCGCTGCCAAGAGCAAAAGTGCTCTGGCATACCTCAACCGCGTTGATCAGGTCGGATTCGACACCGAGACACGTCCGTCGTTCACCAAGTTTCAGCACTATAACGTCTCGCTTGCCCAGATTTCGTGTGGCGAAGAGTGTTTCCTCTTTCGTCTGAAGCAAATCGGAAGCATCGAGCCTTTTATGAAATTTCTTGAAAACGCCGGCGTTCAGAAAATCGGTCTTTCGCTTAAGGACGACTTCCATCAGCTATCCAAGCTGCAACCGTTTACTCCGGGTGGATTCGTGGAACTCCAGTCGTTTGTAAAGGATTTTGAAATCGCCGACAATAGTCTGCAGCGTATTTTCGGAATCATTTTCCGCCGTCGCATATCCAAGCATCAGCGGCTTACCAACTGGGAGGCGCCTTCGCTGACTCCAAGCCAGCAGAGCTATGCCGCCATCGATGCATGGGCCTGTCAGCAGATTTACAACCACCTGGTAGCCGGTAAATTCAATCCGGCAGATTGCCCCTACATTCTTTCGGAAGCCGAGGCCGAAGAGGGAGCTGCGGCTCCTTCCGGCAATTCATCCGCTCCCTGATTAATTTTTAACTCTTTCGTACGATGTCTAAGAGAGCAATCTTTATTCCGGCAGTTCTGCTGATATATCTCATTGTTATGGTAGTGCTTGGCTGGCCTTCCTATCTGTCGGGCGCCACATCTCCTATACTTTATTTCGGCGGAACGGCCCTGTGTGTAGGCTGTATCGTGGCGCTTCACTTCCATCTGAAGGCAAGAGCACGCCGCCAGGCTTCGATTGCGCGGACTGCACGTCGCTGAAAGCCGGAATCCCCGTTTTGCCGCTTTTGAGCGCGTTCTGTCCTCTTCCATCCGATTATTATCACATTTCAATATCTGGAAAATGAAACTTATCCCGGCACTTTCTGCTATGGCAATCACTTCTGTCGCGTTGGCTTCCTGCGCTGGCGCAAAAAAGTATCCTGTGGCTCCCACAAGCGATACTGTCGACTTCTATTTCGGTGAGAAAATCGCCGACCCGTATCGCCCGCTCGAAAACGATACTGCGGCCGAAACTCTCGCGTGGGTAGAGCAGGAGCGTGCGCTTACAGAAGATTATCTCTCGAAAATCCCCTTCCGCGGCGCTCTCCGCCAGCGCATCTCCGACTTCAACAACTATGTGAAGCAGGGTGCCCCATTCCTGGGCGCCGACGGCCGCTATTATTTCTTCCGCAACGACGGACTTAAAAATCAGTCTGTACTTTATCGCTCCGACAAACCCGTAGGAGGCAAAGAGGAAGTGTTCCTCGATCCCAACTCTCTGAGCGACGACGGTACCGTAGCCCTTACCGGCACCTCGATGAGCAACGACGGCCGCTACATGGCATATACCATCTCGCGCAGCGGTTCCGACTGGACCGAAATATATGTGCTCGACACCGAGACCGGGCGTCTTCTCGACGACCATATCGAATGGGCTAAATTCACCGACGCCGCCTGGTGGAAGGATGGCTTCTTCTACAGCGCCTACGACCGTCCTGTGGCTGGAAAAGAATTCTCCAACGCCAACGAGAACCACCGCATCTATTACCATAAGCTCGGCACCCCTCAGAGCAGCGATGTCCTCGCATTTGAGGACAAGGAGCATCCGCTCCACTTCCATACGGCCTATGTACCCGAAAACGAGCGCTCGCTCTTCGTGTTTGTAGGCGGCCAGGGCTTTGGCGAGGGGATGATGGTGAAAGACCTGACACGCCCCGATGCCAAGTGGGTGGTAATGGAACCGAGTCAGGACTATTCCAACTCGGTGGTCGATGTAATCGGCGACGATGTGTATATCCTTACTTCGGCCGACGCGCAGCGCAACCGTCTCGTCAAGGCTCCGCTATCCAATCCCGTGCGCGCCAACTGGCAGATTGTCGTCCCCGAGCAGGAAGGAGTGCTTACCGGCGTATCGCGCAGCGGCAACGATCTTATCCTGACGTATGAGAAGGATGCATCCGTATATCCGGCTGTCTATTCGCTCGACGGCAACAAAATCCGCGACATCAAACTTCCCACTTACGGCACGGTCGGCATCTCCTCTTCGGCCAAGTCCGACGAAGTATTCTACAATTTCGCATCGTTCCTCTATCCGTCGAGCATCTATGTATTCGACAAGGCCACAGGCGAAAGCCGTCTGCTCACCAAGCCGGAAATAAAGAATTTCAATCCCGCCGACTATGTTACCGAGCAGGTGTTCTACACTTCCTCCGACGGCACCAAAGTCCCCATGTTCCTCACTTATAAGAAAGGCTTGAAACGCGACGGCAGCAACCCCGTATACCTCTACGGCTACGGCGGTTTTAATATCTCGCTTCCTCCCTCGTTTTCGCCCAACCGCCTTGTATGGCTTGAGAACGGTGGCATCTACGCCCAGGCCAATCTGCGCGGTGGTGCCGAATATGGCGAGCAGTGGCATGCCGCCGGCACGAAGATGAACAAGCTCAACGTATTCAACGACTTTATTTCCGCAGCCGAGTATATGATTTCCGATGGGTGGACGTCGCCCGAACATCTCGTGATTGAAGGCGGCAGCAACGGCGGACTGCTCGTAGGCGCCGTTACCAATATGCGTCCCGACCTATTCCGCGTCGCCATTCCGCGCGTCGGCGTAATGGATATGATGCGCTACCATCTCTTCACAATCGGCTGGAACTGGGCTTCCGACTATGGCACCAGCGCCGACTCCAAAGAGATGGCCGAGTATCTTGCCGCCTACTCGCCGATTCACAACATCAAGAACGACGGAACGGAATATCCTGCAATTCTCGTAACGACAGCCGACCACGACGACCGTGTCGTTCCGGCCCACTCCTTCAAATATGCCGCCACTCTCCAGGCATCCGACACCGGCGACCGCCCCAAACTCATCCGTATCGACAGTAAGGCCGGCCACGGCGGCGGCAAGCCTATTGCAAAGGTTATCGACGAGTATACCGACATATATTCGTTCATTTTCAAGAACCTCGACATCACCCCCGTAGAAAAGTAAAAGCGAAATGCCCAGGTTCCGGAAATATGTATTCCGTATGATTTCTGTAGCCATCGTTTCGGCGATGGCTACGGCTGTTTCCGGCTGTTTTACGGGTGTGGAGTCCACGCCTAAAATCACGTATAAGGACGTCAGAAGCAACAACGCCGCCGCCGTCAGTCCCGAAAAGGAACTGGCTGCGCTCTTTGTGGCTCAGCCCTTTGCGCAATGGAGTCCCGGCAAGAGATTTTATGTTACATCTCCGCGCATCTCGCTTGCTCTCACTGCTGCTCCCGGCTCTGATGCCGTTATGCCGCAGGCCGGCGACACCATCTGTTATTCCGGCATCACGGAATCAGTCGGTCTTACTGGCGATCACCTTGTGGAACTACGTTTCGGCCCGGCGTTCGGCTACCGCACGAATGCTACTGCGGCGGAACTCCGCAGACGCGGACAGATGGAGGTGCCGTTCACCGTCGACCTCGACCTTGTCGATTCCGTCGCGTCACATCTTGTGGGCCGCACCCTTTGGGTTCGCACCCCGCTCTGGTTCACACCCGACGGCGAAGCATATGCCGGCCGGAAGTTCGTCCGGGTAAAGGTTACGGAGGTTCTTCCTGCCAACGAGGTATACCCCGTGAAGGTGCTGTTTTCCGACGACCGAGGTGAGACGCACGCCCTTTTCATGAGCGCCGGAAATCCTGAACGAAGCGCTCCACGCGATTTCGAGGCATTGTTTTCCCTGAGCGACATCAGGGCTTCCTATCCGGCCATATCCGACGAAATGTGGCGGAATATCGTCAACACACGTCCCGCCGTCGGCATGACAAAGCCGGAGGCAATTCTCGCCATAGGTTCACCGGCAAGCATCGACCGAGGCCACACCCATTCCTCGGCTTATGAGCGGTGGAATTACACGGATGGCCGCTATCTCGTGTTTGAGGACGGCCTGCTTCTGAAAATCGGCCGTTAGCCCGGTTTCCGGCTTTTGTTTCACTTATCACGCTCTTTTCGCTATGAGACTGATTTTTCTCGGCACCGGTACCTCTACAGGTGTTCCACAGCTTAACTGCGACTGCGAGGTGTGTCGCTCGACCGATCCGGCCGACAGCCGTATGCGTGCTTCCGCCATTTTGGAGGTAGGCGGTAAGAATATTCTGATTGACTGCGGGCCGGATTTCCGCGAGCAGATGTTGCGGTTTCATCGTCAGGGCGATCTGGATGCCCTTCTTGTCACGCATCAGCATTACGACCACGTGGGTGGCGCCGACGACCTGCGGCCATATTGCAAGGGGAAGGACGCTTTCCCGGTGTATTGTCGGGAAGAGGTGGCCCACGACCTCCGTATGCGAATGCCCTATTGCTTTGTGGAACATCCTTACCCCGGCGTTCCACGCTACGACATACATATCATCAGCCCCCTTAAGCCCTTCCGGGTGGGGGAAATCAGCGTGCTACCGCTTCCGGTAAATCATTTCAGACTGGAAATCGTCGGATTCAGAATCGGCAATCTGGCGTATATCACGGATGCCAAACGCGTGCCCGACGCTACCGTCGAGGCCATCCGTGGCGTGGATACACTTGTTATCAATGCCTTGCGATGGGAAGAGCATATGTCGCACCTCACTATTGCCGAGGCGCTCGAGATCATAGCCAAAGTATCGCCGCGCAGAGCATATATCACCCATCTGAGCCATCATGCCGGACTTGCGGCGGAGGTTTCACCCCGTCTGCCCGAGGGGGTGGAGCTTGCGCGCGACGGTATGGCAATCACTGTGCCAGACTGACAGCCGGGTCGCTCCCGGCATTTCCTGCAAGGGCAATCGCACGAGGAGTTCCGAGCAGATACTTTTCGGCCATTTTCTGGATTTTTTCAGCACTGGCTGCAAGCACGCTTTCCTGACGCCGGATAAATCCCGAAGCGGCCGGAATGCCTACGGCCTGTTCCACAATATAGTTGTCGATTACCGTGAAAGGGGAGTCGAGCGTCGCGAGCAGTCCGGAGTGGGCGGTATGGCGCACGATTTCAAGCTCGTCGTCGCCCATCGGGCGCGATGCAAGGCGTGCGATTTCAACTTCGGTTTCATTTATTACGCTGTCGGCAAAGCGATTGTCGGTCTCGCAGTGAATTATGATGTCCGACGTTTCCATTGTGGTAAGCATCATGGCCGAGATGCCGTATGTGTACCCCTTATCCTCGCGGATGTTACTCATAAGGCGGCTTCCGAAGTGACCTCCGAGGGCGTAGACCGCGGTCTGAAGGCTATAGTAGTCGGGATGGGATGGTCCGATAGTCGGAATCGCAATTCGCACGGCTGTCTGAAGCGAATCGGCCACAACTTCCATACATCGTGAAGATGTCTGCATCGCGGGCGCCGATACGACATTCGCTGCAAGCGCTTTGTCGGTCGGAGAGCCGAAAGCATCCATCATCGCCATAGCCATCTGCTCGATCTTGCCGTTTACGGCTCCGGCGAGGTAGAGCGTAGGCCGCGTGGATAGTATCAGGCGTCTGTGCAGTTCCACCAGCTCTTCGCGACTGACGGCCTTGAAACCTTCGGCCGAGGTAATTCTCGCGGCGGGGGCTCCCACTCCGAAAATCATCCTGTTGCTCAGCTGACGGGCCAGTTCCTTGACTTTGTGCTGCCGCAGGCGTGTCTGCGCTATGAGTTTCTCGCGCAGGCGTTCGAGTGCGTCGGGCGGAAATGACGGGTGCAGCAGAATGTCGGCCAGCAGTGGAAATATCCGCTCTGCTGTTTTGTTGAGCAGAAACAGAGTGAGGATGGTGGTGTGGCGGCCGATGTCCGATTTCATCCAAGCACCGTTGAATTCCAGAATATCGGCGATATCGGCCCCTGACATGCTTAATGTACCCTCCGAGAGCATCGGCATCATCAGCGCGAGCGCGTTGCAGTCCGGAACATCGGCCTGACCTACGGGCCACACAATTGAAATGCGGCTTACAGGCTGGGAGTCGTCGGCGATGCTTACGGCCTCGATGCCTCCGTCAAGAGACGTGCATATGGCCTGGGGAAGTGGCATTACTGGAAGAGGATGGATAGCTGGAGCAGTCGTGCGGTCTGGCGATGTCATTGTGTGCGATTGCTTTAAGGATTATTCTGCGGAAGCGAGCAGGCGCTCGGCTGCCTCAAGGTCGGCTGGAGTGTCGATGCCGATTGTCGGGCAGGATGATACGGCGGTCTTGATGCGGAAGCCGTTTTCAAGCCAGCGCAGCTGTTCGAGGCTTTCGGCGAGCTCGAGTTTCGACGGGGGGAGTGCCGTGATTTCGGCAAGTGTGCCGGCGCGATAGGCATACATCCCGATATGGGTGTAATACTGATGGCGCGACGGCCACTCGCTGCGTTCCACTCCGCGCAGATAGGGGATAACCGAACGGCTGAACAGCAATGCATATCCCTCGGCGTCGAGAGCCACTTTCGGTGAATTCGGATTCTCAAGCCCCTCGATGCCCCCTTCCGGATTATAAGGGCGGACAAGCGTGGCGATTCGCGTGTCGGGATCGTCGAAGCAACTTTGTATCTGCTTGAGCTGCAGCGGGTCGATGAATGGCTCGTCGCCCTGGATGTTTATTACCACGTCGGCGTCGGAGTCAATGTTGCGGTATGCTTCGAGGCAGCGGTCGGTGCCGCTGCGGTGGGCGGCGGAGGTCATTACCACTTTACCTCCGAAGGCTTTCACCGCATCGGCTATCCGGGTGTCGTCGGTTGCGACCCATACCTCGTCGAGTGCGAGCGACGCCCGTTCGTAGACACGCTGGATCATGGGTTTTCCGCCGAGAAGGGCCAGCGGTTTGCCCGGGAAGCGCGTGGATGCGAATCGGGCGGGAATTATGCCGATAAATTTCATTGTCGATATCTGTTGAAATGTGATGGTTTGTATGGAATTGGGGTAAGGCCTTCTACTCCTCGGCCTTTTTGCGTGCGTTGTCGAGGGCATCGATGATGGTGGCCGTGGCGGAAGCGGGGTTCTCGCTGTCGGCTATCATGGCGGATACAGCTACCCCCGCACAGCCGATTGATAGCAATCCGGTCAGCACTTCGACCGGATAATCCCCTTCTGCAACGATATGGAAATCTATCCCCTGCTGTTCGAGCATTTGCAGCATACCTGAGTAGAAGGCCGTGATAGCTTCCGCAGTGGTGACGTCGGCGGGAGCCTTTACCATGATATAATCTATATCAAGGCCCTTCAGGGCGATTATTTCGGCGGCTGAGGAAGCCTCGACGCCTATCACGGCTTCCGCGCCAAGCTGTTCGCGCG
The DNA here is from genome assembly GCA_900546835.1 of uncultured Porphyromonadaceae bacterium. GTDB lineage: Bacteria > Bacteroidota > Bacteroidia > Bacteroidales > Muribaculaceae > UBA7173. The sequence goes on from UREH01000037.1 coordinate 13,796, forward strand.
CCTGCATGGCGGTGCTTCGGGAGTTGTCGCGCAGGCAGACTCCGTGAACCTTCAGAAGGTCAACCAGATCGACGTCGTCCTCGATGATCAGGAAGGCCTCGTTCTCCTTGCAGATGGGAATAAGGCTCTCGACTGCCTCGCGGCGGTGTGGTGTCTCCGTCGGGAGCGATTCGGCGGAAAGCTGAATCCAGCGGCAGCCGCCTTCTATAGCTTCGGCGGCCTGTTCGGCAGTTGTCCACCTGTCGGACCGCCTTGTAATGAATTGTAGCATATGGTTGTAGATGTTATATTGATTCAGTCCTGGAAATTCGTATACAAATATAACGCTTTTCGGCCGCGTATGGTGCATCCGAACCGAAATTCGTGGGTCGCGGCTCGAAATATGTATGGACATGATGTATATGTGCAACAGCTATGTAGCTGGTCGAAATAATCCTGAGCAGTTACTTATGGCTCCGGATTCCTTTCGATTCCGAAGCACTTCATTATTGCCTTCCTTATGGCGTCGGCATGCGGCGACTCGCTTTTTATCACTCCGAGCACTGCCTGCACATAGGCATCCTTACTGCCCTTGAGACCAAGCATCTGGCCCACATTGGAGCCGGGAACCATCGACTTCTGGTTGTAGTATTTGAGGACTCCGGCGTAGTCGCCCGTTCCGGCAATCTGGGAGAACTGGCGGCACATCTGCTCGTAAAGGCCGCGCGGGTTGAGCGAGCTGACAAGCGTGTTCATATGCTCCTCGAGGGCATTGATGTTGTTGAAACGGCCGTCCACGCGATATTCGAGCGTACGCTTCACGCGATGACGCGTATGCAAAAGCGCCTGCTGCCTGAGGTCGTGTCGGAACATCGCAAGTATCGCCGATTTTACCGAGGAGAACACTTTCTCCGGGTCGCGGCCGTAGGCACGCGCCATGGCCTTCACCACATCCTCAAGCATGAGGATGTTTTCGATTTCGGCTACTTCCGGCACAAAAATATGCTTTCCGCGCAGATATTCCACTTCCTGCTCGTCGCGGCGGTCGCGGTCCACTATGCCGAAGCTTTCAAGATGGTGGAACGCACGCAGGTCGTTGAAGGCGCGTGTCGCTTCGATTACCTTATTGCAGCTTCCGAGCGATTTAACCGAAAAATCTCTGAATACCAGCGGATACAGCTTGGCGTCGATCGAGTGGGTTGAATCGCCTTCGATGAAGAGCACAGGGCGCCGGGAGCCCACAAGGGCCATATAGAGGTCTTCCGACAGGCCGCTGTCGGAGGGGAGCAGGTCGTAGTCCCATTCCAGTGTGTCGGGATTGTATGAGCGCACCCATACAATGGCGTTTTCAGCGCGCGACGCGGCGAAATCCACGTCGTGGGTCGTGTATACGAACCTACAGTCGGGCCGCATCGCTTCGATTGTGTTCCAGAAGCGTCCGAGTATCGAATTGTGGAGAAACATACCGGGATTGTCCACGAATATCACTCCGTTGGCTGGGGCGTAGAGAACGGACCCGATGTAGAAGAGTGTGGCTTTCTCGCCGTGTGAGAGTCGGCTCGGACGGTACATCTCCGTGTGGCCTTTGCGTGTGAACAGCAATGAACCTCCCTCGCGCATCACGTGATGCTCGGGGAATATCTCACGCCATCGGGTTATTACCGTGTCGAGTTTCGATTGCGGCAGCCGTGGCTCGTCGCCATCTGGATTGCTGCGGAACGTAGCGAGCCGCATCTTATAATCCACCAGATTTGCAATCTCCTCGTTGAGAAGTAGAACCATCAGACGCTCAAACGTGGTCTGTTCGCCGGCATGAAGGAATGTGCCGGTGGCATTTGCCTCTTCATAGATTGCGTCGATAGAGGTGTCGTCGTGCGGTCGGCCGGCTATTGCGTCGCCTATTGCTTCCAGCGCCGAGAGTCGGAACGCTTTGGCGTCGAGCTGGAGGGCGAGGTATTCGGTGAAACGGGTTTTGCCGCTGCCGTTGGCACCGATTACGGTGATTTGACGCACATCGTCGGGAAGGTCAATCGGGCGGTCGTTTGCTCTGGGAGGAAGTTGCATGGCGGGAGGAGTGGATTGAGAGTGAAAGTGAAATGGTTATAGCCGTTATCGGTCGAGATAGCGGCTTGTAAGTCCCTGATACTGGTCGATACGTCGGTCGCGAAGGAAGGGCCACCAGCGGCGCACGGCCTCCGACCGGTCGAGATCTATTCTGTCTCTTATACACATCTGAC
>UREH01000038.1 GCA_900546835.1 uncultured Porphyromonadaceae bacterium
AAGGTGGGGAAGCCGAGGATGGCGGCCTTGCGGGCGCGGGCTTTCACGATTTCAGCGATTACGGGGCGGTTGTCATTGTCTCCGCTCTGGGCGTTGGAAGTGTAGCCTTTCCACATCTTCTCGCGGAGGTCGCGGCTGTCGGCATACTGCAGCACCGGCAGACGGCTGGGAGCATGGAGGGTGAACACCCATTTTCCCTCCTTGCCGCGGCTCTTGGCTTCGGCGGCGGCGTTCTCGACCGTCGACTCGGGGATGCCGGCGAGCTCGGCCTTGTCGTCAACCACAATCTCAAAAGTGTTGTTGGCGTTCAGGAGGTTTTTGTTGAACTTGATGTAGAGATTCGAGAGCTGGGCGTTAACTTCCTTCAGCTCCTTCTTCTGCTCGGGGGTGAGCAGAGCTCCGTTGCGCACGAAGTCCTTGTAGGTCTGGTCGAGGGCACGCATCTCATCGTGGGCCAGACCGATGGAGTCGCGGCTGTCGTAGAGAGTCTTCACGCGGGCAAAAAGACCGTCGTTCATCATCAGCTCATCGGAGAAGGCCGAGTAGCGTGGCAGAAGTTTCTCGGATACCTCCTGCAGCTCGGGAGTGGAGTTGGCTTCGGTGAGCGACATGAGCACCGACATTACGCGCTCGAGCGTGGGCGAGAGGCAGTCGAGCGGAAGGATGGTGTTGGCAAATGTGGGAGCCTCGGGGTTGTTGACAATCGAATCGATCGCGGCGTTGGCCTCGGCGATGCCGGCTTCGAAAGCAGGCTCATAGTCGCTGATCTGAATCTCCTCGAATGGGGGAATCTGATACTTGTTGTCGTAGGCCTTCATGAATGGGTTCTGCCTTTCGTGCTTGCCGCACGAGGAGAACGTCAGGGCGGTGGCAGCGGCTGCACACAGCACGAACATCATTGTTTTCATAGGCGGAATAATGTGGTATTTTGGTGGTTAAAGATTAATTTCGGAACGGAAAGCGGAGCATTGATAATCACAATGCGCGGATTGATGGTGATCAGTCGGCGTCTGTCCATACAAACCGGGCCTCTACGGGGTAATGGTCGGAGTTGGGTATGCTCCCCCGGCTGAAGGACACCGGTTTCATTTCACCTCGATAAAGTATGTGGTCGATATGGAAGTAGAACCGGTTCATATGATAAGTTATCATCGGGCCGAATGCGCTTTGGGCGAAAGCGCTCCGGAAGTCTTTACCGGCTATTACGCGCATGGCGTAGCAGTCGGGAATATCGTTGAAATCGCCGCATACGATTACGTTTTTATAGCCGAGCGAGTCAATCTGCTGGCGCAGCATGCGGGCCTGACGCGCGCGGATGCGGAAGGCGTTGCCGAGCTTACCGAGCAACTGATGTCGCACTGCCCGGAGATCGTCGGTGCCTTCCCCCTTGGTGAGTTCCTTGTATAGGGCCTTGTCGTCGGAATCGAGACCGATCGACTGCATATGGACGCTTACCACGAGCGTGGTGTGGCCCTCGATGTAGATTTCGGCGGCGGCGAATTCCGCCCAGGCCTCCTTGGGCTGCCGGAGGGTTATGGGACGTGCCGGATAACGGCTCAGGACGCATACGCCGTGGCCTGCCTGAAGGGGATATATCGAGTCGATCGAGTCGCACTGGCTTTTGGTCAGGCCTACAGAAAGCTGCTCCGTGCGCCAGCTTCGCTCCTGCAGGCAGGCGATATCTGCCCCGCTATGGATTATGTATTGCGCCTGCGGATTGCGGTAGCCTGAATCCGCACGGGCTTTGAAATAGTCAGGGGTGTGCCGCATGGTGTCGGTCGAGAGTGCGTTGTCCCATCCATAGATATTATAGCTGAGAACACTGAATTCCGTGGACTTTTGCGTTGCGCTGACTGTAGGCTTGAGGACGTTGAGCGGGCAGAACTGCATGAGCGGGCCCGCGCTGGCCACCAAGGCGGCCGCTATGATGAGCGCGGCGCGGCGAAAGGCGATGAGGTCGACCACAGCAATGATTACGCACAGAATGAGCCACACAGGAAACGTCATGGCCAGAATGGCGGGGACGGCCGTGCGTTCGGGATCGACTATCCCGCCGTAGGCAGAGGCCACGGTGAGCAGTGCGACAGCCACATTGACTGCTATAAGCACGGTGCGCCATATTTGGTTACTGCGTTTCATTGTCGTCGGGCTATGGTGGTTGCAGATTCCATATCGTTGTCGTGGACGGAATCTGATAATTCAAACAGGGTCTGGCGTTCTGCGGCAGAGAGAGCGGTGAACCCCAGAGTATTGGCCTTGCGTAGCAGCGAGTCGCGGCGGCTGAGTCTCATGGCGTGCTGCCGCGCGGTCTGCTCGCGCCGGCGCCGCTGCGCGGCGAAAATGGTTCCGAGGAGAATCCCGGTCAGCATCCCGGTCAGGTGGGCCGAGATGGCGTCGGTCTGGCTCAATAGAAGCAGCCCGGCTGCACCCCATGCGGCAGGAGTGAGCCAGTGGCGGATGCGTCCCGGCATTTCGATGCGCGCGGGAGCGCCCGAACAGAGTGCCGCGAAGGCTACGGCAAGCACTGCGGCCGACGAGCCTATGAGATATCCGCCGCCCGGCGCGGCGAGGGCAAACACCACTGCTCCGGCCACTGCTCCGGCGGCGAAAGCAGAAAGGAGGGCGCCGCGTCCGGCAGTCTTTTCAAGCATTGTGCCGAATGCCAGAAGCCATAGCATGTTGACCGTCAGGTGCAATACGTTGATGTGGATGAAAAGGTAGCTCACTATGCTCCATGGATGGGCCGTGAGCGCCCCGGAGCAACCGCCCTGTACTCCGGCAAACGCCACGCAACTGTCGGGCCACGAGGCGTCGACGAATCCGGCTGCCTTCAGGGCTACGAAGGCTGCAACGTTGAGGATTATGAGCAGAATGGTGGTCAAGTATGGAGTGTAAACGGTTGGAGAATAGTATGATTAGAAGTACGGGCCTCCGATAATGTGTTTGCGCCGCCAGTAGATTAGTATCAGCAGGCCGAAGAGCATACCGCCGAGGTGGGCGAAGTGTGCTACTGTGTCGGTCTGGCTGTTGGCGATGCCGAGCACCAGTTCAAGTCCGGCATAAAGCAGTACGAATATGCGTGCACGCATCGGAATGGGAGGGAAGAGCAGATAGAGGCGCACGTTGGGAAACATGTATCCGAAAGCGAGAAGAATGCCGAAGATGGCGCCCGAGGCGCCGATGGTAGGCGTATGATAGAGGCTGAATATATGGCCCACGGCGGGGTCGTTGGGAGCTACGCCGATGTTCCAGAGATCCTGAAGAGGTACGTTACTGTGGCGCAGCAGCGTGGTGACGGACCCCGGGTCGGCGAATGCGGAGGCGTAGTGGTTGATCATCAGTGCGAATACTCCCTCCTGCACCAGGGCTGCGCCCAGACCGCACGAAATATAGTAGAAAAGGAAGCGCTGGCTGCCGAGCACACGTTCCATCGTGACGCCGAACATATAGAGGGCGAACATGTTGAAGAAAAGGTGCCAGAAGTTGGCGTGGATAAACATATAGCTCAGCAGCTGCGAGGCCAGAAACTGGTCGGATGTGAAATAGTAGAGTGCTCCGTATTGTTCGAGCAGGTTCCCGAGCGGCCGGATCGCAATCATGGCCAGCCATATTATGGTGTTGATGATGAGCAGGTTTTTGGTTACCGGCGGCATCATGCGGAAGTTGTCGAGAAAACTCATATGTTTTAGTCGGTTGTGAAGATTGCAGAATGAGGATGTCTATGCAAATTTACCCTTTTCCGCCCTAACGGCAAAATCGGGTTCAGCGGACGGTGTTATCGTCCGGGGTGGTTTCCCTTGGCCGTTTCGGCGAGATACAGCTCGCAGTTGGCCTTGAGCTCCGCATACCATTCGGCCCCGAATCGCTCGGTGAGCGGTTGTTTGAGAAACTGGTAGAGGCGGATGCCGAGACGGCGCCCGTTGGCCACGGCATCGCGGCAGATGCTCCAGCGATGGTAGTTCACGGCCGTGAACGAGGGATATTCCGTAAGCCTCAGAGGATATAGCGCACACGAGGCCGGCTTGAGCCACGACGTGCGGCCTTCGCGCCGGGCCTTCTCCAGCGCGCAGAGACATACACCGCCGGGTCCGTAGCAGGTAAAGGCGCAGTTGCGGCCGTCGAGCAGAGTGGTGACAAGGTCGCCTTCTTCGTCGGTATAGGCCACGCCGTTGCGTCTCACTTCTTCCACGGCGCGTGGAAGCATGTCGGCCTCGATAGCCGGGAGCGATTCCTTTATTTTCTCCACTTCATCGGGGGTTACCGGCGCTCCGGCATCTCCCTCGATGCAGCATGCGCCGAGACATTTGCTCAGGTCGCAGCAGAAGAATTCCTCGGCAAGGTCGAGGCTTACGAGAGTGTCTTGAATCTGAAACATCAGAGATTGGCGGCTTGTTCGGTGGGCTGAAGGTGAACGTCGAGTTGCGGAAACGGGAAATTGATGCCGCATTCGGGCAGCTCGGTATAGAATTTTTCGTTATAAAAGTAGTATACAGCCCAGTAGTCGGTTGTTTTGGTCCATGCGCGCACGGTAAGGTCCACGCTGCTCGAGCCGAGCGAGTCGACAAATACCTTGGGAGTGTAGTCGGGCCGAGGCATGAGGCTGGCGAGCTGTGCTTCGAGTTTCTCCTCGCGCGCGGCAAGTGCCTCGCGTGTGCGGCGGTGATGGTGGATTATTCTGTTCCATAGCGATATGCGCTCCGGCTTTTCCGTTTTCACAGGGCTGCCGGCCGTCTCAGGCAAGGGGGCGTCGCCGGCATCGGTTGTGCCGGTGGCGGAAACTTCCGTGATGGCCGTAGCTTCGAGGTTGCCGTTCATCACGCGGTCGTCCCGGGCAAACATATCGAGAATCGCGCGGCGCGCGGCGGCTACGTCGTCGCCATAGGAGATGGATACGGTCCATTGTACACGGCGGTATTCCTCGCGCGTCCAGTTGTTCACGCTGCCGGTGGATAGGCCGCCGTTGGGGATGGAGATGGATTTGTTGTCGTAGGTGGTGATTACGGTAAAGAATATCTGAATCTCCTTCACCGTGCCGGCATATCCCTGCGCTTCGATGTAGTCGCCTATCTTGTAGGGCTTGAGCAGGAGAATGAGTACACCTCCGGCAAAGTTCTGAAGTGTTCCGCTGAGAGCCATGCCGACGGCAACGCCGGCCGAGGCGAAGATGGCGAGAAACGAGGTCGTCTCGATGCCTATAATGCCTATTACGGTGACTATCAGTATGAAATAAAGAACAATATTAATCAGACTAAGCACGAACGAACTGAGCGACCGCTCGATGTCGTGCTTGAGGAAGATTGTCTGTACCAGCCGATAGATTTTCCGGATTATGAAGCGGCCTACGTAGAACACTACGATTGCGATTGCCAGATTTATTGCGAACGTCACGGCCGATTGGGCCAGGCGGTTGATGAGGTCTTCGAGCGAGAGCGATTTCAGCTCGGCCACTTCCTGCGATATCTTGGCGGCGCTTTCGGCGGCCGGAACCGCGGGCGCAGTCTGTAAAGCAATCAGATTCAGTATATTGAGGAGCATCTCGTATTTTTTTTAGTTGAAACTTATTTGTTAAACAATTTCGACGCGACATCGGTTGCCCATTCGAGTTGCGAATAGCCGTAAGTATCGAAATCGGCCTGAGATGAGGTGATGTAGGTGGTAAGGCCGCAATGACGGTCGATTTTTACCTGATAGTAATCCCAGGGGTGGTCAGCGTCCTTCTCCCAGAGATAGGGGGTGGCGGCGCGGTAGACCGCGGCTGCATCGATTGCCGCGCCGACAGCCGCGGCAGCCTCGGGGGTGGCAGCCGACTCTACGGCGTGGAGAAGATCAAAGTAGCGATAGCGGTAAGTATAGTCGTTGGGCGACGCGAATTGCTGAACCGAGAAGCGCGAAGGAGCGGAGGTCGCCGTCAGCCATGCGTTGCCTACGGCTTCGGCGAGCGCGTCGAGCGCAGCGGTGCGGATTACGCTGATGGTGCATGTGCGGTCAAATCCCTGCTTGGCGTCGAAATGGCCGAACGTGACGGCCGCTGCCTGCGGCAGGTCTGGATTGTCGGCCATGAGGTAGGGGAGAGTTTTGTGATAGGGCATTCCTTCTGACGGGAGTTCCGACGATGAGCCGACTATTGTTTCGACAGCATGGCGCAGCTCGTAGGCCACCTCCACTCCCGCCATGAAGCAGCAGTCAAAATATAGGTAGTCGAATCCTTTCCCTTCGAGCACGTCGGCCAGAGTGGTGGTATTCATCCACGTGTGGGTGCCCGAGGCCGTCTGATAGCCGCCGTAGGATCGCTTGCGTGGCGCTTTCTCCTGCCCGTCCTCCAACCATCCGCTTCCGTGACCCCAGAGTATGAGTCCATAGGCGCGGGCAGGAGCGAAGGCCTTGAAGTCGGCGATTACACGCTCCATTGCAGCGCTTTGGGTGGTGTCGAGGGCTTTGCCATAGCTTTTAAGAGTTTTGAATCCTTCGGGCGTAACCTCTTTGAGAAGGGTTTCGCCCTGCCACGGGGAGTGGAGCACGAGCAGACGGTTGGCGCCGAGTGCGCCCGCGCGGGCTGCCTCCGTCATTTCGGCGAGATCGCGTTCGTCGAAATGCCTGGAATCGCCGTCCTGCAAATCCTGATAGCCGAGGTTGTTGTGGGCTGTCATGTAGACAAGTACCGCGCGCCCTACGGTGGCCGCAGGTTGGGGCGCGGGTTCGGGCATGTCGCCGGAGTCGTCCGAGCATGCAGTGATGGCCAAAGCGGTCATGAGTGACGTCAATATGGAGAGAATTCTGTTCATGTCGTTGAATGTGGGTGGTCTACGTCCCGGAGGGCACGCTATTTAATAACGCAAAGACACTGTGCTTTCGTGTGTATGCACAATGTCTTTGCTTATAGGCGATAAGAATGCTCGCCAGGGCTGTCAGCGCTCGGCGCGCATTGGGTTGTTGAGGAAATCCTCGTAGCTCAGGCGTAGGCCTTCCTCAAGCTCTGTGCGGTAGGTCCAGCCGAGGGCGCGGCTCTTGGATACGTCGAGCAGCTTGCGCGGAGTGCCGTTGGGCTTGGATGTGTCCCACAGGATGCGGCCCGCATAGCCTACCACTTTGGCCACGAGTTCGGTAAGCTCTTTGATGGTAAGCTCCTTGCCTGTTCCGGCGTTTACAGTCTCGTTGCCCGAATAATTGTTCATCAGGAACACGCAGAGGTTGGCGAGGTCGTCGACGTAGAGGAATTCGCGAAGCGGCGAGCCGTCGCCCCAGCATGTAACCTCTTCAAGTCCCTGTTCCTTTGCTTCGTGGAAGCGGCGGATAAGGGCCGGAACCACGTGGGAGTGGGTTGGGTGGTAGTTGTCGTTGGGGCCGTAGAGATTGGTCGGCATCACGGAGATGTAGTCCGTGCCATACTGGCGGTTTAGGAATTCGCAATATTTCAGGCCGGAGATTTTTGCCAAAGCGTAGGCCTCGTTGGTTTTCTCAAGCTCTGAGGTCAGCAGGCAGCTCTCGGTCATTGGCTGCGGAGCCATGCGCGGGTAGATGCAGCTCGAGCCGAGGAATTCAAGTTTCTTGCAGCCGTTTTGCCACGCGGAGTGGATTACGTTCATCTCCAGAATCATGTTGTCGTACATGAAGTCGGCCAGTGCCGACTGGTTGGCGATGATGCCGCCCACCTTGGCGGCGGCGAGAAATACGTATTCCGGTTTCTCCTTGGCGAAAAACTCCTCCACCTGGTCCTGACGGCAGAGGTCGAGCTCACGGTGGGTACGCGTTATAATATTGGTGTAGCCCTGACGCTGCAGCTCGCGCACAATGGCGCTGCCAACCATGCCCCGGTGGCCTGCAACGTAGATTTTGGCATCTTTTTCCATCATGATTTCATAGAAACTATTTCACGATACCCTTCTCGAGGTATTCGGCGAGGTTGGTGCGCACGCTTTCGCCGGCACGCTCCACGGCAACCTTGGCCATGTCGGCGTCGGTCATGATCTTCACGAGCTGCTCGAACGAGGTCTTCGAAGGGTTCCATCCGAGCTTGGCCTTGGCCTTGGTGGGATCTCCCCAGAGGTTTACCACGTCGGTGGGACGGTAGAAGTCGGGGGAAACCTCCACGAGCACTCGTCCGGTGGCCTCGTCGATGCCTTTCTCGTCGATGCCCTCACCCTCCCAGCGCAGGTTGATGCCTACGTTGCGGAATGCCAGGGTTGCGAACTCGCGCACGGAGTGCTGCTCGCCGGTGGCAATCACGAAGTCCTCGGGCTTGCTGTTCTGGAGAATCAGCCACATGCACTCCACGTAGTCTTTGGCGTATCCCCAGTCGCGGAGGCTCGAAAGGTTGCCGAGCAGGAGTTTGTCCTGTTTGCCCTGGGCGATGCGGGCGGCCGCAAGAGTGATTTTGCGGGTTACGAAAGTCTCGCCGCGGCGCTCGCTCTCGTGGTTGAAGAGAATTCCGGAGCAGCAGAACATGTTGTAGGCCTCGCGGTATTCCTTCACGATCCAGAAGCCGTAGAGCTTGGCCACGGCGTAGGGGCTGTAGGGATGGAAGGGCGTATTCTCGTTTTGTGGAACTTCTTCCACCTTGCCGTAGAGCTCGGATGTGGATGCTTGATAGATGCGGCAGGTATCGGCCAGTCCGCAGAGACGTACGGCTTCGAGCACGCGGAGCACACCGGTAGCGTCGACGTCGGCCGTGAATTCGGGGGAGTCGAAGCTCACCTGCACGTGGCTCTGCGCGGCCAGATTGTAGATTTCATTAGGTTGCACCTTTTTTACCACCTGGAGCATGCTCATGGAGTCGCCGAGGTCGGCGTAATGGAGGTGGAAGTCGGGATGCCCTTCGAGGTGGGCGATGCGCTCGCGGAAGTCGACCGACGAGCGGCGGATGGTGCCGTGCACGTCATAGCCCTTCTCAAGAAGGAGTTCAGCGAGGAAGGACCCGTCCTGTCCGGTGATGCCTGTGATTAAGACTTTTTTTTGCATAAGTATAAGGTAGATTGATTGTAAACTGCGCTGGTCGGTCGGGGAGGATCAGGCGAGAGCGGCCATAAGGGCGTTGAAGGCCGTCTCTATGCCCGAGGCGTCCTTGCCGCCTGCCTGAGCGAAGCCGGGCTGGCCGCCACCTCCTCCTTTGATTGCTTTAGCCGCTTCACGCACCATGGCGGAGGCATTTTTGCCGTGCTCTACGAGGTCGTTGGTGAGCATTACGGTGAGCAGCGGTTTTCCGCCTACGTCGGTGGTAGCGCCGATGAAAGCGGTATTTTCCGGCGAAAGATTGCGCACGCTGAAGGCCACGTTTTTCACAATGTCGGGGATGCGTGTGCCTGTCATCGTTACTACTTTCACTCCGCCGATTGTCTCTGCGTTGTCGACGAGGGTCTTGCTGAGCGATGCGATGCGCTCCTTCATGTTTTCCTCGGCCTGACGGCGCAGGTCGGCATTCTCCTCGATGGCCTTGCGCAGGGCGCCGAGCACGTCGGGGGCGTTGTTGAGCAGATGGCCGATGTCCTGGATGGTGTCGGCCATGGTGTCGAGGGCTTCCTCGGTCTTGGCGCCGGTGATGGCCTCGATGCGTCGGATGCCGGCTGCGATGCTGCTCTCCGAGAGTATACGGATCATACCGATGTTGCCGGTATTGTCGACGTGAGTACCACCGCAGAGCTCAACCGACGAGCCATAGCGGATCACGCGCACTTCGTCGCCGTATTTTTCACCGAAGAGAGCCATGGCGCCCATTGCGCGGGCCTCTTCGATGGGCATATGGCGGTGCTCGTCGCGGGGAATGGCCTCGCGCACCTTGCGGTTGGCCAGATGCTCCACGCGGCGAAGCTCTTCGGGGGTTACTTTCTGGAAATGGGAGAAGTCGAAGCGCAGCAGGTCGGGCGAAACGAACGAGCCCTTCTGCTCCACATGGGTGCCGAGCACTTCGCGCAGGGCTTCGTGCAGGAGGTGTGTGGCCGTGTGGTTGCACGATGTGGCGCGACGCGCCTCTTTGTCGATGGCAGCTATGAAAGAGCCATCCAGGTTAGCGGGGAGCTTATGGGTGAGGTGCACCCCGATACCGTTCTCGCGCTTGGTATCGAAGATTTCCACCATTTCGCCGTCGGCTGCGGTGAGGGTGCCGCGGTCGCCTACCTGGCCGCCCATCTCGGCGTAGAATGGAGTAGTTGAGAGGATGAGCTGGTAGTATTCCTTGTTTTTCTGCTTCACGTGGCGGTAGCGCAGTATGCGGGTGTCGGCTTCGGTGGCATCGTAGCCCACGAACTGCTGTTCGCCCTCGGCGAGGGTAATCCAGTCGGTGGCCTCTACGGCGGCGGCGTTGCGCGCGCGGGTTTTCTGCGCCTCCATCTCCTTGTCGAATCCGGCCTGGTCGAGAGTCATGCCGTTCTCCTTGAGTATGAGCTGCGTGAGGTCGAGCGGGAAGCCATAGGTGTCGTAGAGCACGAAGGCTTCCTTGCCCGAAATCTCCGTTTTTCCCTGTTTGCGGGCCTCGGCTATGGCCGATTCGAGCATCTTGATGCCGTTTTCGAGGGTGCGCAGGAAGGAATCCTCCTCCTCCTTTGTCACCTTCATGATCAGGTCGCGCTGGCGTGCGATTTCGGGATATGCCTCACCCATCGAGTCGATAAGCGTGTCGACCAGACGGTAGAGGAAAGCCTCGCGCTGGCCGAGGAAGGTATAGGCGTAGCGCACGGCGCGGCGCAGGATGCGACGGATCACGTAGCCGGCCTTGGCGTTGCCGGGGAGTTGTGAGTCTGCGATGGAGAAAGCGATAGTGCGGATGTGGTCGGCGATTACACGCATGGCCACGTCGACCTTATGGTCCTCGCCGTATTTCTTGCCTGAGAGGGCTGCGATTTTATCGATCATGGGGGTGAAGACGTCGGTATCGTAGTTCGAGGTCTTCCCCTGGAGGGCCATGCAGAGGCGCTCGAAGCCCATGCCGGTGTCGATTACCTTTGCGGGGAGGGGCTCAAGGCTCTGGTCGGCTTTGCGGTTGAACTGCATGAACACGAGATTCCATATCTCGATTACCTGGGGGTGGTCCTTGTTGACCAGTTCGGCGCCGGGGATAGCCTTGCGTTCCTCGTCGCTTCGGAGGTCAATGTGGATTTCCGAGCAGGGGCCGCAGGGCCCCGTGTCGCCCATCTCCCAGAAATTGTCGTGCTTGTTGCCGTTGATGATGTGGCTTTTGGGAAGGTGCTGCTCCCAGTAGGAGGCAGCTTCGTCGTCGCGCTGGAGACCTTCGGCGGGCGAACCTTCGAACACTGTGGCGTAGAGGTGTTCGGGATTCAGACCGAGCACGTCAACCAGAAATTCCCAGGCCCAGTCGATTGCCTCTTTCTTGAAGTAGTCGCCGAAGCTCCAGTTGCCGAGCATTTCGAACATGGTGTGGTGGTAGGTGTCGAGACCTACTTCCTCCAGGTCGTTATGTTTGCCGCTCACGCGGAGACATTTCTGGGAGTCGGTGACGCGCGTCCACTTCGGGGCCTTGTTGCCGAGAATGATGTCCTTAAACTGGTTCATGCCCGCGTTGGTAAACATCAGCGTGGGGTCGTCTTTGATTACCATAGGTGCCGAAGGCACAATCTGGTGACCTTTGCTCTTGAAGAATTGCTTGAATGATTCGCGAATCTCCTTGGCTGTGAGGGGCTTGTTGCTCATATGTTGATAATGTGCGGAATTTTGTTGCGTTGTTGGAATTTGAGGTGCAAAATTATGAAAAATTTCGTATTTTTGCAAACTGCACTACCCTCCGCGGCAATAGGGATTTTGCCTGGAGGTCAACCACCTTAACCCTCCGGATGCTATGGATATTACCTCCGATCTCGATAAGAAATACTACAAAATCCGTGAGGTAGCCGAGATAATCGGGCTGCCACCTTCCACTCTGCGCTTTTGGGAAACGCGCTTCACCATAATCAAGCCCCGTCGCAACGATAAGGGCACGCGGTTCTATACACCCTCCGATATCGAGCACCTACGCATGGTTGCTTATCTCGTAAAGGAAAAAGGCCTTCATCTTGAAGCGGCCGAGGAGCAGATACGTTCCAACCGCAGTGGTGTGAGCCGAAAGGCCAAGGCCGTCGAGAGATTGCGCGAAGTGCGCGCCACCCTTGCCTCGATGCTCGCCTCGCTCGATTCCCTCCGCTGACATCTTAACGTATCTATAATCTTTATAAGATTTAAGCAATATAGCTGAAAGACATCAAAAAGGCCGCCCGCGGGCAGCCTTTTTGATGTTTTATGTTGTGGCGCTTGTAGGGGTGAACCCCCGGTGGCGCCTATGGTCGACGTTGTCGATTTGTCGGGTTGTTTGGGCGTGATGCTTATTTCAGGACTTCCTTCACTGCATCGTTGGGCACCATCTGCTCCTGGAAGGTGTAAGCGCCGGTTTTGGGCGATTTCACCATTTTGATAACCTTGGAGTAGGTGCGGCCTTCACCCTTCTGAAGAGATGCGACGGTTTTCTTTGCCATATCTGTTTATGCTTTATCGGGGGTGGATTATTTGATTTCTTTGTGAACGGTCACACGCTTGAGGATGGGGTTGTATTTCTTCAACTCCAGGCGCTCGGTGGTGTTTTTACGGTTCTTGGTGGTGATATAACGCGAAGTGCCGGGCATGCCGCTGGCTTTGTGTTCGGTGCATTCGAGAATCACCTGCACGCGATTACCTTTTGCTTTCTTTGCCATTGCTGTGATTAGAAGTCTAATTGTTTGATTTCAGTGAGATAACCTTTTTCGGCGGCCTGCTTGAGGGCTGCGTCGAGGCCCATCTTGTTGATGGTGCGAAGGCCGGCGTTGGAGAGGGTGAGGAGCACCCAGGTGTTCTGCTCAACCCAGAAAAATTTGCGGTTGAACAAGTTCACATTGAAGCGGCGTTTTGTGCGGCGCTTCGAGTGCGATACGTTATTTCCTGTAATCGCTTTTTTGCCTGTAATCTGACAAATCTTTGACATGGCTGTTAATGAATTATCTTGATTCTTTGTTGATTAACACAATCTCCTTGTGGCCGCCATCTCACTCTCATATCGCCCCGGCTGCATCACTGCCGGAGGCTTTCTTTCGGAGGAGCCACAAATCAGAGTGCAAAGTAAGTGATTTTTTGTGATTTGAGCAAATAATCAGTCAAATTTTATTAATTTCGCGTTTGCATTCGCTGGCATATACAGGCTCCGGACGATTTCTGCGTCGGCGCAATCCGATTCAGGATTCCGCTGCCGACGATATGCGGAGATCTCTCTTGAAAATTTAGAACTCACATATTATTATATATATGACTGAAGGCTTTTTTCGCGTGGCGGCTAACGTTCCTGCCGTAGAGGTGGGTAATCCGCAGGCCAACGCCAATCATATAATCGCCGGTCTCCGTGAGGCAGAGACGCAAGGCGTCGATCTGGTAGTGATGCCCGAGCTTTGCATCAGCGGCTACACCTGTGGCGAACTTTTCCATCAGGAGCAGTTGCTTCTGGGGAGCGAGAAAGCCCTGCTCAAGGTAGCGGAAGCCACGGCCGGCTTCCATGTCGCCGTTGTGGTGGGCGCTCCTCTGCGTTTTGAAGGGGCGCTCTACAACTGCGGGGTCGTACTCGCCGGGGGCTCAATCCGTATGATTGTGCCGAAAACCTATCTGCCGAGCTACAACGAATTCTATGAGAAGCGCTGGTTCGCTTCGGGTAGCGGAGTGGAGGGAACGCTCTTCGGAGCCACGTTCTCTACGCGTCAGCTTGCCGACGTGGGCGGGGTGAGAGTCGGAGTTGAAATCTGCGAGGATCTGTGGACCACCGTGCCCCGTTCGTCGCATCTGGCGCTCGCCGGGGCGGAGGTAATCGTGAATCTCTCGGCCTCCGACGATCTGATCGGCAAATACGCCTATCTGAAATCGCTTATCGCCCAGCAGAGTGCGCGCTGCCTCTGCGGCTACGCCTATGCGGGTGCCGGATTCGGAGAGTCGTCGACCGATTTGGTTTTCGACGGCAAGGCCATCATTGCCGAAAACGGCACCATCCTCGCCGAGGGGCGACGCTGGAGCAACGCCCCGCAGACCGTAGCCGCCGACATCGATATCGCTGCCCTGCGGCGCGACCGGATGCATCTGCGCTCGTTTGCCGACTGCCGCATGGTTGAGGCGGACGGACGGTGGTATAATGTTGTCGACAGCACTCCTACGGTCGAATCGGCCGTCGACGAGGCGTCGCTCCGTCTCATGCGCACGGTGAGCCGCACGCCGTTTGTTCCCTCGACCGACGATGAAATCGACGAGCGCTGCGAGGAGATTCTCAATATCCAGGTGGCAGGACTGGCTCGACGCCTTGCGGCCACGCACTGCCGCTGTCTGGTGGTCGGCATTTCCGGCGGACTGGATTCCACGCTGGCTCTGCTCGTGGCTGTGCGCGCTTTCGATCGCCTCGGCCTCGACCGCAAGGGACTTATCGGCATAACGATGCCGGGATTCGGCACCACCGGACGCACCCACGGCAATGCCGTGACGCTTATGGAGGGACTCGGCGTGGAGATGCGCGAGATTCCCATTGCAAAGGCCGTTGAGCAGCACTTCGCCGACATCGGTCAGAATCCGGCCAAGCACGACGTGACCTATGAGAACTCGCAGGCGCGCGAGCGCACCCAGATTCTTATGGATGTGGCCAACAAGGAGGGGGGAATGGTGCTCGGCACGGGCGACCTCTCTGAACTTGCCCTCGGCTGGGCCACATACAACGGCGACCACATGTCGATGTACGGCGTAAACGTCTCGATTCCAAAGACTCTGGTCAAGTATCTTGTGCGCTGCGAGGCGATGCGCGAGGCCAACGCCCCTGTGGCTGCCGCTTTGCGCGACATTATCGACACGCCCATCTCGCCCGAACTGATTCCCGCTGACGACAAGGGCGAAATCACCCAAAAGACGGAAGACCTTGTGGGCCCCTACATACTCCACGATTTCTTCCTTTACTACACGCTGCGGTATGGCTTCTCGCCAAAACGCGTGTTCATGCTCGCGGTCCATGCCTTCAACGGCGAATTCGACCGCGCGACCATCAAACACTGGCTCTCCACGTTCTACCGGCGCTTCTTCAACCAGCAGTTCAAGCGCTCCTGTCTGCCCGACGGTCCCAAGGTGGGTTCGGTATGCCTTTCGCCGCGCGGCGACTGGCGCATGCCCTCCGACGCTTCGTCGGCAATGTGGCTCGCCGAGGTGGAGCAACTATAATACAATTATTTTATCCCTTTGAGGCGCTTTGCCAGCTCTATGAGGGCCGTGGTCGACGCGCGGTCTATTACGCGGGCGCGGTCGCCGGGGAAATGGAAGGTGGCTGTAGCCGTGCCTTCGGGAGTGGCGAAAGCCATGCAGACGGTGCCTACCGGCTTCTCGGGCGTGCCTCCCGAAGGGCCGGCGATGCCAGACGTGGCCACGGCGCAGTCGGCCCCGAGCGCTCTGCGCGCTCCATCTGCCATCTGTCGCGCCACCGGCTCGGAAACGGCGCCGTAGGCTTCGAGTACGGCGGCATCAACACCCAGTAGGTTCATTTTCACTTCGTTGGAATAGCTGACCACGCTGCCGGGATAAAACTCGGAGGCGCCGGGAATCATCGTGATGCGGTGGGCGATGTTGCCGCCCGTGCAGCTTTCGGCTGTAGCTACGGTAAGCCCGCGCTCGCGCAGGGCGTCGAGCAGGATTTCCTCGGCCGTAAGGTCGGCCTCGGCTATAAGAAGGTTGCCGAGTATGACTTTCAACTCGTCGGCGCCCGAATCAGCGGTGGTTTTCACCGTCTTCTCATCAGTTCCGGCCACGTCGAGGCGCAGGCGGATGTAGCCTGGGTTGGGAAGGTAGGCCAGATGGGCACCCGTGGGGAGGGCGTCCTCGAATGTGGCGAGCTTTTCAGCCAGATTGCTCTCGGTTATTCCGCTGACTATGAGCGTGCGATGCTCTATCCAGCAGCTGTC
>UREH01000039.1 GCA_900546835.1 uncultured Porphyromonadaceae bacterium
GTGTGGAAGCGGCCCTATGGCCGCCAGTGCCATGGCCGCCGACGAACCGGAGAGCCCTTTGAATTCCACACGCTGACGGCCTGCCAGCTCTACGGCCTTGACGATGGCGCGCAAGCGGGCAGGCGTAATGAAAGCTGACTCAATTTCCTGAAGCTGCATTTCGGGGGATATATGCTGACTGTCGGGGACTTATCTCTTTTTTGCGGGAGAGAGGATGGCATGGTAGCGCGTGGGGTCGGAAAGCACGGCTGCGGCCGAGTCGAGTTCCTGGTCGGTTTTGAGAGAGGAAATTATAGCGCCGCGCTCGTAGTAGTAGCGCTGAAGGATTTCCGAGGCGAGATATTCGCTGATGAGCTTGCGGTTGAAATCAAGGTCGCGGTTGAGGTCGTGGTGAAGCAGCGTCTTGAGCGAGTCGAGTCCGGACTGCACCTCGGCGTTGAGATAGCCTTCGGTTTCGGCGGCTTGCTGCAACTGCTCCATTATCATGTCGGTGGTGCGGTCGTATTTGAATTTGCCGGGGTCGATGAAGGCCTTGAATTCGCTGAAGATGGTATCGGTAATCTCAAACGCTTCGGGAGTTGCCACCGAGTCGTGGCGCGCGGCGTAGCGGTTGGCGAAGTCGAACATCCAGTTGTCGCGGCTTATGTTGTAGACCAGTCGGTTGCCCTCGGGCAGCTCGACCTTGATGTCGGGGGTGATACCGCCGCCGTCGCGCACTTCTCGGCCGGCGCGTGTATGCCATACGGTGGTGAGGCTGTCGGGAATACGCCCCACCGAGCCGTCGGAATTGCGGTGGGAGTAGTCGATGGCCTGAATGAGGCGTCCGGAGGGAATGTAGTATTTGGCGATGGTGACTTTCAGCATCCCGTTGTAGGGGAGCTGCTTGGTTGACTGCACGAGGCCTTTGCCAAACGAGCGTTCGCCCACTATCACGGCCCTGTCGAGATCCTGAAGAGCACCGGTGACGATTTCCGCCGAAGAGGCCGAGCCGGAGTTGACGAGAACGGCCAGGGGAATTTCGTTGTCGACCGGCTGATGGGTTGTCTTATAGATTTTTTCGTTGAGCAACCCCTTGCCGCGCGTGCGGAGCACCTCGGTGCCTTTCGGCACAAAAAGTCCGACCACCTGCACGGCGCTTTCGAGGAGGCCGCCCCCGTTGTTGCGCAGGTCGAGAACTATGGATTTAACGCCCGGGGTCTTCTTGAGGTCGAGCAAGGCGTCGCGGGTCTGGGAGAATGTCTTGTCGTTGAATGTGGTGATCTGGATGTATCCTATGCCGTCGCGCGCCACGCCGTAGTATGGCACGGGGTCCACGTCGATTTTCTCGCGTGTGATGGTGAAATCGAGAATCGAATCCTCCACATATGGGCGGCGTACCGTCACCTTCACGTCGGTTCCGGCCTGTCCGCGCAGCTTCTTGCTCACCTCCGAACTGGGCGATTTGGCCACGCTGTCGCCGTCGATTACGAGAAACACGTCGCCGGGACGCAGGCCTGCGCGCTGCGATGGTGTGCCGAAGCGGGGCTCCGTAACCTGCACGCCCCCCTCCGGCCGCTGGTTGATGTAGCTGCCGATGCCGCCGTATTCGCCGGTCGAAATGGTGAGGAACTCATCTTGCTCCGACTCGGGAATGTATTCCGTGTACGGGTCTATCTCGCCCAGCATGGCGTCGATGGCGGTTTTCATCGATTTGTCGGCGTCGATAGAGTCGACGTAGTTGGTCTGGAGGGCCTTGTAGAGCGATGTGAACACGTCGAGATTACGCGTGATGGCCGATTTCGTGCTGCGCGTGGCGCCCACGGCGATCAATGTGGCGAGGGCCGCTGCGGCAAGGAGTATGGGGAGTTTTCTCATAAATACGTTGTAGTGAAGTTGAAATGTAGAAGTGCGTTGCGGGCAATAGCACCTTCTGTTGGCGTAGGCGAGGACACTTAATTGGAAATTAAGTTAACGCCGACTCTTATTTAACACTTTAGGAAGGCGAAATTACACAATTATATAACAACTTTCGCTATTATAATGTCATAAAATCCTTTAATTTTTTGTCTGACTTGACTTATAAGGCTCTCATCAACAGTGTAGGCACGTGCCTTTGGCACGTATAAGGAACAGATAATCAACTGATACATCGCAAAGCGATGTCCCTACATTGTTTATGGATGTGATCACTGAGGCAATTGTGAGATTCAGTTGCCGAAGGTGGAGGTATAGAGGCCTAACAGGAAGCGCGGTTCGGGCGATGCCTCCTCCTTCCCGGCCTCGGAGGCAGTCTCGCCGGGGAGCGGCAGATTGTTGGCTACGGGCGTCCATGTGGCTCCGTGATTGGTGGAATAGAAGAAGGATGCCTCGCCGTCGTAGCTCTTCATGCGCAGCCAGAGAATGTAGCCAGTCTCATAATCCTGAAGGGGCTGATAGGCTGTGGTGACGTAGCCGTCGCGCAGCGAGCGCACCACCACGGCCTGACGCCCGTTGACTATGGTGCGGCCGAAAGTTATCGTGCTGCCGGCGTCGGCGTAGAGCGCCATCCCCGCGAAATCGTGGGGCGTGGAGGGAGTGTAGTCAACCTGACAGGCCGCCACAAACGGCCCCTCGGCCGCATCGAGGAATATGGCCGTGGGTGAATAATGTGTGTTGGAAAGGTTGACGTAGGTAGGGGTGAGCGTCAGTCCGTCGGGCGTTATGTGGTAGTTGTCGTCGTCGGGTTCGTTGATGTGACTCCAGCGCTCGCTGAGTTCATGGGAAGCAAACGAATCGGTGAAGCAATTTGTAGGCGCCACACGTTCGACGCGCACGTCGGGGCGCATCTCCGAAACGCGCGTGCGGTTGCGGCGCCCCTTCTTTTTCCGTGTTACGCGCCTGCTTTGCGAATCGCCGGAGCGCACAACCACATGTCGCTCAACGCCCGGACAGTATTCAAACCATCGGAACGTAGCGTCGCCTTCGGCTATGGCATCCGTGCTGGCAAACATCGCGGCAATCGCCACGGCCGTATATCGTAAGTATCTGTAAATATCCATTTTCATCAATCGCGAATAGAAATTTTTCATCAGTAGTAAATCGATATCCTGATAAAGGTTTTCATTAAAAAAGTGGCGGTGCGGCCGCCTCCGGCGTATATTTTTTACAAAGTTACGCCATCCTTTCCCGCTCCACAACCATTTTAACCCAATTTAAACCTCCAGACCTCCCCCATTCCACGCATAGATGTATAATTGAGGAGAATAATTTGGCGGAAATCGGAAATTATGGTTATATTTGGCAATTGTTTTGGAAAAAGCTAATGCTCACCGCCGTAGGGGCGCCTTTTAAGCGCCGCGCCGAGTGTGGGCGGTGGCTGTGCCCCTTGTTATATAATAAATCTTTTTCACGTTTTTATGGAAATGCGTACGTCGGACGCTGCCGAAAATCCTATGGCAGACGTTCAACCCACTGCTCCCCAGGCCGAGCCTCAGGCTGCGGCCGAAGTTACCCCCTCCGCTTCTCCCGAGGCCGAAGCTGATGAATCGAAGGCCGCTGAGCCTGAAACCGCTCAAGAACAGATGCCTGAGGCCGAGACTGCCGAAGCTCCCAATGATCCGGCCGACAAGGCCGATGTGCTTGAGGCTCTTACGCGCCTCGCTTCGGCCGATGCCGTAGAAATCTCGCGCGAGGAGGTGGCTCGCCTCAAACAGTTGTTCTATTCCTTCCGGAAGGCTGAACTCGAGGCAGAAATGGCTGATTTTCTGGCCTCCGGAAATGCCGAGGCCGATTTTCTGCCGGCTCTCGACCCCGCCGAAGAGCAGTTCAAGGAGCTTATGAACGCCGTTCGCGACCGCAAGGCTGCTCTTACTGCCGCCCACGAGGCTGAGCTTGCCGCCAACCTCGAGCGCAAGAAGGCTCTTATCGAGGAACTTCAGCAGCTTTCTGCCGACACCGACAACGTGAACCGCACATTCCCGCGCGTGAAGGAGATTCAGGCCGAGTTCAAGGCCATCGGCGATGTGCCTCCCACCGAGGCCACCGACCTCTGGAAGACGTATCAGGCTACCGTGGAGCAGTTCTACGACCAGCTGAAGGTCAATAAGGACCTGCGCGACTACGATTTCCGCAAGAATCTGGAACTCAAGACCCTCCTCTGCGAGGAGGCTGAAAAGCTCGACGCCGACGATGATGTGGTGCTCGCGTTCAAACGCCTGCAGAACCTTCACGATGAATGGCGTCAGACCGGCCCCGTGGCCAAGGAGTTGCGCGAGGAAATCTGGCAACGCTTCAAGGATGCCTCGGCCGTAGTCAATAAGAAATATCAGGCTTTCTTCGAGGAGCGCAAGGCCCGCGAAGCTGCCAACGAGCAGGCCAAGACGGCTATCTGCGAACATGTAGAGGCCATCGACTGCACTCAGTTCAAATCTTTCGGAGCATGGGAGGAGGCAACCAAAACCATAATCGCCGCCCAGCAGGAATGGAAGACGCTCGGTTTCGCATCGCGCAAGGTTAACAACGCCCTCTTCGCCCGCTTTCGCAAGGCGTGCGATAACTTCTTCACTCTCAAGGGTGAATACTACCGCTCCGTGAAGGATGAACTCGCCCGGAACCTGGCTAAAAAAATTGCCCTCTGCGAGCAGGCTGAGGCGCTGAGCGAAAGCTCCGACTGGCGCCGTACGGCCGACCGCCTCGTGGCTCTCCAGAAGGAATGGAAGACCATAGGCACCGTGGCTAAAAAGCAGAGCGACGCCGTATGGCAGCGTTTCCAGAAAGCATGCGATACCTTCTTCGAAGCCCGCAAGCGCAACCAGAGCGACGGCCGCTCCGAGGAGCAGGCCAACCTCAAGGCTAAGCGCGAGATTATCGAGGCACTCAAGGCTATCGGAGCCGACACTCCGCGCGCCGAGGCCATGCCGAAGGTTAAAGAGCTGCAGGCCCGCTGGCAGGAGATCGGCCATGTGCCTTTCCGCGAAAAAGACAAGATTTACGACGAATACCGCGCCCTCTGCGACGCATTTTATTCGCGTGCCCGTCGCGACGGAGCCGGCGCAAGCCGCTTTGAGGATGTCGTCAAGGAGATGAGCGGCGACGCCGCCAAGCTGCGTCGCGAGCGCGACCGCATTGTACGCGCCTACGATATCAAGCGCAACGAGCTGAAAACCTACGAGAATAACCTCGGTTTCCTCAGTTCCAAGAGCAAGAGCGGCGATTCGATGGTTCGCGAAATGGAGCGCCGTATCCAGCGCATCAAGGACGATCTGGCCGCCATCGAGCAGAAAATCGCGCTGATCGACGCCCAGCTCTGACCCTACGGGGCGTCCCCCTTTTAAATTATTGAATGCAAGAAAATAACCGACACAAAGGCGGCGGCAGCCGCGCCCAGTTCGCAACCCGTCTGGGCGTGATTGCCGCCACCGTGGGCTCGGCCGTAGGGCTGGGCAACATATGGCGTTTCCCCTACGAGGCAGGCATGCACGGAGGGGGAGCGTTCCTTATAGTCTATCTGGGATGCATCCTTCTGATTGGCATCCCGGTGATTACGGCCGAATTCATTGTCGGACGTTCCACCGGATCGAACATCTACGGCGCGTTCCGCAAGATTCACGGCTCGCCGCTTTGGCGGCTTGTGGCAATGATGGGCATCGTGGCGTCGCTGATGATTCTGAGTTTCTATAGCGTGGTGGCCGGATGGACCGCCAGCTACGTGGTCCACTCCGTCGGCGGGTTTGCCGGAAGCGAGACGCAGCTCCATGAGGAATTCGCCTCTTTTACCGCATCGTGGCAACCCGTAGGGTGGACGGTCGGCTTTCTGGCGCTGAACTACGTGATAATGCGCCGTGGCGTCGAAAAGGGGATAGAACACGTGTCGAACGTGCTTACACCGCTGCTGTTCGTGCTTCTGGTGGCCTTCTGCGCCAATTCTATGATGATGCCTGAGGCCAGGGAAGGCCTTCTCTTCCTTTTCCGGCCCGACTTTTCGGCTATCACTCCCTCCGTGCTTATCGGAGCGATGGGCCAGGCGTTTTTCTCGCTGTCGCTCGGGCTGGGGTGCCTGCTCACCTATGCCAGCTATTTCCGGCCCGAGACGCGGCTGCTGCGCAGCGCCTCGACTATTGCCGGTCTCGATACGCTCGTGGCCGTGATGGCGGGAATAGTTATCTTTCCGGCAGTGTTTACCTTCGGAGCATCGCCTGAATCAGGCCCGCGTCTCGTGTTCGAAGTGTTGCCCGCCATCTTCTCCCATCTTGCGTGGGGCAACGTATGGGCCACGCTTTTCTTCCTCCTGCTGCTTGTGGCATCGCTCACGTCGACCATATCGATGAGCGAAATTTCAATCGCATTTTTCACAGAGGAATGCCATATGCGCCGCTCTGCGGCCACCATCCTCACCACCGCTATCGCCATGGTTGCCGGCACCGCCTGCGCCCTTTCGTTCGGCCCTCTGGCCGACGCCACCATCTGCGGGCGCACCATCTTCGGCATGTTCGACTATGTGTCGTCCAACATCCTGCTTCCCGTGGGCGGCATGATGGTATCCATACTTGTCGGCTGGGTTATGAAGCGCGCGGTTGTCAGGAACGAACTCGCCCTCGACGGGCGCCGCGGCCGTCTGGCCGTCGCCTCCCTGATCTTCTGCCTCCGCTACATCGCCCCCTCCGCCATCCTCCTCATCTTCCTCTCCGGCCTGTAAGGCTTTACAACATAAATAGTTGAACTGGGGGTGCAATTGTGAGGATAATACAATCCTTCTTGCTTCGTAATTTTTTCAATATACTTGGATATCAGCTTGTAGGGATGCATCCTGGTGCAATGCGGTTCAAATAGGGTAAGGGGCGTTACGGAGGCATGAAGATTCACAACTCCGCGCTTTGTCTATGTTGGGTATTCGGTCTTGTAGAGCCACTGGCGGCAGGGCTTGAAATTGCTGACGGTCTCCTCCTCGGGATTCTGTATGCCGCCCTAAAGGCCGGTGGCGGGGTTGTGTAACTTTTTGGGGGGCAGAGACTCAGTTCTCGCGATTGATGATGAAGTCGAAGAGGGCCACAAGGGCATCGCGCTCGGCCGAAGCCGGAAATTCATTCTCCAGAATTTCTACGGCGCGAGCACGCAGGCCGTTCATCGTGGCGTATGCATAGTCGATACCTCCCTCCGCGATCGCGAAAGCAATCAGACTACCAACCTGGTCGGCCGTATGGACATCTGCACGGGCCAGTGCCAGCATCTCGGCGTGGCGCGGATGGTCGGCTTTCGAGAGAGCGTGAATCAGGGGGAGCGTAATTTTACCCTCGCGGATATCATTGCCGGTGGGTTTGCCTATTTTCTCGTCGGAAAAATAATCGAAAATATCGTCCTTTATCTGGAAGCAGAGACCGAGCAGGCGCGCGAACTCACGCAAGGCCTCGAGCTGGGTCGCTGTGCTGCCGGCGCCATATGCACCGACTTCCACACAGGATACGAAAAGTGATGCCGTCTTGCGGAAAATTATCTCGAAGTAGGTCTTCTCGTCAAGAGCATTGTAGCGCGCGTTGTAAATCTCGTCGAGTTCGCCTATGGAGAGCAGACGGCCAAGCGCCGCAATCGACTCGACCATACGGATATCGCCTGTGGCAACCCCCTCAAGCAAAGCGTTGGAAAGGAAGAAATCGCCCACAAGCACGGCCAGATGATTATCCCACATGCCGTTGATGGTGGCGGCTCCCCGTCGGATTTTCGTATCGTCGACCACATCGTCGTGGATGAGCGAGGCATTATGAAGCAATTCCACAGCCACGGCGCCGTCAAGCACCTTGTCGTTCACTTCGCCGAGCAGACGCGCGCTGAGAAGCACCATGATGGGCCGGATCTGCTTACCTTTCTTTTCAAGATAGTTGGCGATCACCTGATTCATCAGCACATTCGGCGAACGCAAAGCCTCCGCGATGCGCGTGTTAAGGCGCTCGAGGTCGGGGGCAAGCATATGCTGAATCTGCTGGAATGTGGTCATTGGCAATATGGTTACAGCCTGATAATCAAACAATTGGCATACACGCCTAATTTTCAGGCCCGAAACGTCGGCACAAATTTAGCACTTTTTCCGCAATAATCGGTAATAACACCGGCCCCACCCCCATTTTTTTACCTTATTCATCCCATAGGCGGAGCTGAATCACGTTGCCATATCCATATCCTGGTGGAAATATACTATAATTCCTCAATTTCTTTTTGCAGCAGGTTAAGGAATCGGGCAGCATGGACACCCTCCATCCGGGTGTGATGGAATTGAAATACATAGGTAGTTCAGCCAACAAATATCTCGTATCGTTTAGGGCGTTGGTGGGCTATGCCTATACAGATGACATCCACAACAATGACCGAGCGTTGATGTTTTTCTCCAATCGTAAGGTGGAGGAAAACGACAAAGCCGCAGAAGACCAAAAGACATTCATTGACTACATCAAGCTGACCTCCGATGAAATCGCCGATGAGATAGACGCAATCGCCAACCCAACAAAAGCGGATGTGTTCTGAGGTACTTCCATCAAGCAACGGAATATGGGGAGTAAATTACCGATTCCGTCTTTCGATGGAGTGTAATTTGGAATCGACACATCGCAATAAAACCGCATCAGCAGACGGAATCGCAAAAAACAACAGCGATTCCGTCTTGTGATGTAAGACATTTTGCTTACCTTTGCAAAAAATAAACCACCATGATTGGGAGAGAATCAGAAATTAGCGTTCTTAAAGAGGCATTTAATTCGGGAAGGTCCGAGTTTATTGCCATATACGGTCGGCGACGAGTTGGAAAGACCTATTTGGTAAGAGAAACACTCGGGAATAAATTTTCATTTTCTTATTCCGGGATTGCTGATGTCTCTACAAAAGTTCAGCTGCAAAATTTCCATAATGCCCTTAGTCTGCATGGTTACACAAAATCAAGGGTGCCCTCCAATTGGATAGATGCGTTCTATGATTTGTCATGTTATCTGTCTTCATTACCTGAGGGCAAGAAAGTCGTGTTCCTCGACGAATTGCCATGGATGGATGGTCCAAAATCAAGTTTTCTGCCAGCATTTTAGAATTTTTGGAATGGATGGGCTTCAGCAAGAAAAGATATCTTGCTGATAATATGCGGTTCGGCGACATCCTGGATAGTTAAGAAAATATTCCATAATAAAGGCGGTTTGCATAATAGGCTGTCGGATAGAATCTATCTTAAGCCGTTCACATTGAGAGAATGCGAGAAATATGCCCAGTCGGAAAAACTTGGCATGTCAAGACAAATTGTCCTTGAGGCATATATGGTGTTTGGAGGAGTGCCTTACTATTGGTCAATGCTTAAACGAGGAATGAGCTTGTCGCAGAATATCAATAGTTTGTTCTTTTCTCGTGACGCCAATTTGAAAGATGAGTTTAAGGAACTATATTCATCCCTTTTTAAGAATCCCGAACCATATATGGCAATAATAACGGCTCTTGGAAAGAAGAGAACAGGCATGACGAGAGATGAAATAATAAAGGAGGCCTCCTTGCCTGACACGGGTAGAATAAAGACGTATCTTGATGACTTGGAATCATGCGGGTTTATACGAAGATACAACCAACTGGGAGCAAAAATTAAGAATACTGTTTTCCAGTTGATTGATAATTTTACCCTCTTCCATTTCAAATTCCTATCCGATAAAGCCATAAATGACGAAGGTTATTGGTCTAAGATCCAAAATTCTCCGATATTCTACAATTGGAGTGGTTATGCCTTTGAGCGCGTATGTCTGTTGCACTCCAATCTAATCAAACGGGCATTGGGGATTGAAGGGGTCCTGACCAGTGAATATTCTTGGCGTACTCCTCCCAAAGACGGCATGTCAGGTGCAGAAATAGACCTGTTGATTGACAGGAATGACAAGGCCATCAACATTATCGAAATGAAATATGTAAAGGCAAAATTTACGATAGATGGCAAATACATGGATGTCCTGTTAAACACGGTTTCAAGATTGAGAGATGTCACAAAAACATCAAAGTCAATCTTTCTGACAATGCTGACGTCCGGAGGATTATCAGCAAACGGTTACTCTCAAGAAATAGATAAGAGTTTTGACATGAGTATTCTTTTTGAATAGCTCGGCTTTGAGTTTTTATTTTCACCAGCCCGCATATAGTTCGGTTTAGTTTGTCGGGCATATATATATTGCCCGAGCCAAACGGAACTATGAGCATTGAGGAAAAAAAAAGTGGATGATATGAGCAGTATGAGGGGATAAAAGTCGTATGTTATGGTAAAAAAAGACCATGACATACGGATATACTCACGTTAGTTCCAACAAGCAGACAGTCGAGAACCAGCGCTTCGAGACAAACAAGTTCTTATGAGAATTCCATCGAGAGGAATATTATTCTTTCTCGGTGGTCATTCTATGAATCGAGATTATTTTGAACCCGCCAATAAAAATCCGCAATGTGTTCTCCATCTACAAATCCATGATGAACAGATAAGGCGATGGGCATATTGAAATCCTCATCCTTCCTTCCGACGTTTATCAGTGGATAATCATTGCCTTTATTATGCCGCTGGGTACATGATAACGAGGTGAACCTTAGATTCGGTATTGCGCTTACAATTGCAACGTCATACTCTGTGCAACCCGCTTCTGCACCAAATACATCTTCATTGTCGATTGACTTGATTAAATACGAGGTTGACTTGCAAAACTCTGTCCGATTCTCTTTATAATGAATTCTTATGGTCACAAACCCTTTACCTTTAGTCATCTTGATCGGGCATAGGGCATCAATTCGGTCATACTCGATAACCGTTTCATTGCGGTCTATTCGATAGCGCAGCTCGGTAATTTCATTCATATAGCATGGAGATAGAACGTAAAAAAAGAAATACCCCTCTCTTTTGCAGTCTGCCTTGCATTCTTGCAATTGACCGAACTTGTCACGCTGATATATGGATTCATTAGTGTCCACTAAAAAATCATAAGAGTTCTTAGTGGACACTAATGCTAACTGATATATTTAACAAAAGGTTTAAAATTGGAGAGGCACGGCTTGCTCTTGCTAAATGGTATAATGAGGTGGAGAAATTTGATTGCAAGGAGTTCAATAGAGTGCTTAATACGTTTGCTAATTACAACGATAATATTCTAAACTACTTCATTGATAGATTAACTAATGCAGCTGCGGAATCGTTTAATGCTAAAATCAAAGCATTTAGGAGCCAGTTGAGAGGAGTCGAAGACATAAAGTTCTTCATGTTTAGAATAGCTACTCAATATGCATGATATGAGCAAGCCTCTTTTTACCATCATACCAACCGGAAATATCCGCTGACCCCTATCTTTGTATCCTGAAAAGTTCCTACGTTTCCAATTACAAGAGAGCATACCGTTTCTTATTTCAAAATGTCGTGAATTGACCTATGTCAATCCGACCACAAAGGTGCGAAATTTTTATGGGATTTTTACGATTAAACGTGGTGACCCGGCGGAAAATCGGGTGAGGTCACCACATTTGGCTCAGTCAAGCCTCGCCGAGCTAAAGGTTTTAGTTATCGGATATAGTTAACCGCTGCTAAAGTTTGGGGTTTTGGGGAAAGTTCGTGGGATTGAATGTCTCCGAACAGTTACGAATGGTGATGAAAATCCCAAGCTGCATGATATGCTCGGTCGCATTGAGGTTATGCTCAAGCTGGAGATGGATGCTCCCGAATTTGACCGTGAGCGTGTGAAAGCCGAGATAATGGCGATTCCGACCCGGAGAAATCGGAAATCATACGTAGCCAGCAGGAGGCTGAGGCCATTGCAAAAGAGATACCGATAATGAATCCCAATCTTCATGCCATATGCGAGAAATACGGCTATAATATCCCCTCGGTGATTGATGTGCTGATAAACCGCTATATCAAGGAGATACTGAAAGAACTCTCTGAATCCGTGCCATCATTGGCTGTCAAGATTCCCGCCAAACTGACAATGAAGCAAAAGAAGAATGAGGAACTCGGCAAACTGACGGTCGACCGAAACACCAAAGGGGAAGTCGTGATGCCGCGCTATGCCTGTGTCACCTCCCACACAGCCCGACGCAGCGGCATAACCGATATGTACCTCTTATACAAATACACAATAGTCCAGATGATGCAGGTCAGCGGCCACAAGCCCCAAAAGACCATCGTGGACTATATCAAGCTGTCCTCCGATGAAATCGCCGACGAGATAGACGCTATTGCCAATCCCGCAAAGGTAGATGTATTCTGACAATGCGGACGTTTAGATAGTTGATATTCAAGAAATATTTTATAATTTTGTATATGGACAACTTAGAATCGACAAATAGTATCGTTATATATCAGACGAATGATGGCGAAACGAGCATAGATGTAAAGTTTCATGATGAAACCGTTTGGCTGACACAGGCTCAAATGGCAGAGTTATTCCAAAAGGATCGAACTGTTATAGGGCGCCATATAAGCAACATCTATAAGGAGGGCGAACTGGAGCGTGAGACCACATGTGCAAATTTTGCACATGTGGGTTCGGACGGTGACCAACAGTATGTTACCGCCCTATATAACCTTGATGTTATTATATCTGTGGGTTACCGAGTAAAGTCACAACGTGGCACACAGTTTCGTATTTGGGCCAACAAGATATTGAAACAATATCTACTGAATGGCTATGCTATCAACGAACGTGTCGCTGCACAGAAATACGATGAATTGAGCCAGTTGGTGAAGGTCCTTGGTCGGACAATCCAAAATCAGGAGAAACTTACAGAGGATAGCCGTTCCCTGCTCAATGTGGTGGTGGACTATACTTATGCTCTCGACACTCTCGACCGCTATGACTATCAGGAACTGAGGATTGAGCAGACAACCGGGAAAGAGGCGTTTCATGCCACATATGAAAATGCAATGGCAGTAATTCGTGAGTTGCACGATAAGTTTGGTGGCTCCGAGCTCTTTGGCAACGAGAAGGATGATTCTTTCAAAAGCTCCATCGGGCAGATTTATCAGACGTTCGGTGGTATTGACCTTTATCCTTCGGTGGAAGAAAAGGCAGCAATGCTTCTTTATCTGGTCACCAAGAACCATTCTTTCAGCGACGGTAACAAACGTATAGCAGCCACACTATTTCTGTGGTTTCTCAATGGCAATCGTATTCTATATAATGAGGATGGTTCCAAACGTATTGCAGACAACACTCTTGTGGCTCTGACCCTTATGATTGCCGAAAGCCGTACCGAAGAGAAGGACACTATGGTCAAGGTCGTTGTCAACCTCATCAACAAGAACAACTGATTCATATAGGATTCCTGCTGTAATGCAGTCAACAATGGGCTATAACAAAGAGGTTTTTGAAGAAATAGAGTTTCTCAAGAAGGAAAATGCCCGTTTGCGCCGCCTATTGAAGAAACATGGCATTTCCCCAGATGAACTTATTGAAAATACCATTATTCAATCTCAATCCGCTTCGCATCCGACCTCGATATTGTCATTAGATGAGAAGGTTGCATTGTTCAGGGATATATTTAGTGGTCGCGAGGATATATTTGCCCGGCGTTGGTATAGTCCAAGCACAGGCAAGAGCGGTTATCAGCCGGTTTGTGCACGTGAATGGGATCGAGAGTATTGCGATAAGAAAAAATATAAGTGTGCCGAATGTCCAAACCGTGAATTTCAGCCATTAGGTTATGATGATATTTACCGTCACCTTGAGGGGAAAGATTCCAATGGTCGTGATGTGGTTGGTGTATATGCTATCCTGCCTGACAATACCTGCCGATTCATTTGCTGCGACTTCGATGACAAGAGTTGTGAGCATGGCTATGAGACCGATGTGAGAGCATACGTCAAGGTATGCAAGGATTGGAATATTCCGGCATACATTGAGCGGTCACGTTCCGGCAACGGTGCCCATATCTGGATTCTGTTCGCAGAGCCCATAAAAGCTAAAACGGCAAGACTACTTGGCAACGTAATTTTGACCGAAGCGATGGAGCGTGAAGGAAAGATGTCGTTCAAATCATACGACCGGTTCTTTCCGAATCAGGACTTTATGCCGCAAGGTGGCTTCGGCAACCTTGTGGCGTTGCCTCTTCAGGGGCAATCCCGCAGAAACGGGAACAGTGTGTTCGTTGATGAGAGATTCCAACCATATCATGACCAATGGGCATATCTTCAGACTATGCAGAAAATGACTATGACAGAGGTAGAGTCAGCGGTTGCGAAATACTCCAGAGAGCAAGCGATGGGAGAGCTGTCCAAGTCAAGTGAATCCTTGCCATGGGAGAGACCTATACCAAAACCGATGACAACGACCGATTTCCCTCGTAGCCTTACAATAGTCCGTTCGTCAAGCGTGTATATTCCCATGAATGGGATTTCGGCAAAAGCAATAAATCACCTTAAACGCATGGCCGCATTCAAAAATCCGGAGGTTTATGCCAAACTCGGTATGCGACTGCCTACGTTCAATCTGCCTCGGATTATCTCTTGCTCTGAGATTGCAGACGATTATTTGATACTTCCTCGTGGATGTGAAGACGCCGCAATAGGATTCCTGACTCAAAATGGAGTTAAGATTACGATTGAAGATAAAACTTGCCACGGCACTTCCATTGGAGTAGAGTTTAAGGGAGAATTACGAACGGAGCAGTCGCAAGCAGTTGAGATACTTTCCGAATATAGATGTGGTACACTATATGCCACGACCGCATTCGGCAAGACAGTTACAGCCGCTGCTATGATTGCTCGTAAAAAGACTTCCACCCTTATCTTGGTTCATACAAAAGCGTTACTTGACCAATGGAGGGAACGTCTATCTGAGTTTTTGGCTACATCATTTCATGCTCCAGATGCGCTTAAAGGCCGTGGTCGCAAGAAGAAATTTCAACAATTCGGAGCGTTGTCATCTACCGAGAATACTCTCAATGGCAAAATCGACATCGCGTTACTTCAATCCTGCCTCAGCGACAATGAGATAAAGCCGTTTGTCCGCAACTATGGTATGGTGATTGTTGATGAATGCCACCATGCTCCTGCGGTAAATTTCGAGAAGATTTTACGCGAGGTGAATGCTAATTATGTTTATGGACTTACAGCCACCCCGATTCGCAAAGATGGTCATCAGCCCATAATTTTTATGCAATGCGGTGAAATCCGATATTCTTCCGACTCAAAGGAGCAGCAGTCCAATCAATTGTTTCAACGCTTGTTAATACCGCGATTCACCTCACACCGTCTGTTGAATACAGATGGGAACAATTACTCGCAGGTGATTGATGGTCTTGTGGAAGATAACGCTCGTAACAAGCTGATTCTTGATGATGTTTCATCAAATCTTGCAGAAGGAAGATCTCCATTGGTTTTGACTGCACGAACGGCACATGTTGATTATCTGGCGGATGAATGCCGGAAGATATGTCCCAACGTTATCCGGCTTGTCGGGAATGACTCAACAAAAGTCAAACGGGAGGCGATTACACAATTAGCGGCGGTACCCGACAACGAACCACTTATTGTAATCGCTACCGGCAAATACGTCGGCGAGGGCTTTGACTTGCCTCGCCTTGACACACTGATGCTTGCCCTTCCTGTTTCATGGAAAGGATTGATAGCCCAATATACAGGGCGCCTCCATCGTGATTATATCGGGAAATCGGAAGTCCGAATTTATGACTATGTAGACCTCCGGGTACCAATATGCGACTCTATGTATCGAAAACGGTTACATGGATATAAAGCGGTCGGTTATTCCATTGCTGTCGCCAATGAGGGATTGTTTGCCGAAGTGAAGACCGAAACAATATATGATTCAGATAACTTTGAGAGCCAATTCCACAAAGACCTTGCATCCGCCAAGCACAGCATCATAATCTCCACAACTCGTCTCCGATGGAACCG
>UREH01000040.1 GCA_900546835.1 uncultured Porphyromonadaceae bacterium
AACCATTGAGTCCGAAAGTCACCGAATACATTAAATAATTTCTTTAAGTCACTTAATATCAATATAAGATGAAATTCAACCATTTGGCTCTGGCTTTCGCAGCCATCGCCGCTACTTCGGTCAACGCTATGGCAACCGAACATCTTAAAAGCGTCAATCCGGCTTATATCGACAATTCCGTTCCCGCCGGCGACGACTTCTACCACCACGTGAACAACGGCTGGCTGGAGGCTCACCCCCTCACGGCCGAGTACGCACGCTACGGCGTGTTCAACATTCTCAACGATTCCGCCGAAAACCAGGTGAAGGAAATCGTGCTCAATCTTGGCGCTACCAATCCCGAACCCGGCACAAACGCCTTCAAAATCTGGACCCTCTACTCGCAGGGCATGGACTCCGTGCGCCGCAACGCCGAGGGTGCCGCTCCCATCCAGGCCGATCTCCGCAAAATCGAGAGCACTACGCCCGAAGGAATGGCCGACCTGCTGCTGTGGATGCACAAATACTATTCAAGCCCCTTCTTCGGAGCCGGTCCCATGGAGGATATGGCCGACTCCAACCGCTACGCCATGTACGTTTCCGGCGGCTCGATGGGCCTGGGCGACCGCGACTACTATCTCAACAACGACAAGGAGACTCTAAAGATCCGCAACGCCTATAAAAAGCTTATCGTCGACCAGATGGTCAACGCCGGCTTCAAGAAGAAAGACGCAAAGCGCATCATGGAGAACGTATTGAAGATAGAGACGGCAATCGCCGACTCCGCCCTCACCCGCGAGGAGAGCCGCAATATCCCCGCCATGTACAATCCCCGCACGCTCGACCAGCTCAAGGCCGACTATCCGCATATCCAGTGGGACCGCTTCTTCGTCGAGACCATGGACATCGAGACTCCCCAGCAGTTCATCCTCACCGAGCCCAAGGGTATGAAGCAGGCCGACAATCTGCTTGCCACCTTGACCGACCGCGAGATCAAGGACTACTACCTCTGGAAATATGTGGCCCAGGCAGCTCCCTATCTGAGCGACAAGTTCACCGACACTTCGTTTGAGTTCGCAAAAGTACGTTCGGGTGTGCAGCAGCAGCGTCCGCGCTGGAAGCGCGCTCTCGGTGTGCCCGACAGCTATATGGGCGAGGCTATCGGCCGACTCTATGTAGAGAAGCATTTCCCCGAGACCTCCAAGCAGAAGATGCTCGACCTTGTGGGCAACCTTAAGGTGTCGCTCGGCAAGCACATCATCAATCTCCCCTGGATGACCGATGAGACCAAGCTCCGCGCTATCGAGAAGCTCAACAACTTCACCGTGAAGATCGGATATCCCGACAAGTGGAAGGACTATTCCGCAATGGAAATCGATCCTGCCAAGAGCTATTATGAGAATGTTCACAACGC
Source organism: uncultured Porphyromonadaceae bacterium (assembly GCA_900546835.1). Taxonomy (GTDB): domain Bacteria; phylum Bacteroidota; class Bacteroidia; order Bacteroidales; family Muribaculaceae; genus UBA7173. The sequence continues at coordinate 1,394 of UREH01000040.1, forward strand.
CGGCATGTGGCATCAGAAGGAGGAGCTCTCCAAGTGGGGCAAGCCCGTCGACAAGACTGAATGGGGCATGACTCCACAGACCGTCAACGCCTACTACAATCCGCTGGCAAATGAAATCGTGTTCCCTGCTGCCATCCTTCAGAACCCCTTCTTCGATCCCGAGGCTTCCGACGCCGAGAACTACGGCGGCATCGGTGTTGTTATCGGACACGAAATGACTCACGGATTCGACGACCAGGGCCGCAACTTCGATGCAAAAGGCAATATGACCGACTGGTGGACTCCGGAGGATACCAAGGCTTTCGAGGCTCTGACCAAGAAACTCGGTGCCCAGTTCGACGCAGTCGAAATTCTTCCCGGCCTCATGGCCAACGGCACCTATACCATGGGTGAGAATATCGCCGACCAGGGCGGTCTGCGCATCAGCCGCACCGCTTTCCTCGACGCTCAGAAGAAAAAAGGCGTCGACATCGAGTCGGAAGAGGCTAAAATCGACGGTTTCACTCCCGAGCAGGCCTTCTATCTCAATTATGCGAATATCTGGGCAACCAATATCCGCGACGAAGAGAAGCGCAATCTCACTATCGGCGACGTTCACTCTCTGGCCGAGAACCGCGTGAACGTTTCCCTGCGCAACATCGTTCCCTTCTTCAATGCCTTCGGCATCAAGGAGGGTAACAAACTCTACCGCGCTCCCGAAGATCAGGTTGTAATCTGGTAATACTCTTAGAAAAAATCTTTTCACAAGGTGGTGTGTCGGAATCCCCGGATTCCCGCACACCACCTTTCGCATTTCGTGTGGACTGCACACCATTGCATATCAGAGCGCAGGATGTTGGAAATCTGACACGTGTCTATGTTGCTGATAACTAATACGTTGTGGCTTCATTTCAAACTTCTGCAATACAAATTATAGAAATTTAATGTGCAGAAAGTTTCGATTCGACCGTGGAATTTTGTACCTTTGGGGGAAATGAAAAAACGACAAGGTCGTTCCGGCTGACATAGGCCGTTGATAGTCAGGCGATTATTATAAAATTATCGCCGAATAAGCAGTGTAGCGCGCCGGAGGCTTCCCGCTTGATGGAGAGTCCCGGGCCCGCAGGAAGTAATTAAAAGATACTCATGGAAACAACCCTTGTGATAGTGAAGCCCTCGGGCATTCAGCGAGGCCTCTGCGGCGCTGTTGTGGCGCGCTTCGAGCAGAAAGGTCTGGTAATTGCCGGTATGAAAATGATGCAGCTCGATGAAAAGATTCTCCGCGAGCACTATGCTCATCTCGTCGATCGCCCGTTTTTCCCCTCGCTTGTCGCTTCGATGACCATTACCCCTGTGGTTGTTCTCGCATTCCGCGGTGTAGACGCCGTCAGCGTGGTCCGTGCCATGACCGGTGTGACAAACTCGCGTAAGGCGGAGCCCGGCACCATCCGCGGCGATTTCGGTATGAGCGGCCAGATGAACATCGTTCATGCCTCCGATACCCCGGAGAACGCCGCTGTCGAAGTGGCACGTTTCTTCGCTCCCTCCGAAGTTTTCGACTATCTACCCGTTTCTATTTCTGCAATCTACGCGACCGACGAACTTCCTGAAAAAGACGCTTAAAAAAGATACTCTCCCCACTCATGCTTCAGAACACAATAAAGACAATATCGATTTTCGCATTCGCCATAATCTCCGCAGCTTCGGCGGCAGCCCAGACATATCGCGTGCCGAACGCACATAAATCGGAACATCTCGATCTCATCGCCCGCCAGGAAAACATAGGCAACCAGATTTCAAGCAAGGATACACAAGCTTTCCTCGACAACCTTTTCAAGGAGGAGGCCGAGCCCGAACTCGACATCTATACCGAGGGCTGGGAAAGCAAGCGCGTCAACGCCTACACAGGTATGACCGTGCCCGACACCAAGGTAATCGACGTAAGCGAGTTCGCAATGCCCTGTCCCGGCTACGTAACATCGCCCTACGGCTATCGTCCGCGCTTCCGCCGCGAGCATAAAGGCATCGACCTCAAGCTGCAGACCGGCGATACCGTTTACGCTGCTTTCAGCGGCCGCGTGCGTCTCACTAACTTCGAGCGCAAGGGCTATGGATATTATGTGATTCTCCGTCATCCTAACGGCCTTGAGACCGTCTACGGCCATCTTTCGAAATTCCTCGTAAAGGACGACCAGGACGTCAAGGTCGGAGAGCCGATAGCCCTCGGCGGAAATACCGGCCGCAGCTTCGGATCACATCTCCATTTCGAGACCCGTTTCATGGGATATCCGATCAATCCGGCCGCAATTTTCGATTTCGCCAACCAGACGGTTCACACCGACACATATACATTCGACAAGCAGACCTATAAGCGTCCGCGTAATTTCGACCCCGCCGCCAACCAGGAGTATGCCAAGCAGTATTTGGCCAGCCGTCCGGCCCGCAGCGACGCCTCCGGCATCTCGGTGTCGAACCGTCCGCGCAACTACACTGTGCGACGTGGCGATACGCTCAGCCGCATAGCCTCGCGCAATGGTATTACCGTTCGCCAGCTCTGCAAGCTTAATGGTCTCACTACTAAATCGAAGCTTACGCCCGGCAAGAAAATCCGTCTGCGCTGATTCCCCCGGTGGCCCTCCGTGGTCCTTCCGGCTAAATATTTGAAAGCCCCCGTCAATTTTTATAAGGCTTGGCCTCGTCGATTCCGTTGTTTTCGGCGAGGCCTAAAAATTTGGTTAGATATATGTCGGCTACACGGATTGCCTGAATGCCAGGGCGTCAGCTTGTAGGGATGCACCAGGGTGCACCGCCTGCCCTTGAGGCTAACGTTGCTAATGCTCTCGGTATTGCGCGCTCCTGCAATATGGGCGATATTTGATTTTCTGCAACATCCTCATATAATCTGATTGCCATGTTATCAATACCATCAGTTTGCTGCGGTGGGGGAGGCAGAGATGGCTGTTGAGTGAAGCAGCCCCCGGAAGCGTATTTATGGGTATGAAAACTAAACTCGTATCAGCAGTAGTGGCACTCGCTATGGCCGCAGGAATCGGTTTCCCCGCCGCCATGTCGGCCTCACCACGCAAAAAGAGTCAGAAAACCGAGTCGTCCGCCACAAAGAGCGCCTATACCCCGCAGCAGATCGCCGGATGGCGCGCGAAGGTTGAGGCGCTTGTCGACAGCGGTCCCAACTGGCTCGAGTCGCGCCTTATGATGCACTGGCGCACGCGCGCATCGCAGGAATTCATCAAGGGTGAATTTTATGCGGGCGTCGATACGGCAGATGCTGCTCCGGCACCTACCGTGATGCTCAACGGTGCCCGCAGCCACGGCACATCCTATGCCCGTCCGCGTCTTGCCGACCTTACCCCATACGGGAGCGACGACCCGCGCGGACTATTTCTCGCCAACAACTCGCTTCCCGGCAAGCCTATGGAATGGGCCCCGATTTCTGCCACCGGCAATATCATCGGCTCGGTCAACAACGAAATCGGTGGTCTGGCTGAAACGGCCGCCAGGGTTTGGGATGCCACCGGCGAGCCGAAATTCGCCGATGCGGCCGCTCGCGTGTTCGATACCTATATGACGGGCATCTACTATAAGAAAGAACCCTATGACCTCAACCATGGACACCAGCAGACGCTTGTCGGCCTCCAGTCGTTCGAGGTCATCCACGAGGACGCCCTCGACAAAATGGTCGGCATCTATACCATTCTAAAACCGTTTCTTGCTGAAAACTATGGGGATAAGATTCCCGTCTACGAGGATGCTTTCAAGAAATGGGCCGACCGGATTGAGGCCAACGGCGTTCCCCACAACAACTGGAACTTCATGCAGGCCCGCTACATACTGAAAGTAGCGCTTCTGCTTAACCCCGACAGCACCTACGCCGACGGCAAGGGCCGTGAGCATTACATCCGTAAGGTGATGAACGACAGCTCCATCCGTCAGTGGAGCCTTCCGAAACTCGCCGCCTACGGCTACGACCCCGCCACTGGCATATGGGCCGAGTGTGCCGGATATTCGATGGTCGTGCTCAATGATTTTACCGATCTGGCCGACATCGTAGGGCGCGAACTGGGCATTGACCTCGTTGAAGAGCTACCGGTAATAGCCAAGGCTGCCGAGGCATATCCGCAATACATGATGCCCGACGCACGCACGATTGCTTTCGGCGATACGCACCCCGATCGCGTAAAGCCGCAGATCTACGAACGCCTGGTGCGCAATGCCGGACGCTTCGGTAAGTCCGACATTAAGCGACGCTTCGAGCGGATGCTCGCCGATGTGAAGGTCGACAATCTCTCTCCATATGTAACCTCCACATTCTATGCACCCAACGCCTCCTGGCTGGTTCAACGCACGGGAATGCATCCCGACCGTTCGCTCATGATTGCGCTCAACGGCAGTGATGGCAACCATATGCACGCCAACGGCATCAGTATGGAGCTCTACGGCCACGGATTGCGTCTCGCTCCCGACGGAGGAATAGGACAGACGCTATATTCCGGTATCGACTACCATGAATACTACAGTCAGTTTCCGGCTCACAATACGGTCTGCGTCGACGGCGTGTCGTCCTATCCTGTTATGAAGAGCAACCATCCCTTCGAGGTGCGCGGACTATATCCTGCGTCGGGCTCGGAAGGGGTAGGAAAAGCCGTACCGTTCACCTACAGCGACCTCTATTTCCTTGAGCCGGAAACTACTTCCGACCAGCGGCGCGTGAACGCCATCGTGGCAACGTCGGATTCCACAGGCTTCTATGTGGATATATTCCGCTCGCGCCGGCGCAACGGCCGCGACAAGTTTCACGACTATTTTTACCACAATATGGGCCAGCGGATGGAGATGTCCGCTTCCGACGGCAGCTCTCTCGGGCTGCAGCCTACTCAGGAACTCGCTTTTGCCGGAGCCCATCTCGGAGCCTACTCCTATCTTTTCGACAAGCGGTCTGCCACGACCGAAAGTCCCGTACGGGCTACCTTCACTGTCGACCGCCCGGATTCCACGCAGGTTGAGATGCGCATGTGGATGGCTGGAGCGCCCGAACGCACCGTATTCTCGGCGTTAAGTCCCATGACCGAGGGGCTAAGCAGAATACCTGAGATGCCTTACGACATTAAGGCTACGCCTACGCTTACCTATGTGGCGCGTCAGCGGGGCGAGGCATGGAACCGGCCGTTTGTGGCCGTTTTCGAGCCGTCGGCAAGCCATTCCCCCTCGCGCATCGCCTCTGTGGATTATCCTGCTGTGAAAGCAGATATGGATGGAAGCCATGTGGCCCTGCTTGTCAAAGAAAAAAGCGGAGCGGAATATCTGATTGTCAACACCGACACCCCCGAAGCTTCTCTCGAAGCCGACGGGCTGCGTATGAGCGGTTCTACGGCAATGGCCTCGGCCAACCGGTGGTTCCTTGCGGGAACGCGTCTTGAGACGCCTGAATTCACCCTGCAATCGCCTGTGCCGGTCGAGATACTCGTGGAGCGCGATGCGTCAGGCGACTATTCGTGCAGCCCCTCGCTTCCCGGGTGCGCCACGCTTACAGCCAATTGAACGAGTGTCGATAACGGCTACAGCTATGTTAAATAATCGGCAAAAATTTGAAAAAAAACGCAGATTTGGATAACTTTGGCATTACAACCATGAAATTCATCTGCCGGCGTCTTCTGCCTTGACCCGCGATTATGCTGATTATGAAGGGACTGAGACTCGTCCGTATTTTTGTCCTGATATTGCTTCTTACTATTCCTGCTGTCCACGCTTTGGGCAGCAGAGGTGAATTTCGTCATCTCGACAGCAACAGTGGGTTGAGTGATCTGGTTGTAAACAGCATCTTCAAGGATTCCCGCGGTTACGTATGGCTCGGCACAGGTCTCTGCCTCGACCGTTTCGACGGCAACAACATCCGAAGTTTTCCCATACCGGGCGAGAATCTTAACGCCAAGCGTGTGAAGGCCATTGCCGAAGGGCCGCGCCACGAAATTTTCATGGGCAACGCGGCGGGGCTATTTGTGGTATCGGCGACGATGCAGGATATGGTGCCGGTATTTCCCGACAAGATTAATATGTCGGTCAATGCCCTTGCCTGCAAGGGAGATACCCTGTTTGTAGCCACCGATGCCGGAATGTTTATTCTCGATGTCGACAGCCGTAAACTCAGCCGCTTCCTGCTCGACCCCGATGTAATGTCTAACGCCAACTCGCTGACGGCTATGCATCTCACCCCTGCAGGCGATCTTTGGGTGGCGTCGCCGCGTGGCCTCAACCGCTTCGATGCCTCGCAGCGCCATTTTAATTCAATCATAAGCCATGGCCCCTATACCCCCACGGCTGTAACGTCGATAGGCGACACTATATTTGTGGCTACTCACGGAGGTGGAGTCAGGCCTTTTCTCGCGCGCGGAGAGCGCTTCCTGGAGCCGATGGAGGTAGGCAACGACATCGTCACGGGGCTCACTGCCGTAGACGGCACTCTCGTGGCCGCCACCGACGGCACAGGCGTTTTTGTCTGCAGCCCCGATGGCCGTATTCTGCGCCATTATGAGGTGGGGGCATCGCCGGCGTTCGCCTTGCGCTCAAATTCAGTTTATTCCGTGTTGGTCGACGAAAAGAGATTGCTTTGGGTGGGATATTATCAGGATGGCGCCGACTATACCCCCTATACGCGCCGGATTTTCGAAGTCTATTCTCTGCCCGGAGGCGGATTCTCCACCCTCCACCGGGCTGTGAGAGCTGTAGCCGTAGATGGAGCGGTTAAGCTTATCGGCACACGCGAGGGCCTCTACTACGTCGATGGTTCGACTCGCGAGATGATGGAATTCAAAAGTCCGCAGATTAAGTCGAATATCATTTTCTGCATTCGCAAATGGCGCGGCCGCTACTATATAGGCACCTACAACGGGGGGATGTATACGTTCGACCCGTCGGCCCGCAGGCTCGAACCATTCGTCCCCGGGGCCGGTTTCGATAGCCGGGAGAGCGTATTTGTCATTGCTTCCGACCGGTCGGACAACCTATGGATCGGCACATCGCGCGGACTCTACCGACTCGACGCTTCGGGCGATCTGAGAGCTACCAAATGCTTTACCCAAAGGAATTCCCATCTGCCGCAAGGCAATATTTACGAAATATTCTTCGATTCGACCGGTCGGGGCTGGATCTGTACCGAAACAGGTCTCGCCATCTGGGACGGATCCATGATCCGAACCAACGGTTTTCCGCAGGGATTCGTCAACAAGCAGAAAATACGTGATATTTTCGAGGATCGCAATCATAATCTCTATTTCCTTCCCGACCGCGGCGACATATGCCGCAGCAATCTTCAGCTTACGGATTTCGCGCCCCTGAAGGGGATTTCCGCGGCCACCAACCGCGCTGCCACTTTTATCAGCGAAGATGCCGACGGGATGCTTTGGATCGGTTCGGAGATGGGGCTGATGCAGTTCGACGGCCAGAAAACGCTCCGCTACTTCAGTCTGTCGGACGGCCTGCCAAGCAATGTATTCACTTTCTGCAATCCGGTGAGAGGGGAGAACGGCGACCTTTGGCTCGGCAATAACCAGGGGCTGGTGCGCCTCGATCTCAACCGCCTGCGTGGCGAGGCGTCGCTCAAGAGCCTGCCTGAGCTTACGGAGATAGCTTCCAACGGCCGGAGTGTGTTCAGCCGGCTTCACCGCGGGCGCCGCCTGCTCTCCATCGATCTTGACAGCAAGGAGAACAATCTGACGCTCTGGCATGCCAATTTCGATTATATCCAGCCAGAGGACCAGATGGTGGAATATATGCTCGACGGCTACGACGACTCCTGGACGATGAAAACCGGCCACGGGCGGATCTCCTACTACGATCTGCCTCCGGGCAAATACCGCTTCCGCATCCGCCATGCCGGCGATCCCACCAGCGAGACCGGCTACGATATCCGCATCCGGCCGTCGGTCAATCTGCTTGCTGTGATTATGTTTCTCTGCCTGCTTGCCGCCGGTGGTACGGCCGTGTACTTCTATCTTCTCCATCGCCGGCACCGCCGCGAGGCCTCGGCCATGCAGGAGCGCGAGTCGGAACTGCTCGAAGAGGCCGACCGCAAGGCGCGCGAGATGGAACTGAAACGCTATCGCACCACCCGCCTCAGCGAGGAAGAGTGCCGACGCCTCCACCGCAAACTCGAGGGGCTCATGAAGTCTGAGCGTCCCTTCACCAATCCCGACCTGAAGAGCGGCGATCTTGCAGCCATGATCGGCTCGAGCGCTCACGCCCTTTCATTTCTTTTCAATCAGCATCTCCACAAGAATTATTACGACTACGTAAACGAATACCGTGTAGCCGAATTCAAACGTCTCGTCGGCGAACTCGACACTTCGCGCTATACGCTTACGGCCATGAGCCAGATGTGTGGTTTTTCCTCGCGCGCATCCTTCTTCCGGCATTTCAAAAACCTTACGGGCATCACCCCGGCCGACTATCTGAAGTCGCTGAAAAAATAGGGCGAATACAGAAACCGGCCTTCCAGCCGAGTTTCAAAAATTTATGATACCATCAGTCTCAATTTCTTAAATCCTTAAATCGCAATGTTTTATTTGTGCATTTGTCTTAATGCAAGAAGCGGGATATAAAGCGGCTGAAAATGTTTGTCAAGTCCATGAATTGGGTCTAATTTTGCCGATGAACAAAGATTTCGCCCCCCTCAGACCGGGGAGTAAACCTCACCTGCAATTCACCATGGAAAACCAGACCGTATCCGCAGCCAACAGCGCCCTCGTAGCCGAGGCATACGGACAATTCAACCGCATTATCGAAGCTTTTATCTCGCGTCGCATCGCCGACCGCGCCGAGGTCGAGAACCTCACGCAGGACGTATGGATGAAGGCGCTCACCTACACTCAGCCGCTATGTGGCGAAACGCTGAAGGCATTTCTCTTCACCGTTGCCCGCAATCTGGTGAACGACCGTCTCCGCCATCATTATATCGCAGCGGGCGTGCATGCCGAGATGCTCAGTGGTGCCGACATTTTCGCCGACGACCTCGAATCGGCCATCTCGGCGGCAGATATTGCCCGGCGGGAACGGCAGCGGGTTGAGTGCCTGCCCCCGCAGCGCCGTATCATTTATTGTATGACGCGCTTTGACGAACTGGCAATCGATGAAATCGCCGAAAAGCTGAACCTCTCGACACGCACCGTGGAAAACCACCTGCGCCTCGGGCGTCGCGACGTCAGGGCCTATATCGACGCAATTGCCTGAAGCAATGTAGGCCCGGCGGCATTGAATGTTACGAATGAATTTAACCTAAATATCTAATTCCAAAAAGAATCACTTATGCGAAAGAGATTTCTCACGGTTTCGACACGGGCAGCCCTCGTGTGCGGAATCTTCGCGGCGGCAGTTCTGACAGTGGGTTTGCCTCAGCGGGCCTATGCCCAGGCTTCGGCAACGACGGCCAACGCCGCCACTATCACCGGTACGGTGACCGATGCACAGGGCGAACCCCTGATTGGCGCCACGGTGGCTGTGAAAGGCACTGCCAACGCATGCGCAACCGACATCGACGGCAATTTCTCGCTGAAAGCCCCTGTGGGCTCCACGCTCGCCATCTCGTATGTCGGTTATAAAGGTAAGGACCTCAAGGCCGAGCCGACGGCCATGAATATTGTGCTCGACGAGGATTCGGCCATGCTCGACGAGGTTGTGGTCGTCGGCTACGGCACCGCCAAGAAGGAATCCCTTTCGGGCGCCGTGACCGTTGTCGACGCAAAGGCTTTCAAGGAGAAGGGCAACCTCTCCTCGCCACTCCAGGCTCTTCAGGGCCAGGTGGCCGGTGTGAACATCACGCGTTCTTCCTCCGCTCCCGGCGACGAGAGCTGGAGCATGAACCTGCGCGGCGCTTCCTCGATCAACTCCACCGAACCGCTTATCATCATCGACGGCGTGGCTTCTGAAAGCGTCAACGACCTGCGTCTGATCAACGCCAACGATATCGAGACCATCAACTTCCTCAAGGACGGTGCCGCCGCCATCTACGGTTCGCGCGCTGCCGGCGGCGTGGTGCTCATCACCACCAAGAAAGGCCAGGAAGGCAAGGTAAAGGTCGAGTACAGCGGTTCGGCCACTCTGCGTCATCCGGGCATGATGGCCAAGGCCATGACCGCCGACGAATGGGCCGACATGATTATCGCCGGCAACGTCAACAACCCCAACAACCAGGATGCCAACTGGCTCATGTACGCCCAGATGCTCAAAAAGTACAAAGGCCACTACTTCGACGTAATCTCAGCCAAGAATCCCGACGGCACATCGGCTAACCCATGGGGCGGCGCAGGCTTCACCGACGTCAGCGACTTCGTGTTCGACGATTCTGTCGACTGGATCAACTCGCTCTTCGGCGACGCATGGTCGACCGAGCATAATCTGGCCGTTTCCGGCGGCAACGAGAAAAACAAATACCGCATCTCGCTGGGCTACATGTATGATGGTTCTACCCTCAAGATGGGCAACAACAACAACCAGCGCTACAACATCCGCTTCAACAACCAGTATCAGTTCTCCAAGCGCGTGCGCCTCGAATCGATGGTGGCCTACAACCGTCAGGAGCAGGTGGCGCCCACTATGATCGGCTCGGCTCTTACAGCTTCCATTCCTATGCCCGGTCTGCCTCTGCGCTCACAGAGCGGCAAGCCTTACATCTGGGGCGACTGGAGCTCGCCTGTGGCCCGCGTGGAAGAGGGCGGCGACAACAAGCTCACCGTATCGGCTTTCAACCTCAGTGAGACCCTTGCGGTCGACATTCTTCCCTGGCTCGACGCCAACGTGAACCTCGGTTACAACACCACATCGGCATGGCGTAATCTGGAGCGCAACGAAATCCAGTACTACTCCTACAACGACACCCCTATGGGGAGCAACACCGGTAAGGACGGCTTCCCCTACTACTACGCCACCAACAGCCGCACCGACTTCTATTCGGCCACCGGCTATCTCCATGGCCACCACATCTTCGCCGACAAGCACGACCTCTCGGCCACCGTCGGCGTGCAGTATGAGTTCAAGGACTACCGCGGCTTCGGCGTGAACGTGAAGGACAACATGCAGGGCATCGAAATCCCCAACGGTACCGGCGAAGTATCCATCAACAATTTCGAGGGCAACAAAGGCAACCTCGGCAACCGCTGGCAGTTCTCCAACCTCAGCTACTTCTTCCGCGTGAACTACGCCTTCGACAGCCGCTATCTCCTGGAGTTCAACGGCCGCTACGACGGTTCTTCGAAATTCCAGAGCGACAAGCGCTGGGAATTCTTCTGGGGTGTATCGGCGGCATGGCGCATCAATCAGGAAGCTTTCCTGCGCAACGTACGCTGGCTCAGCAACCTCAAGCTCCGCGCCAGCTACGCCGAGATGGGCAACCAGAGCGGCATCTCCTACTACGACGGCTACCAGCTCTACAATCTCGTGAGCAACAAGGGTGCCTACATCGGCAGCGACCTTCTCTCCACCATCACTACCAACGGCACCTTCGCATCCAACAGCCGCTCGTGGGAGCGCATCAAGAACATCAACGTCGGTCTTGATTTCGGATTCCTCAACGGAGCCATCACCGGTGCGATCGACTACTTCGAGAAGCGCAACGACAACATGCTCGTCAACATTTCCTTCCCCGCTCTGCTCGGCGACAAGGCTCCTTCGGCCAACGCCGGCAAATTCAAGGACTGGGGCTTCGACGGCCAGCTGACCTACAACGGCCGCATCCACGACTGGGGCTACCACGTAGGCGGCACGATTACCTTCTCCCGCAACAAGCTCATCGACTTCGGAGGCACCACCGTGCTCAAGAGCGGCTACACCTCCACCATGCAGGGCTATCCCCTCAATTCCATCTTCGGCCTTCGCTACGCCGGCAAGATTCAGAACGAGGAGCAGCTCAAAGCCTACGTGGAGAAATACTTCCCCAACAACGGCATCGGCCTTCCGCAGAACCTCCGTGTTGGCGACAACATGTACTGCGATGAAAACGGCGACGGCGTGCTCGACGAAAAAGACTATATTTTCCTCGGCAGCGACACCCCCGAGTTCTCCTACTCCTTCAACTTCGGTGTGAACTGGAAGGGCATCGACGTCAACGTGGTGTTCCAGGGTGCAGCCAATCGCTTCATCTACCGCAACCAGGACAACTTCACCGTGCCTCTGCGCGGATGGTACACCAATACCTCCAACGCATCGGTGGGCAACACCTGGACTCCCGACAACCCCGACGCCTACTATGCTCCCTACATCATGGACGGCGCCGTGAACTCGTATAACTATCAGGCTTCATCGCTCACCGCTCAGGACGGCCGCTACCTGCGCCTGAAGAACCTAACCGTAGGCTACACCTTCCCTGCCAAATGGATGAAAGCCACCAAGTGTCTCTCCAATGCACGCGTATACATCACCGGCGAGGACATCTGGGAGACTACAAAACTGAAAGACGGATGGGATCCTGAAGCCAAACGCGATGCCGGCGGCCTGGGCCGTTATCCCTTCACCCGCAACTGGACCTTCGGTCTGAACCTTACTTTCTAAACCGTAAAATCTCATATCAGCAATGAAATTAAAACAATATATCACCGCAGGCTGTCTGCTCGCCGCCATGGGCCTCATGCTCCCCTCGTGCATGGATCTCGAGCCCAAGGCTGAAATGGCCGACAACATGGTATGGAACAAGGCTGAGAACTTCCAGCTCTTCGCCAACCAGTACTACGGTTTCCTCGAGGACCACAGCCGCTGGTTCGACAACAGTGCCGAAGCTGTCCACAGCGACTACCGCTCCGACCTTCTGGCAACCAAGACGGTGAACGCATGGAGCCAGGGCACCAACACCGTGCCCGTTTCCGACGGAAACTACACCGGAAACTACAAGAACATCTACTACTGCAATCTCCTGCTCAAGAACGCCGCCGACTTCGGCGACCAGGCTGCAATCCGCGTGCCTGTGGCCGAGGCCAAGTTCTTCCGCGCCTACTGCTATTTCAACCTCGTGCAGCTCTACGGCAATGTGGCCCTGCTCACCGAGCCTATCGACATCGACTCCGATAAGCTCTACGGCCCGCGCGACGACCGCGGCGCGGTAATCGACCAGTGCGTTCAGGACCTCATCGAGGCCGAAGGCGGTCTGCCCGACATACCGTCGGCCGAAGGACGCCTCTGCAAGGACGCTGCCCGCGCGATGCTCAGCCGCGTGGCCCTCTATGAAGGTACCTGGCAGAAATTCCACACCGACGGCCCCAACGCCACCTCGACCAACGCCCGCGCCGCCTCGCTGCTCAAGACGGCTGCCGACGCTGCCAAGCGAGTGATAACAGCCAACAACTACAAGCTCTTCTACGACAAGACCCTCGGCATTCAGAGCTACCGCTACCTCTTCATACTTGAGGACGAACAGTGCAACCCCGCCGGACTGCAGAAGAGCGCCAACAAGGAGACAATTCTCGCACGCCGTCATCGCCTTGGCGACAAGACCGGCCGCAACATCACCCACGCCATCACCACATCGCTTAACTTCGCTCCCACCAGCAAGCTGGCCGACATGTATCTCTGTCAGAACGGTCTGCCCATCAATATGAACGGTAACCGCAACCCGCAGTTCCAGGGCTATGCCGGCAAGAACTCCGAGTACACCAACCGCGACAACCGCATGATCACCACTCTTCTGGCTCCCGACCAGCGCTACTTCGACAACGACGGTGCCTGGCGCACCGCCTGGAACGATGATGACTATCAGAAGTGCAAGACGGCCGGCGCTCCCGTCAGCTCCACTGGCTATCTGCTCTGGAAATGGGCATCCGAGCGCCATGTGGAGGACTACTTCGAGAGCTACGATTTCCCCGTGCTCCGTCTGGCCGAAGTCTACCTCAACTACACAGAGGCCATGTTCGAGCTCAACAACCGCATCGACGACCCCGACCTCAAGTGGTTCAACGAAGTGCGCAAGCGCGTGAATAAAACCATGCCCGACCTCACCAACAGTCTCGTAAGCACCAACGGCCTGAGCATGCGCGAAGAAATCCGCCGCGAACGCACCGTGGAGCTCTTCATGGAAGGCTTCCGCCTCGACGACCTCAAGCGCTGGGCCACCGCCCCGCAGGAGATGAGCCAGGACCTCACCGGCATCCACATCTCCGGAACATGGTATGAGACCAACTGGGCCAACCACGGGCAGCCGCTCGATGCCGAGGGCCGCATCATCCTCTACACCGACCGCAGCGCCTGGAAAACCTCCTCGAAGCTCTACCTCTGCCCGCTCCCGAGCGACCAGCTTCAGCTCAATCCTCAGCTCGGCCAGAATCCCGGCTGGTAACCTCCGGGTGAATCATACCTTAAGTAAGTAACTGGTCGAAATTATTTTGATATTTCCGGGAGGAAAATTTTCAGGAGATTTTTCTCGATGAAGAAGGAGTGTAGATGTCTACACGACTGATGAAGAGAGG
>UREH01000041.1 GCA_900546835.1 uncultured Porphyromonadaceae bacterium
TTGAGGAAATGAAAAATCGCAAAATAGCAGTCAGAATATATTGTAGCTAACCCATAGTTTCTTCAAACTTTACTCTTGGAGTTGCGTGGTTGATTTTTACCTGATTTTCGCACGTTTTTAAGTGCTGACGAAGAATAAAAACGAGTCAGCCCCCTATTTCCTCAAACAAAACCCCGATTAGGTTTGAGGAAACTCCCCTCTTGATTAAACAGACGAGGAACAAAAAACCGCCGACGGATTGTCAGGCGGTTGCAGCCCCCAAGAGCGGACTGCGGCAAGACCATTATCAAATAATCTAAGGTGGATGTAATTTTTGCCTCATTTTATTTGGATTTTAATATAGTTCGTGAATTATGCTTATCTTTGCATCTGTAAGTAAAACCGTACTAAAAATGACCCGGACACCTCTTAACAATGTAAAGCCGCGCTAAAGATGAACTGGATACCTCTACGTATGACGGACAGCATTTCCCTCGTGGGCTTTCCGGGCGGAGTTTCATTGATAGCATCTCCGAGTGGTCTTGTACCACAAGGGCTATCCCGGCTCGTATAAAAGATAGCATTCCCTTGCGGCTCGCCGTGAGGGCTTTCTTTTTACGGCTTTGCCGCAGTGGAGTGCGGAGAGCGGAGTGTGGAGAGTGATGCTGCCGCGTGGGTGCCTCTCCGCTCTACACACTACACTCTCCGCTTCATGGGCCAAAAGCCCATGATTTGCTGCCGGGGTCGTATATGATTGTGAAGGTGGCGAGGGAGCTAACGAGGTTGGCCGGTGTGATGGCGGCGGTGCCGGGATAGATTGGCTTGGCGAGGCCGATTCCGAAAACGAGGCGTATCATGCGCTGCTTTTTCGGGTTCTTGGGGTCGGTGAGCGACACGGAGCTACGACCGAGGCCGAAGCGGACGTTGCCGTGGCGGTCGGTATGTCGCGTTACGAGTGTTGAGGGGGCGACAGACCAGCCTCCGGCGGCGGTGCATAGGTTGTCGTGGCCGTTGGTGGAAAACTGTATCTCGGTGCCGTTGAGCCTTACGGCGTACATCGAGCCGTACAGCCCCCAGCCTTTCTTCTTGGGGCAGTATTTTTTGGCGGCGCGTTGCTCGTCGGTGGCGAACTTGTTCTTATAGGGGTTGCGTTTGCGCACACGCCGAAAGAGATATGGCACATATCCGGCGGCGGTGAGCGTCTGCGCGCCGAGTAGGTGCAGCGAGCCGTTGACGACCTGACAGGAAATCTGCGAGGCTTTATAGAGGTTGTCGGCGGTGCCGACGCCGAGCAGGGAGTTGATAGTGGTAATCTGTTTCTTGATGTCGGCCACGTCGCGCCGCGCGGCGTTGAGGTCTACGACCTGTTGGGCGCGCATGGCTCCGGCCCGCTCGGTGGTGGCCTGTTGTATCTGTATGGGCGAGAGCGTGGTCTGTGCGCCGGTGTAGAGGTTGACGCTCCGGGCGGCGAGGTAGATGTGGTTGCGGTCGGCAGTGCCCTGCGAAAGCGCGGTGAGCGCGGGCGCGGCGGTTTTCAGTGCCTCGTGCCACTTGTTGATGATGTCGAGGTTTGCCTGTGTTCCGGCGGTGGCGAGAATATCGACAATCTTTTGGAGGATTGAGCCGACGGTTTCGGGCGATACGGAGTTTGAGGCCGTGGTGTTCCTGAACTGGGTTATGAGGTCGGTTAAGGTCGTTACGTCTATCATTGCGGTAATCTTTACCGCAAAACTACGGCGACGGTGTCGCCGCGGAAAAGACACAATAAAAGCCGCCCCGGATTAGGAGCGGCTGTTATCGTCAAGGTGAGATGGTTTGTATCAAAGGAGATTTTCTCGCTCGGTAACGACTGCATCTGTCATTGTATAACCATCGAGGCTGCCCTCTTTGGCCTGAACGCAGATATAGACGAGATTTCCGGCATCTGCCGTATTCTTGATGTTGCGGTCGCAGTTGGTGGCGACACGCACCACGCTTCCCTCGGCAACGGCAAATACATCATCGTCCACTTGGAACGAGCCTTTGCCGGAGAGAATGATGTAGTTTTCCTCGTTGGCCTTATGGCTGTGGAAGAACGGTACTGCCTGACCCGGTGCGAGAGAGCCAAAGGAAATTTCGCATGAGGTTTCTTTGAGTTCGTCCTTGACGAATACCTTTCCCTCGAAGTCGGCAAAGCTGCCGACTGTGCCGTGAGAGTATTTTGTACCCTCGTTGAGTTTCTTTAATTCGCTCATTGTTGTACGTTTTGGATTTATATATTAACTTTGCATTGGTAATCCAATATCCTTTTGATAGCGCAAAGTTAATATGTAAAAACCGGCTTTGCAAGAGGTTACATAAACGGTATTCAGTTACTTTTGGGTTACTAATATTGAAAATCAGAGTGAAAAAAATGCAGGAGATACTGAAAAAATATAGCGACATCGAACACTGCCCGGTGCGTAATGTGATTTCACATTTCAGCACCAAATGGGGTTTGTTGATTTTAGCCATGCTCGGCGAGGCAAGATGTATGAGGTTCAATGAAATACTTCACGCTTTGCCCGACATTTCCCCAAAGGTTTTAAGTTCGACGTTAAAAACATTGGAAATGGACGGTTTGATTAAGCGCAAGCTATATCCATCCGTTCCCCCGAAAGTAGAATACTCAATAACGGATAAGGCAGATAGCCTTATGCCGATATTGGGGGCATTGATAAAATGGGGTATCGAGCAACTAAATAAATAATCATTTAATTAGCGAATCGCGGAATGAGCGGTCGTTGAGGGCGTTGGCGACGATGCCGCAGAAAGAGCGACCGAGGTTGTCGGCCATGAACTCTTTTAAGTTCATCACCGAGGCGTAGTATTTGGTGGAGAACCAACGGCGGCGTTGGCGCACTTTGTCGCGCCCTATGTCGCCGGGGTTTCCAATCGGCACTTCGCGGCCCGTGCCGTAGTCCTGAAAAATGCCGTAGGTATTGAAGCGTTGCGAGAGAGTTATGTTGGTTACTTTGCCGTCGATGCTCATGCCGACGGCAAGCGTGGAGCGGTACAACGCCCCGGTGTCGATGACTTTCAGCAGGGCTATGCGCTCGCGCCATATCTTTATCATCGTGGAGTTGAAAGCCGTAACGTAGCGGCGGCGTTCTTCTTCGGGTGTCAAGGCAGCCATAGGTCGGGGTCGTAACGTAAATCAGTGAATGTGTCGATGGCGATTTGGAAGTAGGCGCAAGCGGCGCCGGAGAAGAAGTATCGCTCTATCTCGGTGAAGGTGATTTGAGGGTCGAGGTAGATGCGGTTCTGTTCGAGGCGGGTTTTCTCCTGAAGAAGCACGGACATGAACTGCCGGAAAAGTTCGCGGAGGGTGTCGAAGCACCCCTGCCGCGCCTCCATATCGTCGAGGGCGTGGCGCATGGCGAGGAACACGGTCTTTATGCGGCGTGTCCGTGGGGTGTTGTTCATATCCATGTAGCCCTCGGAGGTGTCGCTGACGGCAACGATGGCCGGTGCGGTCTGGAGATTATGTAAGGCTTCCTCGAAGCCCTCCAAGCCGCTGACACGGCAGAAAACAAAGTTTTCGCTCCGGGCGAGGCGGTTATGCTCGGTCAAGTCCTCGAAAAATGCCGTGGCGTTCCATGAGAAAGTCGAGAGTTTAGGGTCGAGAGTTGAGAGATTCATTTTTTCGGCATTTTTTCGTTGAGTTCACGATACTCTTTTGCTTGCGCGTCCAACTCGGTTAGGGCGCGGTGGGTGTCGAGCGAGAGTATTTCGCGCTCTTTCGTTATGTCGCCTTTGGTGAGGGCGCGAATCATGGCGTTAACCGACTGTTGGATTTGCGCCCCTGTCGGCAATCGGCTGCCGCCAAGCAGGTTTTCGGGCTGCGCGGAGGGTTGAAAGAAGTTGGAGTATTGCCGGGCGAACAGGTCTTTGACGGAGGCAAACCAGTAGAATACGCTCACTCTGTGGGCAGGTGAAAGGTTATGAGGTGAGAGGTTATGATTGTAGAGTATGCTTGAGAGCCCCACGAGCAGATCATCTCTTTGCGTGGCGAGGTAGCCTTGATAGAGGTTGTCGCAGATGATGAATTTCTCAAAGGCCACTTCGGAAAAGTCGGCGGCAAATGGACGGTAACGCCCGATGCGCGAGATACAGACCGGCTTCGGCGGTATGGTGTCGAGCTAGTCAAGAGCCGGGAGCACTTCGGCGATTTGTAAGGCGGTTAGTCGGAACGTCTGCTTGCGGAGGCGGCAGATATAACCGGCTTGCCGCTCTGCCCCGGCAGAGAACTCGGCGTTGTGTCGGTGTCTGACTGACAGACCCGACCAACGAAAAAGGCAAAGGGTCTTTATCTCGTCGGAGGTAAAGCCTTTTGCGATAAGCTCGAAAGCATAACGGAGTTGCTTGTCGGAAAGCTCGTGCCAGCCCTGCGGCACGGCGAGGTCAATATGTAAAACGGACGGTTCCATACCGCGAAAGTATGGTGTCGCCCGTTATGACGAAAAGACGAGGATTTAATTAGTATAAAAATAAGTATTAACTAACAGACAAATTAAAGCATTGAATTTGCGTACTTCAAGATAAACGAATAGCCATCTATTTCCTCATCTCCAATCCATGTAGACATTCCACTACGTCTATTATTTTTTTGAGCTTCTTTAATAAGTTCTACAACTTTATGCTCTTTATGATTATGCAGTAGGGCTATAAGATAAGTTAATGACACATCACCTCGCATATTTGTGGCCGGGGGCATATATCGGTCAGCCGATGGATTTTGAGAAATGAAATTTGCTATTTCTTCTTCGATTTTATTAAAAACCGATGCCCAAATTTTCTCAAAGTCTTGCTCTGTATAATTTGTCCAATCTTCAACAAATGTTTGGTATTCTCCAATAAGTTCACCTGACAAGGCAAACGCTCCATTGCCACGCAAACTTAAAGTTTTTTTGTTTTCCGGCATCTGGAAAATATCCCACCACAAATCGTCTGCATATAAAGGTTTAACTTTCAAATCTATACTTGCATCTACAAGATGAAGTATATAGAAAAAGTAGCCGTTGACTATCTTATAGCTAACGTACCCACTTTTCTTATAGCCGAAATGATTTCCAACTATCTTGCGAGAGTTGTTAATACCCTTTTCAAATTCTTTTTTTGTCATAATGCAAAATTAGTGAAAATCGGGCAGATACACAAGAAAAAAGCCTCGAAGCCGAAGCTCCGAGGCCGGAGGGAGGCTGCTGCCGGGGTCAGTCGTCGGCGTGGAGGGTGATGCCGGCGAGGTATTCGGTGCAGTCGGCGTAACCGCGAAGCGCTTTGCTCTGCAAAGAACCGGTCGAGGGCTATTTGCAGCGCAGCGGTGCGGGTGGCGGCGAAGATGTTTGACAGGAGGCAGTGCGACATATCGGTGAAGTGGGCGTAGGCGAAGAATTTCTTCATTCCTTTGGGGCAGACTGCCGAGTAGTCGGTGATGTTGCCGAAGTCTTCCTGTTTGATGCGTTTGTCGGAGGTAATCATAATGAACGAGTTTTAAGGGGTTATGTGCCGGAGCACTTTGATTTTACGTGCATTCGGGTGCAAGCGTCAAGCGTCTGTCGATGCAAGGGTGATTACCTTTCTGCAACGTAGTGAAGAATGGGGGAACGCGGAGCGCACTTGTGCCCTTGCATAAGACGCGGCTTGCTAACTTTGCACAGGAAAATCGGTGCGCCGTGTCGTAACGCCCACGGTTCATTATGTCCGGCAAACGCATCGGGAAGGTTTTGGCTCGGATTGTCGGCTGTCTGCCTCAAAACCAATATCCGGGAGATTCTTTGCTGTTGCGGAACACAGGGGGCGAGAAAAGCCGGGCGGTGTCGGAGCGGTGCCATTCGGGGAAGGTGCCGGGGTGTCGCCGGATATAGTCGACAATATCGCGGAGGGCGGTGTCGCGCAGGGGTCTGTCGTTTACCAGGTCGGCAATATGGCTCCGCAGGGCGTCGCAAAGTCGAGCGTCGAGGGTCGAGTGTTTAGAGAGGCCGAGGGCTTCATCACGGAGGCGTTGCATCAGTTCGGGGGAAATGTACTCGGCGGCGAGGCGGTCTTCAGCGGCGACGATGGCCGGGTGCAGTTCCTCGTATCGCTCCCAAAGATAGCTGAGAGAGGAAAGCTGAGGGCTGAGAGAGCGGATATGGGCCGGTGTCGGAAAAAGCGTGGAGCGGAAATAGCCGCATTGGGGCGTGTCGCGCCATTCGGGAAGGGCGGCAAGGAGGGGTATGAGCGCGGAAATGGCGGTGTCGCGTTGGGAGCGATGGGCGGCGATGAGCCGATCCACGCGGTCGCGCGATGCCGGGGCGAGGTTTTGGTTGCTCACCACGGCAAAGCCGTTGACGGTCTGCACGAGGTCGAGCGATGGTATCGCGTCGGCGAGGGCGCGGTGCGCCGCGATAGCGGCGAGAGGATTGCGGATTGGGGAATGGGGATTGTCGGCGAGGATAGCGTCTACGACGGATTCGGGGCAGAAAGTGGCGAAAATCCATTGCTCGGCGGTGTCGAGCCAGTATGCGATTTTGTCAAAGAGCGAGGCTTCGCCTTTGACGGCGACAACTTGATTGGGGATATATCGGCGGAGGTCGGCATCGTTGGTTATCAGTTTCATAAAGTCGAGAGTTTAGGGTCGAGAGTTTAGAGAAATGGCTGTGTCAAGGTTCGGAGTGCTTATGCTCTCTCGGCCCTCGACTTTCCTCTCTCGACTGTGATGTGGTTACTGTCTTTGCGTCCTTGTTCTCGTCAAGGGTGGTTAACTGGATAAACGGCACGTCGGGCTTTACGCCTTTCCAGCCGTTGAAGCGGCAGATGATACGGTGGACGGTGAAAAGGAGGTCGTGATATGGCTTTTGCAGGGCCTGGGCGATGGTGTAAAGCTCGCGCTTGTCGCTGCCGGAGTTGTTGGTCTGCGCCTTGCCGGGCACGGAGCCTACGAGGTTGGAGTGGACGCGCAGGGTGAAGCATATCATATTGACGGCCTCCGGTATGTCGCTCTCCCAGTCGCCGCCCTCCTTGTCGGAATCTATCTTATTGATTACGACGTCGTGCTGCACGTCGCCGTTTGGGTTGACGTAGAATGTGCTGAACCATACCTTGCCGGAGTTCTCGGCGCCGGTGAGGAAGTCGAGTATGCGCCGCTTTTCCTCGACGATGCGCGCCTGTTGGCGGGTGCGGTCGGTGATGCCCTCGGACTTGAAAATCGAATCCCAGTATTTCTGCGACACTTCGATATGGTATTTGATGGGCGCGGAG
This sequence comes from uncultured Porphyromonadaceae bacterium, assembly GCA_900546835.1. Lineage (GTDB taxonomy): Bacteria > Bacteroidota > Bacteroidia > Bacteroidales > Muribaculaceae > UBA7173. The sequence continues at coordinate 7,240 of UREH01000041.1, forward strand.
TTTTTGAGCTTCGCCTCTTTGGCAAGGCCGATAAGCTGCTTGATGTTGTACCACTTGCCGCGAAACAGAGCGGCATAGTACGGTATGGGATAATAGGTGCTGTCGGGCGTGGGAACACGGCTGACGATGGCGAACTTGCGGGTGGCGCAGCCACTTTTAAGCCGCTCGCGGAGGTCGCAGAAAGGCGCGGCGGTGTCGAGCATTTCTATAATCTCGCAGTCGTCGAGGGTGGCGAACTTTCGCCAGTTGGCGAAATAGAGGCGCGGTATGCGTCCGTGCTTGTCAGCCGGGGCAAAACGGCAGTAGCAGGCCTCCTTTCGGATGAGCCGCACAATCTTTGTACCCTCGGTGTTCAGTATGATCACCGACACGGCGAAAGAGAAATGTTTGAAGTCCTGGCACACGCCGAGGAAATAGCTTGCGAGGTCGTTGTCAAGCAGAAAGTCCTCGACTTCGCCCTTGACGGCCTCGGCGGCGTTGGCTATGTCGTAGACAAGGCCGGAGCCGTAGCAGACTTCGACATTGAACATCTGACAGGTGGCGAGGGTTTCGTCCGATTCTATCAGGTCGATGATGTCGAAAGGCATTTGATTCGTACCGCCCCACGGCATATAGCTGTGGGTGTCGGAGAGGATTGTGGGCGTAACCTCGCCGTCCTCCTTGAATACCGGCTTCGGCTCGGTGAAAGCTGCCGAGGCGCGGGCGTTTGGTAATGTTTCGACAGAACTAAAAAGTAATTGCTCCATATCGTTGCTTTTGCAGCAAAGGTATGGAGCAATCTATGCGGTGGAAAAGACGCTTATTTCACGAGGAAATCGTAAAATGGAGTGTAATAAAAATTATTAGGTTGCAGATATATGTTATTGCTCTTGAAATCAATGAGAATATTAAACCGTTTGAGGAAATTGTTACCAATCATACCGTCTATGTCTTCTTTACTCTGCATCCCGGAAGAGAGGGTCGAAAATGCACCAGCTACTTTCGGCATTATATAAGGGCCAACAATCACTTCATCAAAAAATACATTTTTTAACTCTCCACTACCGCCATCCGAACTTGCAATGCGAGAAATCGCAAATGGTTTCTGCGTGTCAAGGAGTCTGTTTTTATTGACAAACGGAGTGTTCAAGTCAATTATGCGGTCGGAACCTGTATCAATTTCAAGAAGAAGATTATGTAGCTTGCCGTTCAGTTTTACAGGAAGCTGAACAAATGGCACATCATACTTATAGATGAATGGGAAAGATACGAATGAATCATCAACCGTCAATGTATCTTTAGGATAACAGTAAATCTTGAAGTCGTCATAGTTGATTTCAATATTAAATGCGGCCAAACCGTTAAGACCGAAAACGCCATCCAAATATTCGGGTGGGTAAGGAATGTGAGCGCATCCGGCATTGTCGTATTGAATAGAGCCTACCTTTACAGAATTGTCGTTACTGTATTCAACGGAGTTTTCGCCGGAAGCACCTAAATTATCGGCAGACTCTCCATTATGGATTAAGCCTTTGAGTTTAGGAGAGTTGGTGTTAAGCACAATGGAGGACGCGCCAGTGTCGACAAGAAAACGGAGCGAATCAGAGCCGTTGACAAATGCGGTAACGTATATACGGCTATCCCCAGCGATAGCAAAGGGAATTTCTCCGACAGGCGTTTCTTTTATCATTCTACCTTTTGCGTTGAATGACATAAAGACAAAAGCCAATATTGCGATTATGAATTTTGCATGCGATTTCATAATACAAAATTAGTGAAAATCGGCGAGATAGACGGCATGATTAGAGGAAAACTTCGAGGCCGTTGATGCGGAAAATGCAGACGAGGCGGATTTTGCGGATTTGCCCGGAGGCAAGCACCTTGAAGTTTTGGGTGCCGACATAGCGTTGCGAGGCTGCACACGGCAGGGCGATGCAGTTGTGAAGATGCACTATCTCGCCATTGCGTTTCCAAAAGGAAAGGTCTATCGGGTCGCCGCTGTGGAGCATCGTTAATGCCGTGGTATGATGTATCGCGTTTGCCATTATGTGAAGGGATTATTGAAGGTGTCCTGATGGATTCGGTCGGGGTGTCGGAGGCGGCTGCCGGGGCGAAGCGGCAGTAACAGGCTTCCTTTCGGATAAGGCGCACAATCTTTGTGCCCTCGGTGTTCAGTATGCTCACCGACACGGCGAAAGCAAAGTGCTTGAAGTCCTGGCACACGCCGAGGAAATAGCTTGCGAGGTCGTTGTCAAGCAGGAAGTCTTCGACTTCCGCGCTGACGGATGCGGAGGCTTGGGCGCAGTCGTAGACAAGGCCGGAGTCGTAGCATACTTCGGCATTGAACATCTGACAGGTGGCAAGGGTTTCGTCCGATTCTATCAGGTCGATAATGTCGAACGGCATTTGGTTTGTCGCACCCCACGGCATATAGCTGTGGGTGTCGGAGAGGATTGTAGGCGTAACCTCGCCGTCCTCCTTGAAAACCGGCTTAGGCTCGGTGAACGCCACCGAGGCGCGTGCGTTGGGCAGTGTCTCTACCGAACTGAAAAGTAATTGCTCCATAGTCTTGTGGGTTGTTATGCCACAAAATTATGGAGCAAGTATGCAGGGTGAAAAGACGCGACTACATAAAATGTTTAACTACGAAGTTGAGTATATGCCAACGCTTCGTTACAATACACAGTCTTCTCTTATGGTCAATAGCTCTTATTATTTGCTTTGAGACCTTTTCAAGCGGCATTACCCAAAAGAGACCTTCTCCTTTTGCCATTCGCGTATCAACTAAACCAGGACGGATTTCTGTGATTGTTATGGCCGACTTTTTCGCCTTGGCTTGCAGCGATTTGGTGTAATTAATTTGGAAAGCCTTGCTCGCGCTATAGGAGGGAGCAATAGGTGTTGGCTGTAATCCGCCGACAGACGTAATCGTTACCAAATGCCCTTTACCCATCGTCTCAAAGTGATGATATATGGTGTCAACCGCATTGGTCCACCCGACAACGTTGGTAGAAAGAGTGGTAAGCTCTTGTGAAATATCGAGAGTCTCATTAAGTTCGCCTACACTGGCGCATACAATTGCCAAGTCTATGGTGCATAATGATTTGATTATGCTGTTAAAGGCATCGTTGAACGGCTTGACATTTGAAATATCTGTTTGTGCAGAAAAAGTTTTTGATGGATTTGCTGCGTATATTTCATCAAGTATGCTTTTTCTCCGCCCCATAATAGCGACATTATTGTCGCATGATATATAATGCAAATAAAGGGCTTTGCCAATCCCGGAAGTAGCTCCTACTATTAAAATATTCATATCGGTGTTGCGTGATTTGTTTCGCGAAATTAGCGAAAATCGGCGAAACAGAGAGTGTCCTCACAGGAAAATTTCGAGGCCGTTGATGCGGAAAATGCAGACGAGGCGGATTTTTCGGATCTGACCGGAGGCAAGCACCTTGAAGTTTTGGGTGCCGACATAGCGTTGCGATGCTGCGCACGGCAAGGCGATGCAGTTATGCAGATGAACGATTTCGCCCGACCGTTTCCAAAAGGAGATGTCTACCGGGTCGCCAGAATGGAGCATTGTCAGTGCCGTTGTATGGTGTATCGCTTGTGCCATTATGAGAAAGGTGTTTTGAAAGTGTCGGTATGTATTCTGTCGGGCAGTGCGACCGATGATTCGGGACGGTCGCTTGTGTAGCGGTACGAGAACTTGACCGTGTTGAGTTCCTCGTCTCCGTCCTGCACTTCGCAGGTGCTGTCAGTAATCAGCACCAACGGATAAGGCTCGTTCAAATTGTCCTCCTCGTGGTACGGCTTGTTGATGATGCGCACATCACGCGACATAAAGAGCTGTCCGAGCCACTCGGCATACTCGGCGGTAAGTCCGGCGGCTTGGAACTCGAATGACTGCTCCACGGACTGGTCGTAGAACGACACGATGCCGTCGCAGACGGTCTCGGTGCGCTTCACCTTTGTCTTGGCGGTGGTGTCGCCTACAAGCTCCGCAATCTCCAAGGCGTTGAACATGTTGGTGAAATACAGCCGCAGGTCGGGTTTCCGTTTCGTGTAATAGATGGTTATGGAGCGTTGCCCGATTCTGACGGTAACGCCGACGATGTCGTATGGTATATTCGGGAACGAGCTTGCCGTCTGTGCCGCGAGCCATTCGCGGTTGACGGTCAGCATCTTCAATTCATAATCCTTGCCGTAGTCGGTATGTCCGTTCGGGACGAAGATGATGCGAACATCCCCGGTGTCTTGGCGGCGGCAGACTACGTGGAACGACACGAGCTCCTGGTCAAGGTACTCGACAGGCGGACGGACATAGAACAACGGCAATGGGTAGTCAGCCGTTGCCTCGATGACCTTGCGTGTCGTCAGGAACTGCGAGGCTACAATACCTGACGGCTGGCATGACGTATGGCAGCTGCAATAGAGGATTGTGAACGTCTTGTCGTCAGAAGTGCCGTCGGAGGCTTCCGCCTCGATGCGGAACTTCTGAAGCGGCGAGCCGGTGATTGCCATTTCATCTTCGATGATTGAGGCGAAGTCATGCAGTGTTACGTTCTCCGAGTAAGGATAGTATGTCTCGGCGAATACTGCGGTTTCGCTGCCGGAAGTGTCTACGGCATAGAGCGAGACGTTCACGGACGCGGCTGCGGTACGCACCGAGATGCGTTCCACAGCGGACGAAAAGGCGCTTATTTCTTCAATTCCTGTAAAGCGGCTTCTATTGCATTATCTTTCCCAAAGATTACATCTTCTGTTTCTTCTACAATTTTATCCGGTTGTATGCCAACACCGATAAATTCAGTGCCATCTGCCAATTTTTCATGTCTTGTGCATATGCGACCCCAATAGCCCCAACCTAAATCAAACCTAATGGGATTTCCTGTGCTTCCAGCTGTAGGTGTTCCCATTATAATGCCACGTTTGGCATTTTTGAACAGAACGGTAAAATCTTCTGCTGCCGAAAATGTGTTGCCGGATACAAGAAGAACTATCGGTTTGTCGTATTGAGGTATTTGGGGGTGTTGAAAATGAATAGGAACTATGGAATCGGAGGGTATTTCGATGGTTTCCCACGGTCTTCCCCATGAGGCATAAGCTGCTTCGTATTTTGGAGTACGCCAAGAAGCCTGTGGAATGGTATCTTTAGTGAGCAATTTACATTTTCTTGGTGGCAAAAGATAATGATGCTTTAAGAAAATGGATGGACGAAGAAAAAGGCAACCTCCTATATTACACAAAAGATGGTGGTATAATGGCTATTGATGTCGTTATTGATTTGGCCTCACAAAGCATTGAAAGTTTTGATATTCATGGGGATGGCTAAATCTATGCCTTGTTGTTAATCCCGGCGATAAAGACGAGATTCTTACTTGTCGGCTGAAAGAGCCGTTTCATCGAGAGCATCGTTTGGCCGGTGGTAACGAAATCATCGAAAACAATAATATTCTGCTCCGAGGGGCAGACATTCATTGTAAAGGTCGCGTTCACCCGCTGTTTCGAGCGGCAGAGCGCGACATCTTCATAAAAAGGTATGCCGAGAAGCGAGGCTATGCGGTCGGCGACGAGCGAAGCGAAGTTGCGCTGAAGGTGTCGGCGTTTCGGGGTGGTGATTATCGCCCAGCCTCCGGCAGCGAGGTTATTGCCGAGGACATCGGCGAGAAGCGCGGCGGTGGCCCCGGCAACTTTCGGTATCATGGCATCGTCGGCCTTAATCTCTGTCAAGGTCTTGCCGTAAACGCTCCGTTTCCAAACGGCGAGGAAGAAACGCCTGGTGCGGTAGGCAGTTGGCGTCGCGCTCAAGCGTGGGCCACGCCACTATCTCGCTCTTAGCAAGATAGTAGATGCGGCGGCGCACACCGGCGTATTCGGGGGTGCCCTGGCATCACGAGAGAGATTTCTGTATGTTAAGACAGGAAGATGTAGCGGTAGCCATAGTTAAGCGGTTTTGAGTTTGACGACTTTGAGGAAGCGGCGGTCGATGCTTCGGAACTGGGTGTCGAAGAATATTGCGGCGGCGATTGTCATGGCCTACGGCTCCCAACGCTTCACCTCCATGCGTGTGAGGTCGCTCATGTTGTCGTAGGCGTAGAGCATATTCGAGCCGGGAGTGACGATGTACTTGTCCGTACCGGCGAGGCAGTCGAGCGGCACAATGGTGGTCTTATTGAAGCTGCCCTCTACAATGGGCTGCTCGTACTTCTTGTTGTACGGCACGGCGTTATGGGTAACGAGGTAGGCATCGTTGTAGCTGTCGGCAAAGCCGGGGTCGCAGAACAGAAATTTGTGCTGCTTGCGCAGATGCGGGTCGCAGCTTCGCTCGACCTCTTTTGCCACGTCCACGGCATTTGTGCCGTCTATGGCCTCGGTAAGCTCGATGAGGTTGTTCTTCGCCACGGAGATATTGCCGTCGGCCATCTCGCGGTCGAGGATTGTTCCCCAACCGTCGAAAAGGTCGGCGGTGGTGTCGCCGTCGGGGTTGCGCCTGGCGGTGAAAAGAACCTCGTGCAGATGGTGTCCGAGCGAGCGCATGACGGCGGCGATCACCATACGTGCCGAGGGGGCCTGCATCTGCGCATCGCCGAGGGTGGCGGTGCCGCGCCCTAAAAGCGTCTGAATGATTTCCAGAGGCTCGAAGTCCTCGCGGACGTTGCCGAGGTACGAGGTGATTTCACGGTAGCCTACTTTCGTGGCCGACGCGCTGCGGCGGTCGCGGCGGTAAGGGGCGAACTGCCCCGCGCCCTCGACGGAGGGCAGCTTCGTGGGCGTGGTTACGCCGGGCATCCCCTGCATATATTTCAGGGCTTCCTCACAGGCGAAAAGCGGCATAAGGAGAAAGTCGCTTTTCCAAGTGATAGCCGCCCTTTCATAATCGGGGTCGGTGATTTGGATTGAATGGAGTAAGTCGGGCATAATGTACTTGAATTTTGGTTAATGAGGGAGGATGAGCGGGCGCGGGCTTTACGGCAGCATGTCGTAGATCTCGCGGGCGCGGCGAACCGAGGCGGAGAAGGCATCCATCGGATTTTCGGGCTTGTCAGGCTTGCCCTTGTCGTCGATGACAGCCGAGGTGGATTCGGCGGGCTTCTTCTCCAGTTCGGAGATACGCGATTTGAGAGTGGCGATTTCGGTGTCTTTGGCTTTGAGGTCTGCGGCGTTGCCGGTGAGAGCCTTGTCGATTTTGGCAAGCTGCTCCACGGAGAGGGTTGCGGTGGCCTTGTCGCCGGAAAGCTCGACGGCATCGAGGGCGAGCGCGGCGCAGAGGGCCGGGAGGATGATTGTTGACATATCGGGAGTATTGGTTTGGTTTGTGATTTCGGGTGTCGCAGCGGCTCCCGGTCGGAACATGGCGGCGATTGCGGCGAAGAACTTGCCTAACGCGCTCTCGCGGTCGGCAACAGGCACGTTGGGGATTGGCATACCGGCAGCGGCCATCGCCGAGGCGGTGGCGTCGGTGAGCCTGGGGGCGGTGTCCTCCGGCTCGTCGGTGATTTCATCGACAAAGCCCCATTCGAGGGCTTCTTTCGCCGAGAGCCAGCCGCCGACTTTCATAAGGTCGAGCAACGCCTTTGGGTCCTTACGGCATTTGGCGGCATACATGGCGGCTACCCCGGCATCGAGCTTGTCGAGGTCGGATTTCTGTTTTTCAAGGGCGGCTATGAGGTCTGCCATCTGGTCGGCATTGAGGCTCGACCACTTGAAAAACTCGTTGGAGCATTTATGCACGAGGTACCAGGCGGCGGTGTCGATGCTGACGTGCTTCGCGCCCAGGGAAGCGATGGTGGCTGCGGAGGCGTTCATGCCGACGAAATGCACCGACACGTCGCCGTGCCGCTTGAAGGCCGACGATATGGAGAGCGCGGTGGCGAGCGAGCCGTCTGTGCTGTCAATCAGCACGTTCACCGGCTTGCCGGGGTTCTTGGCGAGTATGTAGTCCACATAATCGCGGTCGAAGTCGTAACCTCCGACGAAGCCTTTCAGATGTAGGTTGTATTTAGGCTGTCTCTTATACACATCTGACGCTGCCGACGATAT
>UREH01000042.1 GCA_900546835.1 uncultured Porphyromonadaceae bacterium
GTGTCAATCGGTCAGCAGGGTGGGATTAGCCTGGAAGGTCTTGCCGGGTCAATAGATAAGTGTCAACTTGGATGGTCAATCAGACGGTGTTCCTGGGAAGGCTTTCGACAATTATATATGATTATATATGATGGCTCGGTGAAAATTTGTAATCATTAGGATGTCAGTAAAAAAAATTAGAATTTCCTATGTGAATTAAATGCTTGATATTAAGATGCTTTTTATTGCCAAAGACTACGATTTCCCGTGTTAAAAGACTATGATTTCCCGTGTTATTGGCATGAGGTGATGGATTGCTATATGTTTGATGATCTTTCTGGGAATTGAGATAGTGTATTTGGCACTATAGATATAGTCGGGAGGAGGGGTAGGCTAAAATATGCTGTAATTAATAATAATTAACAATTTTAGGGGGGGTAATGTGAAAAGTTATTTAACTTTGTGCCGATTTATTAATTTAATTCTTGATTCTATGAAAAAGTTTTTTCTTGCAATGATGTTGGTTCTTTCGGCATCGTTTGCGGTGGTTGCCGCTACGCCCGAGGAAGAGGCGGCTACGCGTATCGCTAATCTCGAAAAGATGCTCAAGTTCATGCCTGCGGCAACGGGCATGGCAGATCTTGATGCCTATGTAAAGGCTTCGGCCGATGCTGGAACGCTTGCTGTGGCCAATAGTGTGCTTCTCAAGGCTGTCGTCGAGGGCGATGCTACTCCTGAAAATATTCTGAAGCTTGGTATGGGGGTGAAGGCCGAGCAGGAAGCTCTTACGGAATCCACGAAGCTCGCTCCGAAGGCTGCTGAGGGGTTGAAGTCGCTTAATCCTATGAAGATGGGCAAGGCCAAGAAAGCTCTCGATTTCGGCAACAAATGTAATCAGATTGTCACCGAAGAGACTGCTTATCAGGCAGAGATCGTTGCCAAGCTCGGTAAATAAGGCCTGGGAGCGAAACGCTTCCATGAAAGAAAAATATGCGGCCGGTCGGGCGGTTGGCGTGTGGGCGCCGGCAGTCCGTCCGGCTGCACTTTTGTCGCGCTGCCAAATCGGCTCCCAGTTGGATGCGAGTCGCCCCGATGAGCTGCCAAGGGGCCTTATTATTAAGAATTTCGCGAGATTTTGCGGAAAAGCTTGGTGAAATAGAATCAATTGATTAACTTTGCACGGTTTTTCAGCCGACAGCAACAATGGGAAACTTCAGCCAGTTCAAGCTTCCTCTCAAAAGCATGTCGCCGGGTGTACATGAATTCGACTACCGCCTCGGCAAGCAGTTTTTTGAGAATATGGAGAGTCCCGACGTGCGCGATGCCGATGTGCATGTGCATCTTACGGTGACGTATGCCAACGATGTATATGCGCTGGCTTTCGTTTGCCGTGGGACGGTGACAGTGCCCTGCGACCGCTGCCTTGACGACCTGATGCTGGATGTCGACGCCTCCTACGGTATCAAGGTGAAATATGGCGACTCCTATCGCGATGATTCCGATGAGCTGATGGAGATTCCCGAGTCTGACAACGACCTCAACGTGGCGTATATGATTTTCGACACCGTGTCGCTTGCCATCCCCATTAAGCATGTACACCCTATGGGTAAATGCAACCGGGCAATGAGCAGTCTGCTGAAAAAACACAGGGCTACCGACGCCTCCGATCCGGATTCGGAGCTTGAAGACCAGCTTATCGACGAGATGGATTCGATGCCCGATACCGCCGACGACGCCGCTCAGGCTTCGACCGACCCGCGTTGGGACGCTTTGAAAGGGCTACAGCCCGACGGAGGGGAATGAGCCGGCAATCTGACGCCCTCGAACGTAAGACATAAACTGAACAATAAAGAATAATATAGAAGAAAAGAATCATGGCACATCCTAAACGACGTCAATCCAAGACACGTACGGCTAAACGCCGCACCCACGACAAGGCCGCTATGCCCACGCTGGCAATCTGCCCCAACTGCGGAGCATGGCATGTTTACCACTGCGTTTGCAATGAATGCGGTTACTACCGCGGAAAAATTGCAATCGAGAAGAACGCTGTGGTATAACGGCGCATCACGACCGAACGGCTGCAGCAGACTGGACTGGACTCCCGGCGAGCGAGACGTCTTTCCCCCGGGGCAGCCTTTTAGCAATTACAGATTTCAAACAAGAATGTCCGGAGGCACCTCCGGCCACGCGACGCGGGGCCCGGCACCTCCGGCAAATGCACCATATATACCGATATGCTCAACGCAAAAATCTCTGGTATCGCCTCATATATCCCCGATGACATCCTCGACAACGAAATGCTCTCGAAGATGGTAGACACCAACGACGAGTGGATTACTACCCGCGTGGGAATCAAGGAGCGTCGCATCCTCCACAAGCCCGTCGGCTCAAGCTATATGGGCATCGAGGCGGTGAAAAAACTGCTGGCCGATACCGGAACGGATCCCGGAGAAATCGACCTGCTTATCTGCGCGACATCCAACCCCGACTATCGTTTCCCTTCCACCGCATCGATAATCTGCGAGGGCACGGGACTTAAGAATGCTTATGCCTACGATATTCAGGCCGCCTGCGCAGGCTTCATCGTAGCGCTCGAAGATGCCAACGCATATGTAAAGAGCGGTCTCCGCAAGAAAGTCGTGGTCGTTGCCACGGAAAAAATGTCGTCGATGGTCAACTATAAGGACCGCGCCACATGCCCGCTTTTCGGCGACGGAGCCGCTTGCGTGCTTGTGGAACCCACCGAGGATACCTCCAAGGGTGTAATCGACGCCGTATTCCATGTGGATGGCCGCGGGCTGGAGCATCTGGTCATGTGGGGAGGCGGTTCGGCAGAGCCTACCACCCAGGAGACGCTTGACGCAGGAAAGCATTTCCTTTTCCAGGACGGCCGCAACGTCTACAAGAATGCCGTTACCGACATGTATACCGCTTCCGTCGACATTCTTAACCGCAATAATCTCACCGCCGAGACCATCGACTGGCTTGTGCCTCATCAGGCCAACCTGCGTATTATCGAGGCCGTAAGCTCTCGCGCCGGGATTCCGGAAGAAAAGGTGCTGGTCAACATCCAGCATACCGGCAACACATCGGCAGCCTCCATCCCTCTCTGTCTCGACGAATTCAAGAATAAGCTCAAGAAGGGCGACAAGATTCTCCTCACCGCTTTTGGCGCGGGCTTCACATGGGGCTCCATGCTGCTGGTGTGGGATATTTAACCCTCTGTATCCCTGAATATCAAACGGAAATAGCATCTTCCCACCAAAGATGCTATTTTTGTTTTATTAAACCCACGGGAGCGGTCTCTTATAAACCCTCGACGACTCCGGAGCGTTTATAAGATGCTTATAAATCCGAAATATAACAACTCGAAAACTATGACAGAAGATAAAAATACCCGTATCGCTGACGAGATTGAGCGTCAGGACGCTGAATCGCTGCTTGCAGCCGCAACCGATGCCGTAAGTTGCCCCGGCGAGGCGGTCTCCGAATGCCGCGAAGGCCATAAGGCCGGATTTGTTAACATCGTGGGAAACCCCAACGTGGGCAAGAGCACGCTGATGAATCAGCTCGTTGGCGAACGCGTGAGCATCATAACGTCCAAAGCCCAGACAACGCGCCATCGCATCACCGGGATTGTTAATACTCCTGATTATCAGATTGTTTTCTCCGATACCCCCGGTGTGCTCAAACCCAACTACAAGCTGCAGGAAAGCATGCTCGGATTCGCTCAGGGCGCGCTTACCGACGCCGACGTGCTCCTATACGTTACCGACGTCGTGGAGGATCCTACCAAGAATGCCGATTTCCTTGCTCGCGTGGCCAAGGAGAAGATACCTGTGCTGCTGGTAATCAACAAAATCGACCTTCTGAAAAACAATGGGGAACTTGAGGCCGTCGTAAGCCGGTGGAAAGAGATACTACCCAACGCCGAGGTGTTCCCGCTGTCGGCCAAGGAGAATTTCAACGTTGCCAACCTCATGGCCCGCATTGTGGAGCTTCTGCCACCTTCGCCCCCATACTTCGGGAAAGACGCCCTGACCGACAAGCCCGCCCGCTTTTTCGTCACCGAAATTATCCGCGAGAAAATCCTCACCAACTACGACAAGGAAGTGCCATATTCCGTAGAGGTGATTGTGGAGAAGTTCGACGAATCCGAGAACGCCATTCACATCATGGCCACAATCTATGTGGAGCGCGACTCGCAGAAAGGAATCCTCATCGGAAAAGGGGGCGCCATGCTTAAGAAAGTCGGCACCGAAGCCCGCAAGGACATAGAGAAGTTCTTCGACAAGCGCGTCTACCTCGAACTCTTCGTCAAGGTGGAACCCAACTGGCGAAACCGTGAGAACAAGCTTAAGGCTTTCGGCTACATGGAATGATGGGCCGTAGCCTTCCCACGTCTGCATGCCAGCCGGCAGAGTCCCGGCATTTATACCGCCCATCTTGGGTTTTGGGAGGATTTTATTTAACTTTGCAATTGAAATTTAACATCAACGAATCAACGCAATGTCGCAACTCGTAGCAATAGTCGGACGTCCGAACGTGGGCAAATCACCGCCGTCCAAACGACTGACCGAAACCCGCCAGGCCATAGTCGACCCGACGGCCGGAACAACCCGCGACCGCCAGTATGGCAAGGTCGAATGGTGCGGACGTGAATTCTCCATCGTCGACACCGGCGGATGGGTGGTTAATTCCGACGATATTTTCGAAGGCGAGATCAACAAGCAGGTCGAGCTGGCCATTGAGCAAGCCGACGAAATCCTTTTTGTGGTCGATGCCATGAACGGCGTGACTGACCTCGACGACCATGTGGCGGAAATACTGCGCAAGTCGCGCAAGCCGGTCATACTTGTAGCCAATAAGGTGGATTCCAACGACTGGCTCTACAACGTGCCTGAATTCTATAGCCTCGGGCTCGGCGATCCGTATCCCGTCAGCGCAATCAACGGCTACGGCTCCGGCGACCTCCTTGACGAAATTGTAAAGAAACTCCCCGAGCCTACCGACGAAGAAGCAGACCTTGAGGAGATTCCGCGCTTTGCCATCGTCGGCCGACCCAATGCCGGCAAATCCAGCCTCATCAACGCATTCATCGGCGAGGACCGCCACATCGTCACCGATATCGCAGGCACCACGCGCGACAGCATCTACACGCGCTACAACAAGTTCGGGTTCGACTTCTATCTGGTCGACACCGCCGGCATACGCAAGAAGCAGAAAGTCAACGAGGATATCGAGTACTATTCCGTTATCCGTTCCATCCGCGCCATCGAGGCCAGCGACGTCTGCATCCTTATGATCGACGCCACCCGCGGCATCGAGGCTCAGGACGCCAACATCTTCGGCCTGATTCAGCGCAACAAAAAGGGGCTGGTGGTGTGCGTCAACAAATGGGATATAGCCGAGGACAAATCCATTCAGGCGCAGAAGCATTTCGAGGAGGCAATCCGCAGCCGCTTCGCCCCGTTCACCGACTTCCCGATAATCTTTTGCTCGGCCCTGACCAAGCAGCGTATTTTCAAGGTGATAGAGACAGCCGTCGACGTAAACCGCAACCGCCGCCGTGAGGTGCCTACCTCCCAGCTCAACAAGGTAATGCTCGAGGCTATCGGGGCATATCCCCCTCCGGCCAACAAAGGCAAATACATCAAGATTAAGTACGTCACCCAGCTGAAGGGCGCTCAGGTTCCGACGTTTATCTTCTTCTGCAATCTCCCGCAGTGGGTAAAGGAACCATACCGGCGTTTCCTTGAGAACAAAATCCGCGAGAACTGGGGATTCAACGGCACCCCCGTCCAGGTGTTCATGCGCGAGAAGTAATACGCCTTCAACGATGAGCAACAACAATAATCATCCGCTTGGCCAGGCTCCCTGGTTTCATGTGATTCTTTCCACTGGTTTCGGCGCAGGTTTTGTGCCCGGAGCGCCGGGTACGGCCGGAGCATTTGTGGCTCTTGTCATCTGGTATGTGCTGTATCTCGTTCTGAGTCCGGTAGCGCTTATGTGGGCCACTATCGCTCTTGTGGTTGTCACACTCGTGGCCGGCGCGTGGACTTCCGGAATTATGGAGAAATACTGGGGCGAGGATCCGCGGTCGGTGGTAATCGACGAATATCTCGGCACGTGGATACCAATGCTCGCCGCCGGCGTGGCCGGCCATCCGGGAATTACGGCCATTCTGGCGATTGCCGGTTTCGCCGCCTTCAGGGTCATCGACATAGTAAAGACTCCGCTGGCGCGTCGTATGGAACGTGTGGGTGGTGGCTGGGGCGTGATGCTCGACGACGTCGTTGCCGGCTTCTATGCCCTGCTTATCGTAATCGTGCTCCGCTACAGTATTCTATAATCCGGAATCCGATGCCAGTGGAGCTGTGAATAAGCAACCTGTCGAAATGATTTTAATATTTCCGGGAGGAAAATTTTCAGGAGATTTTTCTCGATGAAGAAGGAGTGTAGATGTCTACACGACTGATGAAGAGAGGAAAAGATACGGAAATCTTACCGCGGGAATGTTGAAATAATTGGATCAGGATAATATAAAATATTTTTAAACAGTTACTTAATATCCTTACATTTCATCTGCATACATGACCGCAACGTCTCCCAAGGCTGCCGGAGGGAATGCCTATCCGGGGCTTACTGATATCGAGGTGGCCGAAAGCCGACGCCTCAATGGCTCCAACGTTCTTACCCCTGCCGAACCGGTGCCCTGGTACCGTCAGTTTCTCGCCAAATTCCGCGATCCGCTGATTATAATTCTGCTCGTGGCCGGGCTTCTGTCGGTATGCATATCGCTTTACGAGTATTTCTCGCTTGAGCAGGGGCCGACGGTGTTTTTCGAGCCCGTAGGCATATTCATCGCCATACTCCTTGCCACAGGGCTTGGTTTCTACTTCGAATGGCGCGCCAACAAGGAATTCGCCATCCTGAATCAGGTGAATGACGACGAGCCGGTGCAGGTGATGCGCAACGGTAATCCTACCTCAGTCCCGCGGCGCGATGTGGTGGTAGGCGATATACTCCTGCTCAATACCGGCCAGGAAATACCGGCCGACTCACGGCTGCTTGAGTCCATGATGCTCAGCGTAGATGAATCCACCCTTACGGGCGAGCCCATCGCGCGCAAGAGCGCCGATCCGGAGCAGCAGGACCCGGAAGCGACCTTCCCCACCGACGTGGTGCTACGTGGCACGCGGGTGATGGAGGGGCATGGTGTGGCACGCGTAACTGCCGTAGGCGACGATACCGAGAACGGCAAGGTTTTCGAGGCGACGCGCATCGACGATTCGGTCCGCACTCCGCTCACCGAGCAGCTCGACCGGCTCGGGCGCCTTATAGCCCGCATGAGCTATATCGTTGGCGCGGCCGTGGTAATCGGCCGTGTCATCATGTATCTTCATATGAATCCGGCCTTCGAGCTGGTCCCCTTCCTCACATATCTGCTCCAGACGCTTATGATTGCTGTCACGCTTGTAGTGGTGAGCGTGCCCGAAGGGCTTCCGATGGCTGTCACGCTCTCGCTCGCCTACAGCATGCGCCGGATGCTGCGCACCAACAATCTCGTTCGCAAACTCCACGCCTGCGAGACGATGGGAGCGACCACCGTGATATGCACCGACAAGACCGGCACACTCACGCAGAACCGCATGCAGGTCTACAGCTTCGATTTCTACGGGCTGCCGTCGGACGGACTCCGTTCCGACACCGCTCTCGCCCGCTTGATTGCCCAGGGGATAGCCGTCAACTCCACGGCACGTCTCGACCGTAGCGGCGAGGGATTACCTTCCGTACTCGGCAATCCTACCGAGGGTGCTCTGCTTCTCTGGCTCGATGCCAACGGAATTGACTATGAAAGTCTGCGAGGGAGGTTTACGCCTGTCGACGAACTTCCGTTCACCACCGAGCGCAAATTCATGGCGACGGTGGTTGCCGACGGGGAGCGGAGACTGCTCTTTGTGAAGGGAGCACCCGAAATCGTCTATGGGCTCTGCTCACTTTATCCGGAAGGCGCCACGCGAGCCAGCGTCGACGCCCGGCTGGCGGAATATCAGGCCATGGCCATGCGTACACTCGGTTTTGCCTATGCGGAGCTCGCTTCGGGTATCGACCCGATTGTCGACGGTCAGCTACAGCCTGCCGGACTTGAATTTCTCGGATTCGTTGCAATTTCCGATCCCGTTCGCGCCGATGTGCCCGATGCAATCCGCGAGGTGACCGACGCTGGTATAGCCGTGAAAATCGTAACCGGAGATACTCCAGGCACTGCCCGTGAAATCGGCCGTCAGATCGGCCTCTGGCTCCCCTCCGACGGCGACCGCAATATAATCACCGGGCCGGAATTCGGCGCGCTATCCGACGATGAGCTGCTTGACCGCGTTATGGACTTGAAAATTATTGCCCGCGCCCGCCCGATGGACAAGAAGCGCCTTGTCGAGGCTCTTCAGCGGAAGGGGCAGGTGGTTGCCGTTACCGGCGACGGCACCAACGACGCTCCGGCCCTCAAGGCCGCCCATGTCGGCCTGTCGATGGGCGACGGTACTTCTGTGGCAAAGGAAGCGAGCGACATTACCATAGTCGACAATTCGTTTGCCTCGATAGGCCGCGCCGTGATGTGGGGCCGGTCGCTCTACCGCAATATCCAGCGCTTCATTATGTTCCAGATGACGGTCAACCTGGCCGCCTGTATGATTGTGCTCGCAGGCGCGTTTATGGGGACGGAGTCGCCGCTCACCGTCACCCAGATGCTTTGGGTGAATCTCATCATGGATACTTTCGCGGCCATGGCGCTTGCGTCGCTCCCGCCGTCGTCGAGCGTGATGTCCGACCGGCCGCGTAGCCGCACGGCGTTTATAATCACACGTTCCATGTGGCGCAACATTATAGCCTCCGGATTGATTTTCTTCGGGATAATGTTCTACCTGGTGTATGCGTTCGAACATGCCGATATCTCGTCGCTTCCACAGCTTTTGCATGAACATCTTGGTAGCCGTTCGGGTCTTACGGCCTATGAACTCAGCCTTACCTTCACGATTTTCGTGATGCTTCAGTTCTGGAATATGTTTAACGCACGCGCCTACGCTTCGCATGGGAGTGGACTGAGTCTGACCCACTGCGGCGAGTTCCTGCTCATTGCAGGTGTGATTCTTGTCGTGCAGATTCTTATCGTGGAGTTGGGAGGCCGGTTCTTCACCGTGACCCCGCTTCGCCTCTCCGACTGGGCTATAATTCTGCTTGGCACCTCGTTTGTGCTGTGGATCGGGGAGGGCATACGTTTTATCCGCAACCGTCGGGTGCGATAATTAAAATCTCTACAAATCATGAATATCTGGCAGCATGTACTCCTCAGTGCGTCCGGCCTGGCGGCCGCTTCGCTGGTCGGCTCGGTAATCGGTCTGGCCGTTAAGCGGATTCCGCACAAATGGAACGACATCTTCATGGGTTTCTGCGCCGGCACGATGCTTGCGGCGGCAATCGTCGGGTTGCTGCTTCCGGCAATTGGCCAATGTGGATTCTCCGACTGGTGGCAGGTTGTTGTCGGCGTGGCTGCGGGGGTGGCTCTTATCGGTACACTCGACCGCCTCACACCCCATCTTCATCGCCTTACCGGTCTCGACAGTGAGCGCCACAGCGCCGATGCCACGACTCATCGCGTACTGCTTTTTGTGGTTGCAATAGCTATCCACAAGCTTCCCGAGGGGATGGCTACCGGTATTGTCTTCGACGAGTCGAATCTCTCGGGCGCGTATTCGGTCGCCGTTTCCATCGCGTTGCAGAATATTCCGGAAGGGATGGTTGTGGTGACGCCTCTTCTGATGATTGGTGTCGGATGGCTACGCGCCTGCGGCATCTCCATCGTAGTCGCTCTGCTGGAGATGGCCGGTGTGATACTTGGATTCGTGTTGGGAGGCCTGTCGGGGATGTTTCTGCCCGGACTGCTCGGCATGGCAGGCGGTGCGATGCTCTATGTCATCTCCGACGAAATGATACCCGAGACGCATGCTCATGGATTCCAGAAACCGGCTACATATGCGCTTGTGGCCGGAGTTACGGCCATGCTGTTTATCGACACACTCACGCAGTCGCTCTGAGGCCGGGGCGCGCTCCCTCCGTTCAGCGGTGGTGGCGCAGGCGGTCGTAGGTGCGTATTCCGCGCAGGTAGTAGTCGATGAGCAGGTCCGGCGGACAATTTGCTTCAAGCAGGTCGGTGTCGGGGTGGAAGATGTAGCGGCGGCGCATCCGGGCGAAATCGCGGTGCGCGCGCCATATTGCTGCGGCGTTGGCCCAGTCGAATGTGGCCGCGGATTTCAGCCATGCCAGAGTGTCGAGCAGCCGTCGCCGCATAAGAACGGGTTTCACCCTGTGGACCGGCAGGTTTTTATGGAGCAGCAACAGGTTATTGCGAAAATTCAGATAGGTTTTCCGCGGATTGGAGGCCGGAAGGGAACCACCCCCCAGATGATATACTTTGCTCTGTGGAATCACCATTACCCGGTAGCCTGCCAGATGGATGCGCCAGCAGAGGTCAATCTCCTCCATATGGGCGAAGAAATCCTCGTCGAGCCCTCCTACCTTCAGGTAGAGGTCGGTGCGTACCATCAATGCAGCTCCCGTGGCCCAGAATATGTTTATCGGGTCGTCGTATTGCCCGTGGTCGGTCTCCACGGCCGAGAAGAGGCGCCCGCGGCAGTATGGGTAGCCGTTGCGGTCCAGAAAGCCTCCGGCCGCGCCTGCATATTCAAATTTTTCCTTGTCGGTGTATGCAAGTATCTTGGGCTGGCAGGCTCCGATTTTAGGATCGGCTTTCATGGCTCCGGAAAGTGCATCGAGCCATCCCGGAGGAGTCTCGACGTCGCTGTTGAGCAGCACCGCGAGCTCGAAACGTCCGGCTACGGCGGCTACCGCACGGTTATATCCTCCGGCAAATCCATAGTTTTCGGGAAAAGCGAGTACCTCTACCGATGGAAACCGCTCGGCCAGCAGCTTCAATGAGCCGTCGTCAGAGCCGTTGTCGGCCACAATTAAGTGGCCCAGCGACGGGTCGGTATTGGCCACTACTGAGGGAAGGAATTCACGGAGCAGTTTCTCTCCGTTCCAGTTGAGGATGATTACGGCTGCCTTCAATGCTGTCGGATGGTTTCGTGGGTTATTTGGTGATTACGGGCGTATGCACTGCGTCGACCGGGTGTTTCCATCGGTTGTGGGTCCATAACCATATAGCCGGCTGCCGGCAGATGGTCTGCTCGAGCAGCGAGGCGTAGCGGTGGGTTATGGCGTCGGGCGGCAGCTTCGTCGGAGCGTCGGTTATCAGACGGATGTCGATATGGTAATGGCCGCGCGAGGGTTTCTGCATGTCCCAGTATACCACGGCTGCATCCATGCGCCTGGCTACCGTTTCAGTGCCGGTTATCATTGCCGTGGGATGGTTGAGGAAGCAGGTTATGTAGCCGGCGTCGCCATGGCTCGGCTTCTGGTCGCTCATGAAGCCGGTCACGGTGGGCATACCGCGGCGCCGGTATCGCATCAGGTCGAGAAATGCCATGTTTTTCGCCAGCGACACGGATCCGAAACGCGAGCGCAGACGCAGCATCAGCGCGTCCATGCGGCGGTTCCGCAGGGGGCGGTAGATCTGACAGAATTCAGCGTCGACGCCAGGGCGCACGTCGGACCACAGAGTAATCGACGGCGCCCATTCCCAGTTGCCCGTATGCGAGAAGTAGCATACTACCGGGCGCCCCTGCCGCAGGTACCCGTCTATGATGTCGACTCCGCTGAATGTCATGCGGCGGCGCATTTCGGCGTCGCTCACGTGGAGCTGCTTGATTGTCTCGAATATATAGTCGGCGAAATTTCGGTAGAAGCGGCGCCGTATGGCGTGAAGCTCATGTCTGCTTTTGTCGGGAAAGCTCGTGGCGAGATTGCGGTCTACCAGGCGGCGGCGGTAGCGCACTATGAAGTACAGCAGTGCGAATGTGGCGTCGCTCAGCACATAAAGCACCGGTAGCGGTAGCCTCGCCAGGGCATTCATAAACCCTGTGAGCAGTCGGAACGATATGTCGGCCGCCCGTTCTTTCATATTTCCAGGGTGGCTTTGAAAGTTATGTCGCCCGTATCGTCCTTTATGGTTTCGAGAAGCCTTACGGGCACTATCCTGTTGTCCATCCACTCGGGGGCGTCGACCGAAACCTTCAGATAATTGTCGGTGAACCCACACATGGGCTCTCCCGGGCGACTGTGTTCGAGAAGCACCCGACGCACCGTGCCTGTGTATCGGCGAGCGAACTCCTCCATTTTGTGCTCCGACACGCGCATCATCTCGCCCACGCGGCGGTGTTTTTCCTCGCGGCTCACGCTGTGGGCTATTTCCAGCGCCTTTGTGCCCGGTCGCTCGGAGTAGGGAAAGATATGTAGCCGCGTAATGGGCAGCGACTCCACGAACTCCCGCGAGCGCTCGAACTCCTCCCGGGTCTCGCCGCGCGCTCCGCATATCAGGTCCACGCCGATGAACGCGTCGGGCATCAAGGCGCGTATACGCTCTATTTTGTGGCGGAAGAGCGTGGTGTCATAATGGCGGTGCATCAGGCGGAGCACCTCGTCGCTGCCGCTCTGCAGGGGGATGTGGAAGTGGGGCATGAAGCGGACCGACGAGGCGCAGAATTCGATTATCTCGTCGGTTAGCAGATTAGGCTCTATCGAAGATATGCGGTATCGGTCTATCCCCTCCACGGCATCGAGACGGCGCAGAAGGTCGAGAAGCGTCGGGCGAGGCTCGCCGGGTGCGGGGGCGATTTCACCGTCGGCGTCGGCGGTTCGCCGGCCGAAGTCGCCTATGTTCACGCCGGTGATTACAATCTCCCGGGCTCCCTCGCGTGCGGCCTGCTCGGCCTGGGCAACGAGAGAATCGATTGTGCCGCTGCGCGAGCGTCCGCGCGCGGCGGGAATGGTGCAGTAGGTACACCAGTAGTCGCAGCCGTCCTGCACCTTCAGAAAGCAGCGTGTGCGGTCGCCGCGCGCACACGAGGGTGTGAACCCGCGCAGCTGCTGCGTCGGCACTACCTCCACGTGCTCGCGGTGTTCGGCCGCCCATTGCTCGATGAATTCGGCGAGGCGCCCCTTGCGGTCGTTGCCTGCCACTATTTCCACCCCTGCGATCGCAGCCACTTCGGCTGGTTTGAGCTGGGCGTAGCAGCCTGTTACCACGATGGTGGCCTGCGGCCAGCGGCGATGGAACGAGCGGATGGTCTGACGGCATTTTTTGTCGGCTTCCTCGGTAACGCTGCATGTGTTTACCACAATCACGTCAGGGCGTTCGCCCGCGCCGGCGCGCACCACTCCCTTTTCGGCGAGCATGCGTGCCACCGTCGAGGTCTCGGCGAAGTTGAGCTTGCACCCGAAGGTGTGGTACATCGCCTTCATCGTTCCGAACGTGGTGTTGTCAATCATCGTGGTGGAGTGCGGTATATGGTTCAGTTTATGTACGAGTCCTTGAATCCCAGGAAGTAGAGCACACCGTCGATGCCGATTGTGGAGATACTCTGGCGTGCTGTCTGCTTCACTTTCGGTTTGGCGTGGAAGGCTATTCCCAGACCGGCGGCAGAAAGCATGGGCAGGTCGTTGGCGCCGTCGCCCACGGCGATGGTCTGGGCTATGTTCACGTTCTCCACCTGGGCTATGAGGCGCAGCAGTTCGGCTTTGCGCTTGCCGTCGACCACATCTCCCACGTAGCGGCCCGTAAGCCGTCCGTCAGCCACTTCGAGTTCATTGGCGTAGACGTAGTCGAATCCGAATTTCTGCTTGAGGTATTCGCCGAAGAAAGTGAATCCGCCCGAGAGGATGGCTGTTTTGAAGCCCGCACGTTTGAGCACGGTCATCATGCGGTCCACTCCCTCGGTAATCGGGAGGCTTTCGGCGATTTCCTGCATCACGCCTGCATCCAGCCCCTTGAGAAGGGCCACGCGTTCGCGGAAACTCTCCGTGAAGTCGATTTCTCCGCGCATGGCGCGCTCGGTGATGGCGGCCACCTGATCGCCCACGCCGGCGCGGGCGGCCAGCTGGTCGATGCATTCGGTCTGAATCAGAGTGGAGTCCATGTCGAAGCATATGAGTCGGCGGCAGCGTCGGTACATGGTGTCCTCCTGAAGCGAGATGTCGAAGCCCTCTTCGGCCGAGATGTGCACGAAGCGGCTCTGCATTTCGTCGCGGTCGGCGGGGGTGCCGCGCACGGAGAATTCGATACACGCCTTGGTGCGGGCATATGCCGTCAGGTCGAGCGGTTGGCGCCCGGTGAGGCGCTGTATGGAGTCGATGTTGAGTCCCTGACGGGCGATTTCGGCGCTCACCAGGGCTATGTGGCGCGCGGTGAGCCGTCGGCCCAGCAGTGTGATAATCCATCGGTTTTTGCCCTGACGGCCTACCCACGCTTCGTATTCCTCACGGGTAATGGGGTTGAAGCGAATTTTCACACCGAGGTCGTAGGCTTTGAAAAGCAGGTCCTTGAGCATATCGCCGCTTTCGGCCGAGGTGGTCTGCACGAGAATGCCAAGCGATAGCGAATGGTGAATGTCGGCCTGGCCGATGTCGAGAATCATGGCGTTGTGGCGCGCGAGGATTTCGGTCAGTGCGGCCGTTACGCCCGGGCGGTCGTGGCCCGATATGTTGAGAAGAATGAGTTCGAGATTGTCGGGAATCTGTGTCATCGGTAGGAGGGGGGAGCGGTTGCTCCGGGATTATTTCACGCGGATTTTGTCGCCGGGCTGAATTTTGCCCGACTTCACGCTGGGATTGAGTTTCTGGAGAGCCGCCACGGTGGTGCCGTTCTTTTTGGCTATGCGGGCCAGAGAGTCGCCCTTGCGCACGGTTACGGTCTTGTGCTGCTGTTGCTTCTTTTTCCTGGCTTTGTCGGCTGCGGCTTTCTTTTGTGCAGCTTTTTCGGCGGCTGCCTGTTCGGCTGCGAGGCGTTCGGCTTCGGCCTGTCGGGCGGCTTCCTGCTTGGCGTGCGAGGCCGAGAAGGCTCCTACTACCTTGCCGGAAGCATCGGATG
>UREH01000043.1 GCA_900546835.1 uncultured Porphyromonadaceae bacterium
GAAATCAACCGCCCGGGCGCCCGCACGCGCTTCGTGATTGACTCGGCCGGCACGGGCGACTACCACATCGGCGACCTTCCCGACCGCCGCATGCGTATCCACGCCCGGCGCCGGGGATACAACCTCACCCACCGCGCACGTCAGGTCAGCGAAGCCGACTTCGACCGCTTCGACCTGATTGTGGGGATGGACGCCTCGAATCTCCGCAATCTGCGCTCTCTATCGCCCACGCCCGAGGCCGAGAAGAAGATAGTGCCGATGGCCGACTTTTTCCGGATAGCCACACGCTACGACTATGTGCCCGACCCCTACTACGAGGGTGCCGAAGGATTCGAGCTGGTGCTCGACCTCCTCGAAGACGGTTGCCGCAACCTCTATGAACAGCTGAAATGAGACAGAACCGACTCAAACGCTATACCATATGGCTTATGGGAGCGCTCGGCGCGATGCTCGTGCTCTGGGCCTCCTTCGGCTCGCGCGGCGATGCCACGGAAACCGCCGTCGCCCTTGAAAATGAAGATGTCGCTCCGGCCGAATCCGCCACGGCCCCCACGCCGGAACCCAAAGCCGCGCCAGAACCCAAGGCGAAGCCTGAGGCGCCGGCACAGAATGCCGCCGACGCCGAAGCTACTCCAAGCCGTCTGCTGGCTATGCTTCTCCCCTCCGACACTATTCGCGCGCGCAACCCATACGAAGCCCATTTCGACTCGATGCCACCCGGAGGCATAAAAATGCATATCAATGCTGTAGGAGGCACCCTCGGCCGGGTGTTCAACGACTCCAACTACCTCCATATCGCCACAGCCGAGCGCATCGGCATCCGCCCTCTGCGCTCCCTACGCGACGCTTGGGATGGTGGCTCGCGCCTGGAGCGCATATCAAGCTGCGAGGCCTATTATCTCGACAATCTCACCCACTCGCTCCCATTCCTCGTGCCTCAGGCGCATAGACTGCTGAAAGACATCGGCATGGCCTTCCGCGACTCACTGCAGGCTCGCGGAGGAGGCGATTACCGCATCAAAGTTACTTCCGTGCTCCGCACACCGCGTCTGGTAAGCCGCCTCCGGCGCCGCAACCGCAACGCCGTCGATACCTCGGCACACCTCTACGGCACCACTTTCGACATCAGCTATGCCAAATTCATCTGCAATTCAACCCGCACACCGCGCACCCAGGAGGATATGAAAAACCTACTTGCTGAGGTAGTCAACGACATGCGCGCCCGCGGCCGCTGCTACGTGAAATACGAACGCAAGCAGGCATGCTTCCACATCACCGCCCGCTGATCCTCCACGCCCCCTCAAGCCACGGAAACCCGCCGCAGACGGCCCGTCATCACTGCCCCTCAGGGTGCTGGCGTAGCAATGTCGTCAGCTTATAGTGCGCCTCCAGGAGCGCCCACACCAGCCCGGGCCGGCCGTCGCGCCAGCCACCCTTGAGGAAATAGCTTCTTACAAACCGACCCAGCGGCTTAACGGCATATGCCGCCGCAGAATAGCGGCGCTTGCCGCGGCGCTCGACCTCTTTTTCAGCATATCGCGACGC
The DNA here is from genome assembly GCA_900546835.1 of uncultured Porphyromonadaceae bacterium. Taxonomy (GTDB): domain Bacteria; phylum Bacteroidota; class Bacteroidia; order Bacteroidales; family Muribaculaceae; genus UBA7173. The sequence continues at coordinate 1,546 of UREH01000043.1, forward strand.
CTTCTCCATCCGCGAATTTATCGTATTCTCCTCCAGATGGATAATCGCCAGGTCGCGACGCGAGGTCGGTATAGACTTTACATCGCCGGAAACCACCGGCTGAGCATGAATCACCGGGGGCCAGTCGATTGCATCGCGGCGAGCGAAGCGGGTGACGTAGTCGGGATAAAGCGAATGCAACTCGCGCCCCATGAAGCTGTTGCGCCGGGGAATGCGCAGGGCCGCGGGCGCGTCTGCCCGAGCCGCAACCTCGTAAAGATAATCACGCAGACGCCCGGGCACCACCTCATCGGCATCGACAATGAGTACCCAGGGCGACGTAGCAGCCTGAATCGCGGCGTTGCGCGCAGGCTCGCAGATGCCGCAGCGCTCGAAATCCACGATGCGCGCCCCGTGGGCGGCAGCAATCTCTCGCGTGCGGTCGGTGCTGTGCATGTCGACCACCACTATCTCGTCGAAACCGCGGAGCGAGCGGAGAACATCCTCCAGGTAGCGCTCGGCGTTGTAGGTGTTCATCACGGCTGAAATCCGCGGTCGGGGGGCGCCTTGGTTTATCTGCTGGGTCGGCATAAGTCTAACAATTGATTTACAGATTCATGGATATCGAAAGTCCTGGCACGCTCGACCGAGGCAGCAGCAAGGCGCTCGCGCATTGCGGGGTCAGCCGCCAATTGCGAAAGCGCCGAAGCCAGCGCGTCGACGTCGCCAACAGGCACGAGTATTCCGGCTCGCCAGCCATCGAGCACCTCGGCCGGCCCCGATGGGCAGTCGGATGCCACCACCGGACGTCCGAGCACCATGGCCTCGACGAGCACCAGCCCGAAACCCTCGTATTTCGAGGCGAGCACAAGTGCTTCGGCACGCGATATATATGGGGCGGCATCGCTCTGGAATCCAGTGAAGACGGTGGCATCCTCGATATGAAGTTCGGTGGCGAGATGGCGCAGCATGGCTTCGTCGCGTCCGGCGCCGACAACCACCAGTCCGGGAAACGGTCCGTCAGCCTCTGTGCGTGCTTTGGCATAGGCCCGCAAAAGAGTCGATACATCCTTCTGGCTCTCTTCAAGCCGCTCCACGGCAACGAAATACGGTTTTCGCACCTCCACTCCCGTCTTCCCCTCACCGCGACGGCGCAGGTCGGCGAAGTTGTATCCGTTGTAGATACGCGTAAATCTGGATGCGAGCTCCGGAAAGAGGCGCTTGCCCTCCTCCACCATTACATTGGAAATCAATGCAATATGCGCGTAATTAGCCATACCGCGCATCTGCCGGAGCGTATGGCGGCGGCTACGGCGCAGATTCTCCTCAATACTGAAATGATAGAACCCAACCACTGGCACCCGGCAACTGCGGAGCATCGTGTAAAACGTTGCATCGAAGTCGATTACAGCATCCGCCTTACTGATGAGCCGCTTCAGCCGACGGTGCGCCACGGCTGTGCGTATCGGATTGAGTATCAGTTCATCGTAGATTTTAGCCGCCGCGGGGATGCGACGCCTGATTTTTTCTTTGCGCCAATGGGTAAGCGCCGGAGCGTCGACCAGATACTCCACGCTCACACCCTCGGGAAGACGGGAGCGGTGCACCTCCAGATCGCCCATGGCCGTACCGATGGCGAGTGTCACGTCGTAGCGGTCGAGCGGGATATTGCGCAGATACTCCGTAAGAATCGTATCTATACCACCGTCGAGAAACCGACTGATCATAAAAAGCAGGCGTGTCTTCATATTATGGGCGAAAGATGGTGATTAGTGCTGTAGCCCTGTGAAATTAAGGTACTTGTCGACCTCGTAGAGCGCTATAAGGCGCCGGCGCCGCGTCGACGCCCCGGGGCTGAGCCGGTCGAGGTTCGCCAGAATCGCCGCGCCATGGCTCTCTATCACCGCCGGGAAGCTACCGAGGCGCTTCCACGTGCGCCCTGCGAGCATTGCCCGCTGCGCAGGAGTCAGCTTCAATGCATCGGCCACACGCACCATAATCGGCAGACCCTCGATAAAATATACCCCTGATTTCGACGCTCCCGGCGATACCTTGGCGTTGTGCTGGCGGAAATAGTTGAGCTTTTCGCGCACCTCGACAGCCGCGCCGCGCCGGGCGAGGTTCACCCAGAACAGCCAGTCGCCGCAATATCGCATCCGCGTCTGGGCATCTTCGATTTCCGGAGCCGCCGAGCGGCGGAAAATCGCCATCGAGGCGTTGTAGAGGTCGGCCGTCCACAGCAGTTTCTTCTTAATGAAATCCTGACCTTCGTAGCGCTCTATGTGCGGCTGGCCCGGGCGATAACGGTCCCAGTCGGCCCCGGGAATAGAAGCGCCGGCAGCGTCGACCATGTGCGAGCCGGTAAAGGCCACCACGGCATCCGAATCCGCATCGAGCAGCGGCACCAGCGTGGCCAGAAATCCCGGATCAGCGTAGTCGTCGCTCTCGGCAATCCACACGTAGCGGCCGCGCGCCAGCGCCAGCCCCCGGCGCCACTGGGCGAACGTCGAACCGGAATTGCGCTCGTTCACTACGATATGCGCCACCTTGGGATGCTCCCGATAGCGCTCGATAACCTCCCGGCTGCTGTCGGTCGAGCAATCGTCGAGCAGAATAAGTTCGAAATCAGCAAACGTCTGGGCGAGAATACTGTCAATACGCTGCGCAAGATAAGGAGCGTGGTTGAAGTTCGGTACAATCACGCTCACGGCAGGTTCCGGCAAGCGCCCCTGCGGTTCAATATCTGCTGATGTGGTCTGCATTACACCGGCAAAAATACGAATAAGCGAGGGCAATGCAAAATTAATTTTAGCATTGCCGAGCGTGAGTATTTAAGACAGAAGTCAATAATACAAAAAAATTATGCCAACGGCAACCGATGCTCCGCCAGAGCCACCGAATTGCCGTTGGTCATTATTATCTCCTGGCGTTTAGAGCGAGAAGCGGGCTCCGACCTGCAGCAGGCCCTGGGCGCCGAAGCCGAGTTCGCCGAAGAGCGTCACCGACCGCGAGATGCCCACCGATGCCCCCAGCGGAGTAAACTGATAGGCGAAATAAGTGCAGTTGTACGAGTCCATGTGGTGCGGCATCATATGGGAAATCACTGCACCGAGACCCACGTGGCCGTAAAGCGTCACCATACTGTTGCGCCAGTAGTTGTAGCGCCCGTTGAGCATCAGCACGTGGTAAGCGATCGACGAATGGTCCGGACCACCCTTGGTCGTACACGTGGAAATTGAATAACTCGGCCCGATCCAGAAGTTGCGGGCCACGTTGAAATTCACGCCGAGCGTCACGGCACCCCAGGCGTTGTTCACTCCGCCCCAGCCGTCGTGGCAGTCGGTGGCATCCATCTGGGTGTAGCCGCCGTAGCCGAGTTGAATTTCAGCCTTCTGGGCCGATGCGGCCCCAACCAGGCCCACAAGAGCCACTAACGCGACAAGAAAACGTTTCATAATACTGATGATTGAGGTTTTACTTTTTTGAAGTCATTTAAACTTTTCTTCGAAAAGAATACGTCTTGTGAAAACATTTTAAGAAAACGTTTAAAGACTTATTAAATCGTTTTTACCCCTTTTAAACATCCCGTCCCCCCAAAAGGTTTGCCACCTCACATATGAGGTTTTCAGCCCGATTGCCCCGTCTCGCATATTTAAGCAACTTTAACAAATTGGAGGGTGGCGAAATGTGCCCATTATAATTGCCTTTGCATAAATTGCATGTAACCCGTTCCAATCATACCACTAACCTATAGCCATTTTCTCTCTATCCAATATCACCTGTCTCATTTCGAATCACTTCTGTTAACCGCTCACTATAATTATCGACCGCAATCTGCTTGAGGCCAACCCGACGGGGAGCCAGAATCCCGGCCATCAGGGTCTCTGATTGTCCCCTGCCATTTCTAAACCTATTATCCCGAAAGTGCTCTTTGTATAGAGCACTTTTTCGCAAAAATGCTCTATCCGGAGAGCATTTTTTATTAAAAACATTGTTTGCAAAATGCACTTTTACTATTTTTGCAGAGAAATAGGCAACAGAAACCTGATTTTATGGAAAACCTGATACGCACATCCCAAAGGCTTGTCAACCTGATTGACACCTCTACACACCGATATCTTTTCAACCATATAAGCTGGGACTCAAGGCAGGTTATGATAAAGGGCGCACGCGGAGTGGGGAAAACCACGATGCTACTCCAGCGGATCAAGGAACAGTTCGGGCTATCTGAGAAGGCCCTCTACGCATCATGCGACAATATGTGGTTTACTGACAACCGGATAATTGACCTCGTGGAGTGGCATGAAGCGCACGGAGGCACACACCTGTTTCTCGACGAGATACATCTTTATGAAGGAAACTGGCACCGCGAACTGAAAAACATCTACGACAGTTTCCCGAACTACCATGTAGTGTTTACCGGGAGTTCCATAATTCACCTTGATGCCGCCCTGGCCGACCTGAGCCGGCGGTGCATCCCGTATCGGCTCTACGGCCTTTCGTTCAGGGAATGGCTGAAATTTATGAATATTGCAGACATCGGAGCAATACCACTCGAAGAGCTACTCACACAACATGGACAGCTAGCATGGAGTATCATCAACCGAATCGGCAACAATAAGATTCTACCGCTTTTCAATCAATATCTCGGCAAAGGTTATTATCCTTATTTCAAGACAGATTCCAAATTAGGCGACTATTACGGTCGAGTGGAGCGCAGCGTGGACACAACCATCATGCGCGACCTGCCTGCCGCCGAACGAATCGAATACGAAACATTATACAAGCTACGGAAACTTCTGTATATCATATCGTCGGAAGTTCCGTTCAGTCTGAACGTGCAGGCGTTGAGTCAAAAGATTCAAGTGGCGCGCAACACGGTGGTTCGCATGTTCGGATTGCTCGACAAAGGAGCGGTGCTCCGCTCTATTCACAGCGGCTGGCACTCTCCCAAATCCATCGCAAAACCTGAAAAAGTCCTTTTTGACAATACCGATATAATGGCTGCCTTAAGCAATATGAATGAGATTGGTACGGTGCGCGAAACTTTTGTGGCATCCATGCTCGCGCCAAATCACAAGCTCGCCGAGCCACCGGCAGGCGATCTGATGGTCGACGAGAGACTGCTTTTTGAAATAGGAGGTAAAAACAAGAATTTCAGCCAGATTGCCGACATTCCCGATAGTTATGTCATCGCTGACGACATCGAAACGGGGCTTGGCAATAAAATACCTCTATGGCTCATGGGGTTCTTATACTGAAGGTTCCTTTGCCATTATAGAAATTTCCGGAAGAATCCAGGAATAATTTTACCAAAAGAATTGGAACAAAAGGGTTGGCAAAATGGGAGAAAAGGCGTAAATTTGATGCAGTATTTGCATAAAAGGGAAATTTTGCCCTGTAAGGCCTATAAATACCCAAATCAGCCAGCCACTCCCTATGAAGAAGAAAGTCAAACTCGAGGACGAACCGCTGAGCCTCTCGCAGATCGCACAGCTCAAGAACGTGAGCGACGACTACTCGCATCTCGGCCAGGACTACATCCTGACCCACATCACTACCAACACATCCTATTTCTACGCCCCCGCCGCCCGCCGCTTCGACGGCTTCATCATCATAATAAGCGTGAAGGGCACCATAAAAATTACCATCGACCTCGACACCTTCGAGGTTGACCCGGGTTCGGTTACGTTCGTGGCGCCCGACCGCGTATTCAAGCCCATCGACTGGGACGGCGACGAACTCGACGCCTACCTGCTCTTCCTGAGCAACCGCTTTGTCTACGACCTCAACATCGAACTCAACGCCATCAACACCAATCTCTTCACCTCGGCCAAACAGGTGATGGACCTGCGGCCAGACCAGCTCGACGTGCTGATCAAATACTTCCACATGCTCCATCAGAACGCTCTCGACCTCAACCCCTACACCCGCCATATAGCCCGCTCGCTCATGTCGGCCGCCGCCTACCAGCTCATGGCCTACGGCGAGGAAGCCGAGCGCCACACCAAGGCCGAGCGCACCCACTCGCGCAAGCTCTCCTACGTGCAGACCTTCCTGCGCCTTGTGCGCGCCAACTACCGCTCGCAGCGAGCCATAGCCTTCTACGCCGACAAGATGTTCATCTCGCCGAAATACCTCTCGCTCATCATCAAGGAAGCCACCGGCCGCTCCGCTGCCGAATGGATCGACTCCTACGTGCTTCAGGAAGCCAAAAACCTCCTGCGCTACTCCGGCAAAAACGTGCAGCAGATAGCCTACGAGCTGAATTTCACCAACCAGTCGTCGTTCGGCAAATACTTCAAGCACCTCACCGGAATGTCGCCCACCAGATTCCAGAACAATTGAGCGCACCCTAGCGATGAACGGAAAAATCAAAGGATACGCCCTCGGAGCCGTCGCCGCCGCCACCTACGGTATGAACCCCCTCTTCGCCCTACCGCTCTATGCCGACGGCATGAGCCCGGCCAGTGTGCTGTTCTTCCGCTATCTGCTGGCCATACCGGTGCTCGGGGCGATGGTGGCATGGCGACGCCAGCGCTTCGGCGTCTCCCTCCGCCAGGGTGCCTCGCTGGCCGCCATGGGCCTTGTGTTCGCCCTCTCCTCGCTGCTGCTTTTCATGAGCTACAACTACATGAGCGCCGGAATTGCCTCCACGCTCCTGTTCGTCTACCCCATCATGGTGGCCGTAATCATGACATGCGTCTACGGCGAGCGGCTCACACTATCCACCGTTCTATGCATTCTCATGGCCCTCAGCGGCATAGCGCTTCTCTACAGAGGCGACGGCCATTCCACCCTCAGCCTCGCCGGCACGGCAATGGTGTTCGGTTCCTCGCTCTCCTATGCCGTCTACCTCGTCTACATCAGTCGCTCGCAGCTCGACCGCATGCCCACCGTGAAGGTCACATTCTATGTCCTCGCATTCGGATGGCTACTCTTCCCCGGCGTTGCACTGGCTGAAGGAGGCATCGATACCCCCTCGCAGCCATGGCTATGGACCGACCTTTTCGGACTCGCCGTCTTTCCCACCGCCATCTCACTGCTCTGCACCACGCGCGCCATCCACTACATCGGCTCCACCCCTACGGCCATACTCGGCGCTCTTGAGCCCGTCACCGCCGTAGTAATCGGAATCCTCGTGTTCGGCGAGCGCCTCACGCCCCGCGACTGTCTCGGCATCCTCCTCATCATCCTTGCCGTGAGCCTCGTAGTCGCCGGGAGCGCCTCCGCTCCCCTACTTCTCCGCATCCGCAGACTCTTCCCACGCCGACGCCGCAAAGCCCGTTTATAGCCCCGGAGATTTAGAGGGTGTTTAATAATAGATGTTAAATTGCAACAAGCATATTTTGAGGCAGTTTTGCCTTTTGAGAAAGGAGTGATGCGGGCATCACGACTGACGAGAAAGGAAAAAAATGGCCAAAATATGCGATGAGTTTTACTCCTATTATCCATAATACCATCTTACGGTTGAAATTTTCCAGATTTCTTTGATAGAAAAACAATGATAAGGCGAATAAGCTAACCATACTTGTTATCAGCGCAATAGCTATTGTGAAGATTGCGGCGGTTTTTCGGCTTTTGCCCCTATTTCCTCAAAAAGTACACCTTTTGTACCCCTAATCATGAACAGTAGCGGAGGTGTAAGTGTTAAGGGATGTGTATGGCGATTTTCAAATTATTACACCCCGGATTATATTTGCGCAAAATTAGAATTGTATGGCAAATTTAGAAAATCGCAAGAAGCAGAATCCCAAGCTCCAGCAGTCGGAATTGAGCGACGGACGTGCCAGCCTCTACCTTGAATATTATCTCGGTAGGACTGAATCGCCCGTGCTTGACGAGGACGGAAATCAGGTGTTCTACACAGATGGAGCGATGGCAGGAAAACCGAAATACAAAATCAAACATTCCCGCAAGAAAGAAAACCTCAACCTCTACATCTGGCTTCATCCCCGAAACCAGCAGGAGCGTATGCAGAATAAGAACACTCTCGCATTGGCTGAGAAAATCCGCTTTGAGCGTGAGCAGTCGTTTTTGGAGGACAGGGAGGGTTATCGTCTCCGCAAGGATATGGATGAGGACTTTCTCGAATTCTGCAAGGAGTTCATCAAATCCCCGTCGCTCACGAAATATACCCGTATAACGCTCAAGCATGGACTGCAAAAGTTCATGGACTTTCTCGCAGTAACACCGAGATATTCCCTCTACAAGAAAAATCTGAAAATGACGCAGCTCACCGTTGACATGGTGGCGGCTTATGTGGAGTATCTTAAGGAGAACGGAACAGGCGATGGTCCGAAAATCTATTTTCGTATGTTCAAGCGTATGGTTACTGCTGCCGTTGACAAAGACCTCATCAAGAAAAATCCGTGCCGAGGTTTCGTGTTGAAAAATGATAACATGACTCTGCAAAAAGAGATTCTTCTGCCAGAGGAGATACAGCAGCTTGTGGCGACACATTTCGATGGCGAGAAGGGAGAGATTCACCGTGCCTTCATCTTCGGTCTATATACCGGGGTGCGTTGGTGCGACACAAGTCAGCTCACATATCGCAATGTGGATTACTCCACAAAGACGCTGCGTTTCCAACAGCAAAAGACGAAAGACCACAGCAGCCGGAGCTGGGTAATCGTTCCGTTGAACGACACACTTATCCGTCTGATTGGTGAGCCGAGCGATGACAACTTTGATGAACAAGTGTTCAAGCTGCCGCATTACAACATCTGCAACCTGTATCTTCGGAAATGGGTGAAGGAGGCAGGCCTCAAGAAGAAAATCACATGGCATTGCGCCAGGCACAGCTTCGCGGTGAATGTCCTCACCAAAGGAGCGAACATAAAAACGGTGTCAAGCCTTCTTGGGCACACCTCCATAAAGATGACCGAGCGATACCTCCATGTCGTTGACAGCCTCAAGCAGGATGCTATCGACTCCCTTGGAGAAATCAACTATGCACCGATGTAAGCATCTGCTATCCAATCCGAAGCCGATAAGTCAGATGAGATTTGTCGGCTTTTTTCTTTTCGCCGCCAATCCCAATGAGAACAAAAAAGAAAAAATGGAGCGTGAAAATCGGCAATGGGGATTACGACTTTGGAGTAAGACCAACCTAACATTCGGCAAGGTATGTTTTGAGGCGCAAATCTAATTTCGTGCGCCTCAAAACATACCTTGCCGAATCCCGACGGATTCCGTTGCGCATTAAGTAATTATATAAGGTTGTGGAATACGGGGACACGGATCTTATGCCGGATTCATTTCTGAAATCGGGGAAAGTGGCATTTCAGTCTGTTGGAATCTCGAAGGGGCATAGATATCCGGGATGGCAATGAGGGAAGAATAAGATTTTGCAAAGGATAGTTAAGGTTGTTTCGGACTAAATATGTAATCAAGTTATGGTCTTGGAGTGAATAAGCTACAATAACACAGACTATTAACAATAGTAGTCTTGATTGCAAGACGGCTGAAATGATGTAATGACGTATTTATTTATGAATGTCATGATGTCATGACGTAATGATGTATTGACGTGTTGATGTGCTTATATATTATTGTATTGAAATATTTTAGTCTGAATGTCTGGACAGATGACTGAATGATTGGTCACTCAGATGATTGACTGAATGAATGATTGAGTGATGGAATGATTGAATGACTGGGTGATTGAATGATTGGTCATTCAGATGATTGACTGAATGAATGACTGAGTGACTGAATGATTGTTCATTCAGATGATTGGTTGATTAAATGGTTTGCCCTAAAATTAAGTGGAAATTACTCATAGTGATTTGTCACCCTACTTACCATTGGCTTTTGCATTTAGTTCCTTGATGGTTTCGAGATAAGCTCTCTCTACAGGGGATAATTCTCGTACTTGGAACAATCGGTATTCACGTTCAGCTTTCTCCATAGCTTGTTGGTGACTGATAGATCCTGCTCCTTTAAGCAGAGCCTCTCCAGTCGAGGAAAGGATGTTGTCAAGCTGTTGGACATAATCGCTCATATACATCGGTCGGCGGCGCATAGCTTGAATCTCGGCAAAATCAAAATATCCCGAAACAAGGTTGTTCAGAATCTTTAATTCTTCCTCGCTTAGATAGTTCTTGGCAATCTTTGCATCACGTAATGTCGGATGGTCTCCTTTGAAGGATGTAAGCCCCATTAGAGGGGATTCAGCATTTGCACGGTTGAAAATAACCTCTGCCGCAGTATGACCATGCGCAGCAAAGTGGAGTTTGTTCTGGACTATCTTGAAAAATTCAATGGAAATATCAGAACGCGGGTCGTAGTCAACGGCAGTTGCATAAAGGTCAAGAACCTGGCGATACATCACTTTCTCGGAACTGCGAATGTCGCGTATGCGGTCAAGAAGCTCACGCCAGTAAGCACCGCCCCCATTGCCTTTCAACCGTTCGTCATCCATCGTGAAGCCCTTTATTATATACTCTTTCAACCTTTCCGTCGCCCATCGTCTGAAATGAGTGGCGATAACAGACCGAATCCTATATCCCAACGAAATAATCATATCAAGATTATAGAATGGAATCTCACGGGAAACTTGCCGAGTGCCTTCCTGCCGAACCTGTAAGAAATTCTTACAGGTTGCCTTCTCCGCCAATTCTCCATCCTCATAAATGTTTCGGATATGCTGGACTATGTTTGGGCGAGTTGTCTGATATAGCTCTGCCATCTGTTGTTGCGACAGCCAAACAGTATCACCTGTAAACTTAACCTCAATATGGGTTTCGCCATTCTCTCCTTGATATATGATTATCTGATTGGTGTCCATATTTGTGATTGTATTATATATCTTCATTCTGCCTTGTCGTGAGACTTTTATGAAGAGACATTTACGTATTAAATGTGATTATATATGTATTGTCTCCCACGCAAATGGTTAAGATTGTTGTTTCAGATTGTAGTTAACTGCCAAACGAATAATTGCGACAAATAAAAACATACAATAATGCAATCCTACTTTTGTAATGTAATACGTATTATCATAAAATCCATGCGCTGCAGAATTCCTAATATTAAGACCAGAATCAGTCAGAATATATTTGAGGTAATCAATATCGTCTTTTGGATATATTGTTTTAATACCCTCGGACTTTAATATATCATCCAGCAAAAACATCTGTTCCTTGCCATTTGGCAATTGTTTCATAGTTGAATAGCCATTTAAATATAGCATATCACGCAGTATTCGCTCAATTTTGATACTTAATGTGTCTAATGGTATCGTAAAATTTATAGCCTTATGCAATGTCACTCTTTTTAGCTGAATAAAGAAATCATGAATAGGGAGTTCCACTAAATCAAAAAAACGACAGGGCATGCCATTACGTGTAGTATATACTTGTCCAAAAATAGTATTCTTAAGCAAAAAGGTTTTGACTTTATTATATGTCACAGTCTTTTCTACAATTTTGTGTAATAAAATTGTGGTAAAGGTTTCTGTAATTGGGTTTAAATATTGCCCCATAATTCGATACTTGCTATCTTCATGAGTTTTTCCTTCTGAAACCGGAGCCGAATTATTATTTATGTCAATATTAACAGTTTGAAAACCATCAATACTGTCCATCTGCTCTGCACACTTATCAAATATTGCAGAACATGGTATTGTCAAAAATAAATTTTGAGACAACCCAAACAAAAATGAATCAAGATTTGCATCTCGCGCACTATTAATCATCTGGTTAACAAATGTCTCTCCGCTATCTGTATATAGTCTCTGTGAAAAACTGGGATACTGCAATTTATTTTTGATTTTAATCAATTCTTGCTCCGCCTTATCCCTTTTCTCTATCGCTCCTGCACAATGGTACAAACTGAATATCCTTTGTAAAATGTGATGATTTTGGTGTGGGGTTACAATATTTGTTCCATCATCATCCAGTATAAAATTATACTCGTTATCAGCCAAGGCTTCTTGAAATTTCTTGATTTCAAGAGGATAACGAACACTATCTTTCCCTATTAATTTTGAACATATTTTTATCGCGTTTTCTATTAAACGCTTTTTGAGATTAGGATTGTCAGTATTAGTTATTAAGAGTTCACAAACATCCGATATGCCATCAATGTTTTCAACCTTAAAATTCTTATTTTCAGAAACCGTAATAATATTTATGATATGAACCTTATTGATATATAAAATGTCCTTATCATTAAGGATGTCCTTAATGGACTCATATATACTGGGATTGGGTTTGGTTTTTATTAAAAAATAAATCTCAATCAGTGAATATAGAACTTCAAATAAAGTTCCATAATCACAGATTGTATGTGTGATTTCTTTAAGGCATGAAACATTTGAATGATAAGCTTCTTCTTTTTCTTTTCCGAAAGATAACGCTAAAATGGCATAGTATCGTGACTTAAGTAAACTATTATGAGTCTCTTTAATGCGCTTATTTAAATAATCAATATACTGTGGAATAAGCGGTTTCCAGTGAGGTGATGTCACAATACCTCGTATAGACGTAATTCTCTCAAAAGATATAAACTCGAATCTTATATGCGGTTGAGGACAGGACAAATATTCGTAATCCATACTAATCCTATCAATTGAATCAATAGCCTCCAATCTCGCTATTAGCGAATCGTACATATCTTCAGTCGTCATCCTTAAATTGGGGTGAACAGGATTATTGTCGCAGAGTTTAATCATGCCCTCTTATGGGAATTATATAATAACAATAAGTAATACCTACTTGTTGCTCTTTGTGCGGTTACAGTGTAAGCAAAGCATTTGGCAATTATCTTTTACGGTCTTGCCGCCTTTGCTCCACGGAATTATATGGTCTGCTTCCATCTCGCATAGCTCAAAATGCTCTTTGCAAATCGGGCATATACCATTCTGTTCCTCATATACCGCTTCTCTTATATCCTCTCCAAAGGTTCTAAGCCCTAAGTGGCGTTCATCGCCAGATAAGATATAGGGGATGATACCTTTTCTATTGGTAACTTCACTATCCTTTAAAAGAACCGATATTTTCTTATCCAAATCAGCTTTATCTAAGGATTTATCAGCGTGATATTTTTCATATAGCGTACCCCAATCTAATCCCTGCATTATACTCTTACGCTTAGTGATATTGAATTTACCCAAAGCCCAAGTAACTACATTTTGAAAATAGTTATATAACTCTAAAGCGTCCGCATCGCCTTGATGTTTACCCATATACTCTTTTATCTGGATTATGCCTTGTGCTGCACAAATCCACTTTAAAGCAGTCCTAAGATAATCCTGCCTTATTGGTGTACCTGTAAGCAAATGCTTTCCCCCGATACGATAAGCCGGGCAATTATTTTTACTGAATCTCTTTTTTGCGTCAGTTAAGAAT